>NZ_JASSPG010000009.1:0-190351 GCF_030247125.1 Halomonas sp. LC1 | reverse complement strand
TTAGAGCTTTCTGAACTTGAAGGAGTTCAAATACTAATACCAATGCATGATGCTGCTTTATTTCAGCATACTAACCAAGTGGAACCTCATTTAGTGGTTAAAATCTTTGAAGATGTAATGACTAGGGAGCTCTCCGGAAAGGTAGTCGGCAAGGCGTCTATTGAACCATTTTATAAGATAAGTAATTAATCACATGTAACTCGAGAGACGGTATAACAAGGCGTTGCTAGTGGACAAATTTTCCTCTGCGCTCCATATTTGCCGCAGAGCGCGGCGTTAGAATTTAATCGGAGTAATTCTTGGATACTATTATCGAATGGATTAGTAACAATCACACTTGGGTATTCAGTGGTGTAGGAATATTTATCATTGGCGGAGTAATTGCTCTTTTCAAAAGAAAGGGGGGCGACGGTATTAGTCAGAAACAACGCTCGGGAAATAACTCCACGAATATTCAGGCGGGTGGAAATGTTGAATTTACTCAGAAAAATGACAAGTAAATCTAGTCAAAAGCAAGATGCAGGTGATAATTCAACAAACCTGCAGGGTCAACAAGTAATAGTTAATCAAGGTGTTTCATATTCAGACGCAAAGGAAATTGCAAATGACGTTTTCAAGGCCAATTTTATCGAGCTAAAGAAAGAAGCCGCTGCTATAGCCCAAGAAAGAGCTGAAGAGATAACGGAGAAGGTTATTTCAGAGCTTAATGAAAGGCACCCAGAGTCCTTGAGTGAGTTCGAACAACCCGCAATGCAAGATGCTTTGTTTAATGTGCAAAAAAAATATGCAATCAGTGGTGATCAAGACTTGGGTGATCTCTTGGTAGATATTTTGGTGGATAGGGCTTCTGAACCCAAGAGGAACATGGTTCAAATCGTTCTTGATGAATCTCTTAGTATTGCACCAAAATTAACAATTGAACAATTCGATACTTTGACGCTCAATTTTTTGCTGGTAAGAACCCGAAGATTGGATGTTAAAAACTATGACGAACTCATTGCTCATTTTAAGAAAAGAGTTGTCCCATTTGTAGAGAATTTGTCCGATTCTCACTCAGACTATACTCATCTAGAGTATTTGGGATGTGGCCATGTAAGGGCTGGAAATTACGGGCAGCTGGAACAGCGACTCAGAGATACGTATAAAGCCTTTTTCTCAAGTGGGTTCACCCATGAGGAGTTAATTGCTGAAATAGGTGAAGGTCATAACCTAACAGGGCTAATAATTCCTTGCTTTCATGATTCTAGTAAGTTGCAAATTGGCGTCCTAGATGAAAGTGTTCTTGAGCACATTTCAGAAATAAATGGGCTCGGCCAAGAGGTAGTGGCTAAGCTTAAACAATATTTTACCAAAACAACAAAGAATCAAAACGACATAAAAGCCATGTTTATAGAGGCTATTCCAGAGATGGAAAAAATATTTGATACATGGAATAAGTCTTCCTTTAATCAATTTGAGTTAACAAGCGTAGGTATAGCAATAGCACACGCTAATTATAGAAGACGAACAGGTGAAGCTATGGATCTTTCAATATGGATAAAATAATTCTAACAAGTAGCTGCAACGGAAAAATACTCGCTGAGCTCTCATTTTGCCGGTGAGCTAGACGTTATACAAAGCGTCCGTCTTGACGTACGTACCCAAAGGCGTACATTAGTGAAAAGCTTAACACATAAGAGGTGCGTCATGACCGGAATCACAGCCACTGAGGCGCGCAGCAATCTATATCGCTTGATCGACGAGACCGCCGAGTCTCACCAACCCATCGTTATCATGGGTAAGCGGAACAAAGCCGTCCTGGTTTCCGAGGAAGACTGGTCTGCCATTCAGGAAACACTTTACCTGCTCTCCGTGCCGGGTATGCGGGAGTCTATTCGTGAGGGGATGGATACCCCCGTGGATGAATGCGATGAGGAGCTGGACTGGTGACATGGACGTTGGTTTACACCAAGCAAGCTCAGAAAGATGCAAAGAAACTGGCCTCCAGCGGCCTCAAACCAAAAGCCCAGGAATTGTTGGCGCTGATTGCAGAGGACCCTTACCGCAAGCCGCCACCGTTTGAGAAACTCATTGGGGATCTCTCGGGGGCCTATTCACGCCGCATCAATATTCAACATCGTCTGGTTTACCAAGTACTGGAAGAGGAACGGGTGGTGAAAGTTCTGAGGCTCTGGAGCCACTACGAATAATGCATAATCAACAACAGCGCATCAGCGTGTCTACCGCTGCGCCCTTTTCGCCGACAGTTCAGGCGCGCCCATGCCATCCGTATCGCCCTAGCATCGGAAGATATTCAGCAGCCCGAAAAGACGCTACGTACTGTCATAGAGGTCGATGAATACCCTGCCTAGTTTTACATCCGCCGTCGAGTAACCGCGAACACGGCCAACCACGAATCCCCACTTTGACAAGACGGCCCCAACCCATGACCCGCAAAACCCTAAGCCTCAAAACGAAAAGACCAACAGAGCCCAAACCCACCAACGAAGTCGAAGACCCAACCACCACCGACCCCATAACACGCTTCCTAAACGGCACCGCCATTCATCCCTCCCCACGCCTGTATTTAGCGCCCAGTGATCAGCCCCGCACAGTGCGGGCGATGGATTTGATTACGCCCATCGGCATGGGGCAGCGGGGCTTGATTGTGGCACCGCCCGGTTCTGGCAAAACGACGCTGCTGAAGCATATCTGCCAAGCCGTAGCAGAGGCTTACCCAGAGATAAAACTGTATGCCTTGCTGATTGATGAGCGCCCAGAAGAAGTCACCGACTTTAAGCGCAGCGTCTCGGCTGAGGTGCATGCCTCGTCGTCCGATGAAAGCTACGCGAACCATGTGCGGATGGCCGATCAGTTGCTGGATAAAGCGCGCAAGCAGGCAGGCGAGGGGCTCGATGTGATGATCGTGATCGATTCACTCACCAGGCTTTCGCGGGTTCACAATGCCGAGCAGCGGGGCAATGGGCGCACGATGTCGGGTGGATTGGATGCCCGTGCGATGGAAATCCCCCGCAAGCTGTTTGGCGCAGCGCGAAAGATCGAAAACGGCGGCTCGCTCACCATTCTGGCCACGGTGCTGGTGGATACGGGAAGCCGAATGGATCAGGTGATTTTTGAGGAGTTTAAGGGCACGGGCAATATGGAGCTGGTGCTATCACGGGACGTGGCGAATCAACGAATTTTCCCGGCGATTGATATTGCCAAAAGCAGTACTCGCCGAGAAGAGCTGTTGATGGATGCAAAAGATGTTGAAAAAGTAAGGACACTGCGCAGAGCGTTAACACCGCTTAAGCCCATAGAAGGCGCTCAGAAGCTGCTTGCACTGTTGGAGAAATACCCCACGAATGCCGAGCTGTTGGAGGCTTTTTCGCCCGCTGAGTAGAGGTGAAGCTCACCCTTGTAGTCTTAAAAGTGAGCTTCTTGGTGAACGCTTAACGGCTGCTTTTTTTAACGTGGTTCAGGTTAGACGCGGGCACGGCTTTTTTGACCGGGAAGCCTTCCACTTCTTTGCGCTCAATCGTGTTTTTCAAGCGCCTTTCAATCGCACACAGGTTTTTAAAGTCGCTGATATCGACCAGCGAGATGGCTTCACCGGAGGCACCCGCGCGGCCGGTGCGGCCAATGCGGTGGATGTACTCTTCCGGCTGGAAGGGTAAATCGTAATTCACCACACGGCTGAGTTCACCAATATCCAACCCCCGCGCGGCGACGCCTGTAGCCACCAGGTACTTCAGCTCACCCGATTTGAACTGATCCAACACTTTTTCACGCATGGCTTGGCTTCTGCCGCCATGGATGGAATCCGCTTGAATGCCGCGTTTTTCCAACTGAGCCACCAGCTTGGCCGCGCTGTGCTTTTTCTCGACAAAAATCAGCGCCTGATCCCACGCTTGCTCGGTGATTAGGTGGCTTAACAGGGCGGACTTGGTGTCTTTGTCGACCGTGATCAGCCACTGTGTGATGGTGGCGGCGGCGCGCACGTTGGGCGCAATGGAGATGTTCGCCGCCATGTCGGTCATTTTGCTGTCTGAAAACGCGTGGGCGATGGCGCGCACGTCGTTGGTCATGGTGGCCGTGAAGAGCAGGTTCTGTCGGTTCTCCGGCAGGCGCACGATGATTTTGTGGATATCATCGACAAAGCCCATATCGACCATTCTGTCCGCTTCGTCCAGCACCATGACTTGTAGTTCATCAAAGTGCAGCGCGCGCTGATGCGCCAAATCCAGCAGCCTGCCCGGTGTGGCGACCAGAATATCCACCCCTTCGATCAAGCGCTCTTTTTGCGGCGCGGTATCCACGCCGCCATACGCGGCCATCGAGGTGAGCGCGGTATGCTTGGCGTATTGCGCCACACTGGCTTCCACTTGAACCGCCAGTTCGCGGGTGGGCACAAGGATCAGCGCACGAATGCGTTTACCGCGCAGCGGCTCTGCGGCTTTGCTGAACTGTTCCAGCAGCGGCAGCACAAAGGCCGCGGTTTTGCCCGTGCCGGTTTGTGCGGTGGCGATTAAGTCTTTGCCCGACAGAATGGCAGGAATTGCTTGTTCTTGGATGGGCGTTGGCGTTTTGTAACCGAGTTCGGTAATCGCCTGAACGAGAGGGCTTGATAAGCCTAGTTTTGCAAAGGGCATGAGAAGCTCTGACAGAGTGTCGTAAGGGGTGTCGAAAATAAAAAGTGGTGCAGCATAGCGTAAAATCAGCTGTCCGACGCTCGAATACGCGTTTATTTCCATCCAACCTTTCCCCGTGTGCCCATCCCCACAATGTATAATCCTGCCATGACGCTAAACGCACGCGCATGTAGGGCGTTTTGTCTCCATTCCGAATGAACAGGGTAGTGGTCCATGATTAACACCAAAATTTACAAGGCGGTGTACGAACTCGCCGAAAAGCTGATGAAGGCCGCTGCCAAAGATGACCGAGCCACTTTTGAAGCGCTGTATGCCGAGCTGCAGGCGCTCTGCACCGAGCACGAGAACACCGAGAAAGACCACCCGGAGCAGTGGGAAACCCTGGCTGACTTCACCGAAGAGCTAGAAGACGCGCTGCCGATCTACCAAAAAGCGCTGGATAAAGCGGTGGCCAAGCAGTCGAATGACCACATTGCTTCGATTGGGTTTTCCATGGCGGCACTGCAAGTGGAGCTGGGCGACACGCAGGCGGCCATTGAACGCTTGCAGCAGGCCCAGGCCAGTGCCCAAACGATCGAAGATAACGAGCTGAAAGCAGAAATCGATGAACTGCTGGCCACGCTAACCCACGCCTAGGACCCCATTTTGACCAATAACGATATTTTTCGCCGTATTCGCTACACCTTCGATTTGAAAGACAACACCATCGTCAAGATCTTCGCCCTGGCCGACGTGAGCGTGACCCAGGAGCAGGTGACGGCGTGGCTGAAAAAAGACGAGGACGACGCCTTCGTGACCATGAAGAACAAAGAGCTGGCGTCGTTTTTGAACGGTTTCATCAGCTTTAAGCGCGGCAAGCGTGAAGGCCCGCAGCCTGCCCCGGAAGCGCAGCTGAACAACAATATGGTGTTCCAGAAACTGCGTATCGCGCTGAACATGAAAGCAGAGGATATTTTAGAAGTGTTCGAGCAAGTGGGCTTGCCGCTCAGCCCTCACGAACTCAGTGCGTTTTTCCGCAAGCCGAGCCATAAGAATTACCGAGAGTGCAAAGACCAAATGCTGCGTAATTTCTTGATGGGCGTACAGCGGCAGCTTCGGCCCAACGATAACGGTTAAGCGAGGCGCTCGCGTTTCACACACACGAAGATCGCATTGCCCGAGACGTTATCCCAGGGCGTGATGGTCTGGTAATCGTGCTCGAACACGTGCACCTCGAAGGTAGGCTCCAACAGGGCGATGAGTTCGCTAAAACTGACGGCCACCATGGGGTGCTCGTCGTGCCACACCTGCGTTGTCTCCGCCGTGGTCTTTTCGATGCTCAGTCGCAGCGACTGCCGCTCCCCTTGGCCGCTGTAGTGCCATCCCGAGCGGAAAGTGAAAGACTCCTCCGCCTGCTGGGCCGTGTGCTTTACGAACAGCTCGTTATCTATCCGCTGTTTATCCACCACGTTGAAGCAGAACACGCCGCCCTCGTTCAAGGCGCGGTGAGCGCTGGCGATGCAGTCGCCGAGCTTCTCGAGGCCATCGTTGTAGTGGATGGAGTAAAGAAAGCAGGTGATGAGATCCAGCGGTTCGTCGACCTCGAAGCGGCTCATGTCTTGTAGTGAGAAGCTTGCCTCTGGGCAGCGTTGGGCGGCGATATCCAGCATCGGCTGGTTGATGTCCAAGCCGCTGCTGGTGAAGCCAGCATCCAGAAAATGACGTACGTGGGGGCCGGTGCCGCAGGCGACATCCAGATGGCGTTTGCCTTCGTTGCCAAAAATTTGGTGCAGGCGGCGAATGGCGTTGCTCTGGGCCTGGTAGTCGATGTCGACGCACATCAAATCGTAGTAGCCAGAAAGGTCGGTGTAGAGTGCGTTGACGGACATAGTGGCCTAATGGTGAGGGCTGAAATACATTGGGTGGCGCATAGTAAACGAGCGATTGGGGTTTGAGAAGCGAAGGCAGGGGAGCCACGTATGCAAATATGCGTTGAGACATTGGAAGAGCAAGACGTAATAACGCTGCTTGAAGAGCATATGGCCGATATGCACTCCACATCGCCACCTGAAAGTATTCATGCCCTTGATGTGACGGCGCTCAAAGCGCCAGAGATTACCTTCTACTGCGCTCGCCGGGACGGCGTGCTGTTAGGGTGTGCGGCGCTGAAGGCGCTGGGCAACGGCCAAGCGGAGCTGAAATCCATGCGCACCGCGCCAGCCTCCCGCCAGCAGGGCGTCGCCGCTCAACTTTTGGCGCATTTATTGGAGCAAGCGCGCTCCCGGGGGTATCACACGCTGAGCTTGGAAACGGGGTCGATGGCCTTTTTTGAGCCAGCCCGGCGGTTATACGCCAAGTTTGGGTTCGAGTACTGCGAGCCGTTTGGTAGTTATCAACTAGATCCGAATAGCTGTTTTATGACGCGGCGGCTGAGTGAGTGATTTTGCACTCTTTCACAGTTTGGTTATCGCTTTAGGGGTAATGTGATTAAAGAAATGGTGCGATGCTCCGATAACTACTTAAGTCGCACGAATTGTTGGATTGCCATAAGAGGCTGCTATGCCAAAACCCCTTGCTCTTTTTCTCTCCGCTCTGCTGCTGGCGTTGACTACTCATGCGCAGGCGTCCAGCGTCGAGGCGGCGGAAGCGGCCGCGCTGGCGTGGTTGGAAGCGATCGATCAAGGTGAGTACGAACAGGCGTGGGAGAAGTCGTCGCCGCTGCTGAAAACCCCGCTGTCGCCTACCATGCTGCAACGGGTAGTAACGCTGGCGCGTAGCGAGCTAGGCAGCGTGGAGTCTCGGCGGCGCATCCGCATGTCGCAGTACACCTCGATGCCGGGTGCCCCCCGCAACGACTACAAAGAGTTCGCTTTTCAAACCCAGTTCACGAACAACCAGCGCGTGGTTGAAGTCGTTACGCCACATCTGGAAGAGGGCACGTGGCGGGTGAGTGGGTATTACGTGCAGTAACGTGCTTTGAGCGCCCATCAATAGCCGCCAACGCTGGCGGCTATTGTGTTTTTTCTACACGATCAATCCCGCCAGCGCCTGCATCCCCAGCACTACCAGCAGCACCACGCTACCCAGTACCAAGCTGGTTGTCAGCGCGTGGTGTCTCCACATGCTTTCCACTCGGTGACCAAAGCGGTGCACGAGCCACGCTAGGCCATAGTAGCGCAGCCCGCGGGCAATCAGGGCGGCCAAGGCGAACAGCACGATCGGGTAGCCGGAAAGCCCAGCGGTGATCATCGCCACCTGAAACGGAATGGGCAAAATGCCAATCGCTAAAATGGCGGCGAAGCCGTACTGGTCGAAGAAGCTTTGAAACGCCTGATAGCTTTGCTCCATTCCCATGAAGTCGATGAACCAGGTGCCCACCGACTGATACAGCACCATGCCCACGCCATAGCCCACGATGGAGGCCGCCAAACAGCCCAGCGTGGTGGCGGTGGCAATCGCCCAAATGCGCTGCCGGTTCACCGCCATGAGCGGGATCAGCACCAGCTCGATGGGAATCGGTAGGATGATGGTTTCCAGAAAGGAGAGCGTGGCGAGTAGCCACAGCATGTTTTTCGAGCCGTTGATACGCTCGAACCACTGTTTGGTTCGCGTGGAGGTGAAGGCCATGGATCGACGTCGCTATAGGGAAGGGTTGATGCGGCGGTAGAAGGCGGTGAGTAGGCTGTACACACCAAATGCGAATAATCCAATGGCGACGAACGCAAGCAGCCACTGGCCGAAGGCTTGGTGTCTCAGCGTGCTCAATGCTTCCGCCGTGCCGCCTGCTTGGCTAGGGTTGAACTGATAAGCCGCTATGATAAACAGGCTGCCCACGATCGCAAAGACCAAGCCACGCACCGCCAATCCAAAACGACAGACGGGGTAAGCCCAGCGCTGTACATGGGCGGGCATGGAGAAGTGGCGATCGAATTTGGCCTTCCAGCCTTTGATGGCATGGGCAACCCCCGCCCCAATCAGAGCAGCCCCCACGGCCGCGACCAACCAGCGCCCCAGCGGCTGCTGCATCAGCCAGCTAACGGCATCCTGAGAGCCGCTGCCAGAGCCGCCGGACGCGCCCAAACGAACGATCAACTTGGCTGCAAAATATGCCAGAAGCGTGTGAGTGACGGCACTGACCAGCAACCCGCCGCGAATCGCGAGGCCTTTGGGGCCATTGCCATGGTGGTCGGTGTCTTGAAGTGCTTGTAAGGTGCGCCACACGGCATAGCCCACTAATCCAAGGGCAATGATGCCGAGCATTATTTTGCCGAAGGGGGCGGTCAATACGCTTTCAAGGGCGCCGCGACTGCCTTCGGTTTGGCCCCCTTGGCCTAGCGCGGCCAGCGCGGCCAGCCCGCCCACCAGTAAATAAACCACGCCCCGCGAAGCGTAGCCCATGCGGGCGAACAGTTTCACCGCGTCCCGATGTGTCGGGGTATGATTGGCCATGGTGTCCTCCTGACGTGAATGGCGCTGCCGATCCTTCCGGCGGCCCATACTGTGCGTGTGACGGGGTATTGTCCAGCGTAGACTATGCGGCCGCTCGCAGGGTATGTTCACTCCCACCAGCGCCAAAGGCGATGGCGCTTGTCTTGCGCCTACTATCTTGAGCCGACTAGGGAACTCGATAATTCGATGAAGGATGCACGGCCTATTTTCTGGCGCGATGCGCGTATGCCCCATGTCGAGCTGCGCGAGATAAAGGATGCGCGACAGGTGTGCTACGCCCCGCACAGTCATGCGCACTGGTCCGTGGGGGCGGTGACCGCCGGTGTCAGTACCTTTATGTATCGCGATGCATCGCATCCGATCAGCGCCGGTGACGTGGTCATGATGAACCCACACTGGGTGCATGCCTGTAATCCCGTGGCCAACCAACCTTGGGCGTATCGAATGCTCTACGTGGATACCCGCTGGATGAGCGCGCTGCGTTATCGGCTTGGCTTGTTGCCCTCCCCACACTGGCAAGACATCGCGACGGCGGTCATCCGCCAGCCGAGTCTCTACCACCCGTTTTGTGAAATGGCCGACTGTTTGTTGGATGAACGTGTCGCGATCGATCAGAAGCGGCAGGTGCTCACCGCGTATCTGACCACGTTGATGACCGAGCTGGCGAAGGAGCCACCCCTGGCACCATCGCCGACGCCTGAGCTGCTGGCCCGAGTGGCCGAGTATTTGCGCACACATTGTGCCCACGCTATTTCGCTGGAGGCGTTATCCCAGCAAACGGGGTACAGCGCAGGGCACTTGATTCGAGCGTTCAAGCAGCATTACGGCTTAACGCCCCATGCCTATTTGATTAATCAGCGTATTCAATTAGGGCAGGCGGCGTTAAGGCAGGGCCAGCCGATTGTCGAGGCGGCGCTAACGGCGGGGTTTAACGATCAGCCTCATTTTCAGCGCACCTTCAAACGGCTGGTCGCGGCCACGCCGAATCAATATCGCACACCGTTATTCAAAAAGTAGATATATCGCACTGCCTGCCAAGCCTATTGCCAAACAGCGGTTGATCGTCAGTAGCACAATGGGGTGGTGCATATAGCGCTTGAGGAACGCTCCTGCGTAGACCCAGCTTGCCAGCGAGAACCAGCAAATAGGCAGATAAAGAGCCGCAAACAGACCGATGAGATAAGGATCGTTGCCGTTGGTGTACGCGCCAATGCCCGCCGCCGAGGCCAGCCACGCTTTTGGGTTTAGCCACTGCATCGCAGCCCCTGTGAAAAAGCCAGGGGCTTTATGTGGGTTGTATTCCCCCAGGCGGCCATCGTGTTGTATCAGGCGAACGCTGAGATAGAGTAAGAACACGATTCCGACCCATCGTAGCGCCTCTTCTAGCCATGGCATCACATGGAGCAGCGAGTAGAGACCCGCGCCAATGCCGAGAAACAGTACGATAAAGCCTAAGGTTGCCCCTGTAACAAACGTGAGCCCTTTGTGCACGGGATAGTGGGTGCCGCTGCTCAGACAAACGATATTCACCGGCCCTGGGGAAATAGACGCCGCCAAGGCAAAGGCCGACATGGGTAGCAGTAGGGATGTGCTCATGATAATCCTCCTGAAGGGAGGTGGCAGTGTGGGAGCAGGGCACCCTCGGCGTATTGCACAAAATTGATGTGTGACGTGCGCAAGATTCGGGTGGGGTTTGGCGGGTTAGCTGGTTAAGCTTGTTAACGATGAGTATTCCGCAACACTGCCCGTGAGATGGAAGCAATGAACGACTACGCCCGCATCGAAAAAGCCATGGCCTTTATGGTGGCGAATGCAGCCCAGCAGCCCAGTTTGGACACGATCGCGGCGCAGGTGCATTTGAGCGCGTTCCATTTTCAGCGGCTGTTTTGCCGTTATGCGGGCGTCAGCCCCAAGCGCTTTTTGCAGGCACTGACGCTGGCGCGGGGGAAGCAGCTGATCGCCTCTGCCCAGAGCCTCACCGATACCGCCCAGGCGCTGGGGTTGAGCGGCGGCTCGCGGCTTTATGACCATTTTGTCACGCTGGAAGCGGTGACCCCTGGGGAGTTCAAGCGCCAAGGGGAGGGTGTGGAGATTGCTTATGGTATTCACCCCACGCCGTTTGGCGAGGTGTTGGTGGCTGCCACCCCCAGAGGCATTTGCCGGATGGGCTTTCTGGCCGCTACACCCGAGGCGGATATTCTCGCCCTGATAGCCGCCGAGTGGCCGCGCAGCACGCTACGCCACCAGCCAGATGCCACCCGTTATGCGGTTGAAGCACTGTTCGAGCCAAGGAACAACGCTGCGCCTGGGGCGCTCTCGTTGCATGTGCGTGGCACCAATTTTCAGCTGAACGTGTGGCGAGCGCTGCTGATGATTCCCGACGGGCAGCTTGCCAGCTACTCCCATATCGCTCAGTGGCTGGGGGCTCCCAAATCGTCGCGGGCGGTGGGGAATGCAGTGGGGGCTAACCCGGTGGCGCTGTGGATTCCTTGCCACCGGGTGATTCAACAAAGCGGTGCGCTCGGCGGCTACCGCTGGGGGCTTGAGGTGAAACGCCAAGTGCAGGCCTGGGAAGCCGCCCAGCACCTTGAATCTCAAGAGAGCGCTCGTAGCTAGTGCCCAAAAACGGACCAGCCGGTGCGCTGCACGAACATCTCCAGCGCCCGGGTGCCCAGCAGGCTGTTGCCATAACGGTCCAGCCCTGGCGACCACACCGCCAACGAACCGCGCCCCGGCGCGATGGCTAAAATGCCGCCGCCTACGCCGCTTTTGCCCGGCAAGCCCACGCGAAAGGCGAACTCCCCCGAGGCATCGTAGTGGCCGCACATCATCATCAGCGAGTTGATCCGCCGCGCCCGCTGGGGTGACACCACCCGTAGGTTGCTAGGACGGTTGACACCATCGGAAGCCAGAAACAGCCCGGCGTGTGCGAGCTGGTCGCTGCTCATGGCGATGGCGCACTGGTGAAAGTAGGTGCCGAGCACTTTATCGACATCGTGGCGCAGCCGCCCGAAAGCTTTCATGAAGTGGGCCAGCGATGCATTGCGGTGTTTGTGCTCCATTTCCGAGGCGGCGACCTGGTGATCAAAGCAGATGCTATTGTCGTCGGCGATGTAGCGCACGAAGCTCAAAATTTCCGCCAGGGTCTCTTTGGGTTCGTGGCCCATCATAATGGCATCCACCACCGCAATGGCCCCGGCATTGATGAACGGGTTACGCGGTTTGCCGCTCTCGTGCTCTAGCTGAACGATGGAGTTGAACGGGTCGCCGGAAGGCTCGCGACCTACTTTCGACCACAGCCCATCGCCCCATTTGCCTAGCGCAATGGTCAAAGTAAATACCTTGGAAATACTCTGAATCGAGAAGGGCGTGGTCGCGCAGCCCGCTGAAAAGCGCTCGCCCTCGACCGTGGCCAAGCTAATGGCGAACTGGCTGGGGTCTACGTGGGCTAGCTGCGGAATGTAGTCGGCCACGTTGCCGCGCTCGGTCTCTTGCGCAAGCTCGGCGACTATCTCGTTCAGTATCTCTTGCATATCGGGCGTAATCGGTTGGTGGCGGGAGCCGCTACCCTAGCGGAAAATACCCAAGCTGTCTGCTGGCATTGCCTTGATGGCATGGCCCATAACGCTAACTAAGTTAACGCCTAGCTTGATTTAAGTGTTTGTTGCAAAAGGTCTCGGTGATTTCCTTGCGTCTGCTGGGGTGGACTCTAGACTGTCACGATAGCCGTATCATTCAAGGAGCAGGAATGGATAGGACATCCACCCCTGAGGCGTTGCCGACCGCAACGCTCAGGGAGACCATTGCCATTATCAGCCAAGTCATGGCCCCCAACGTGGCAAAAGGGGTCATTCGCCGCCGCCCGAACGTCGTCGGGGTGGTGGAGCGCTTCGGGCTGGATGCCAAAGGCATTCGGCAGCTTCAAGCGCTCAGTAAAAAGTATGGCCGTGGCCCGCTCATGCTGAACGTGCCTACAAAGAGGATGGCGGTGATCCTCGACCCCGCCGATGCCAACCATGTGTTGGCGCACACGCCGGAACCGTTCGCGACGGATGAAGCGCTTAAGCGCAGCGCGCTCGGTCATTTCGAGCCCAAGATGTCGCTTGTGTCCCACGGTGAAGCACGCCAAACGCGTCGCCACTTAAACGAGCGAGTGTTGCAGAGCGACTGCCCGCATCACCTGTTTGCCGATGCGTTCGCCCAGGTGGTCGAAGAAGAAGCCGAGGCGCTCGTGGCTCGCACTCAAACACGGTTCGATGAGCTGGATTGGCCGACCTTTCAACACGCTTGGGAGCGTATCGTGCGGCGTGTGGTGCTGGGCGATAGCGCACGGGATGACCAGACGGTCACCCGCGAATTAGCACGGCTGCGCAAGGCCGCCAACTGGGGCTTTATGCGCCCTAAGCGCAAGCGCTTGCAGCAGCGGTTCGAGCAACACTTGGCGTTTTACTACCAGCAGGCCGAGCCACATAGTCTGATGGCAATGCTCGCTCATCATACGAACCAAGAGGCGGATAGCGCCCCGGCGCCGCTGCAGCAAGTGTCGCAGTGGCTGTTTGCGTTTGATCCCGCCGGTATGGCGACGTTTCGAGCGCTGGCGCTCTTGTGCGCGCATCCTGAGTATGCGGCCAGCGCGCTCGACGAGGTAAATGATGCTTCGCCGCCTTCCATGGATCGGCTCAAGGCGAGCGTGCTAGAGGCGCTGCGGTTATGGCCCACCACGCCACTGATTTTAAGGCAGACCACCCAGGCGACTCAGTGGAAGCAGGGAGAAATGCCGGCCAACACGTCGCTGTTGATTCACACGCCCTATTTTCATCGCGACGAGCGCTACCTGCACGCTGCCCATCGGTTCCTGCCAGAGATGTGGTTGCGCCCGGACGGTGCAGGGCGTTGGCCCTTGGTGCCGTTCAGCGCCGGGCCGGGGGTGTGCCCTGGCAGGCACATCGTGCTGCTCGTCACTAGCCGATTGCTCGCTGCGCTTCTTCGGCGTGCGCGCTGGGCGCTGCATCCCCCCGACAAGCTGTCCGGCGAAGCGCCGATGCCGGGGTTACTTAGCCCGTTCCATGTGCGCTTTCGGCTGGAGCGTCATTCCGTTGAAAGTGATGCCACGGCGTAAGAAGGAGACCACGCGATGCCACACGCTCAGCCTACGACCGGTTTACGTTTCGATGTGCTGGTGAATATTCTGCCGGCGGAGGCCGATATTCCGCCGCTGCGATGCTATACGGCACGAGATGGCGGTACGTTGAATTATCGGTACTATTCCGCCCGCCGCGCCTCTGCCAACGAGCAGGCCGCGCCGCCTTCATTGTTGGTGCTGCTGCACGGCTCCTCGGCCAGCAGCCACTATTTGGCTCCCATGGCAGAGTACCTAGCGACATCGGCTGGCTTCGATGTCCTTACCCCCGATTTACGCGGCCACGGGCCAAATCCTATGCGGCGGGGTGACGTAGATTACATCGGCCAGTTAGAGGACGACTTGGCCGATCTGATCGAGCACGCGAAGCATGAACACGCGCCCCATGAACGTGTGGTGATTGGCGGGCACTCTTCCGGCGGCGGGTTGGCGCTGCGCTTTGCGGCGGGCAAGCAGGCGGGCAACTTAGCGGGTGTGGTGCTGTTGGCGCCGTTTTTAGCTTATAACGCCGCCACGGTGCGTAAAAAAGCGGGCTGGGCCAAGCCGAACCTATGGCGCATCGTACCGCTGGCGCTGCTGAATCAGCTGCGCGTTACTCGCTTCAATCACTGGCCGGTGCTGCAGTTCAACCTACCGCTAGCCTACCGCACCGGGTCGGAAACGCTGCGCTACACCTACCGCATGATGGAGAGCTTTGGTACCGCCAATTACAAAGCGGACCTAGCCAATATCCGCGCGCCCATTCTGGTGCTGGTGGGGGATAGAGACGAGGCGTTTTACGCCAAGCAGTTCGAACCTACCATTCACCCTCATGCGCCTCAGTCAGAGTTTGCATTCATTGCTGGCGTGTCGCATCTGGATATCGTGGTGAATACCACCGCTGCTCAGCGTATCGCCCTCTGGGCAGAGACCCACGGCCTATGACATGAGCTTTATACGACTTGCTAGGGGGCTTTCCTCAGTATTTAATGCCGTTGCCTTTCCTAGTTTTTTAACTGGGTTTTTTAACTGAGCTTTCTAACTGAATTTCTACATCAGTTTTCCAACGCCATTAGTGCAAGCGAGTCACTCTATGCAACGCCATACCGATATGCAGGGCTGCCGCGATGTTTGAACGGCGCCCTCTCTTCCTAGCGGTAGGGATCGCGCTGGGCACTCTGACAATATCAGGATGTGGTTCCAGTGGCGGCGGCGGGGGAGATAGCAGCCAGGGCGTGCATACCCCTAGCGGCGCTTCCCCGGGTGTCGGGGCCAGCCAAACCCCCACACCGCTTGAGCCGGGGTTGGTGAGAGTGGCGGTGGCGGATAGCGCGTTTGATGTCGCAACTATCACCAATAGCGAGCGGGTGATTGACCGCTTGGATGTGTACACCGGCTCCGCCGACGTTAGCGGCGTGGATGAGTGGCACGGCAATGCTGTCACTTCTACCATCACGGGCGGTACTTTGGGCAACGCCCGCCTGGATCTTCTGAAAATAGAAGATAGTCAGGGGGCGACGTTAAATAACGCTCTGGATTACGCCATTGGTGAAGCCGCTAACCGCGGGGCACGGGTTATCAACGCCAGCTTCTCCCGCCGTTTGGAAGCCAGCGACCCTCGGCTCACGTTCAATGGGGTGACCTCGGCGACGTCGTATCAACGCGTGGTGGATGCCAACGGCGGTAAGGGTGCAATTTACGTAGTAAGTGCTGGCAATACGGGCAGCGCTATCGATACGCAAGGCAAGCCAATCTATGCCAGCCAGCCTGGGCTGTACGAAATGATGCTAATCGCCGTTGGCACAACGACCAATGGCGATATTCACCCATCGAGCAGCTATCCCGGTGACGATGCGCAGCTGCAGGCGCGCTCGATTGGCACCGACTTCGCGAACCGCGACGTGGGCGCACAGGGCACGTCGATTTCCGCCGCACGCATTTCCGAGTATGCCGCAGGCATCGTAGGGCAGTGGCCGCACCTCACGGCACAGCAGGCGAGTCAGCGGCTGTTAGATACGGCAAGCCAAGAGAGCGCTCTGTTTCAGCAGAATAACTGCGGCGCGAGCGGCACGTTGAACTGTGGCGCGTTCTACTTGGGCCAAGGCATTGCCGATATTGACGCAGCCCTGGCCCCGGAAGGTGATTTGGTCGTTAGTCAAAGCCAGCGAGTGGCCGATGGTGGCGCGCTGGCGGATGTCTCTTACCTGCAGCTTTCTGATGCCTATGGCGATGCGGTCGCAGCGTCTGGCGTGTTAGAGAACGTGGTGGCCTTTGACGCGCTGGGGCGAGATTACGCCATTGATTTAGGGCGCAATACGCAGCCCCGCTCCGCGCGGGCCACGCAGCTTCGCGATCAGATGCAGCAGATGGCAAGCGCCTCGCCATCGCACGCCACTACTCAGACGGTTGTCGAGGGCAACTATCGTTTCTCTACCAGCAGCACGGCCTACGGTGAGCTGCTGGCCAGCCGCTTTGACGGCACCTTTGGCAACGCCCAGCTCAGCGCCTTTCGTTTTTCGGGCGACCAGCCCAGCCCCATGGGTAGCTACGCCGAGCTAGGCGTGATGCCGATGATCTCGTTTCAAGCAGGGTCAGCGTTGACCAATGCCTTCGAGCGTGTTGATGGCGTAGAAACCCGCTATGCGCTAGGTGAACGGCTCAGCATGACGGCCTCCCATTGGGCCGGTGATGTGGCTGACGATGCGGCCAGCGACTATCAAGCTCAGCGCTCAGACGTAGGTTTGGCATGGCAAATTGCTCCAGGGCTGAGTATCGATAGCTATGTCGGCCAGCTTACCGAGCAGCAGGGCCTATTGGGCGCTAACGGCAACGGTGCATTGGGCTTAGGCGACGATAATCAGATGCGGTTTGCAGGCATCAGTGTGCAAGCTCAACTGGATGGCTTTCGCGGTTTTGCCGAATTCGAGCAGGGGCAGGGTAGCGCGTCGGGTAGCGGCCTGCTGACCAGCGTGAACGGCATGCGCGCCCAGCAAATGGCGCTGGGGTTACAGTGGCAAGGGGAAGGCGAGCGCGCCGAGCGCTGGGCGCTCACCCTGCGCCAGCCGCTGCGCATAGACAGCGCCACGGCGAGCTTCGATGTGCCCGTAGGACGCCGCTTGGATGGCAGCGTAGTGCGTGAAACGCGAAGCGCGTCTCTCGAGCCGTCGGGTCGTCAGCTCGATATCGAACTGGGCTATGGGTTTGCGGCCAGTGAGCGCAGCCAGTGGCAGTTCAACCTGCTGCATACCCGAGAGCCGGGCCACGATGCTGACGCACTGAGCGACTCAGCGGCCATGGTGAACTACACCTACGCTTGGTAATTGATTTGCGATGACCACACTGATGATTCAAGGCACCACCTCGGATGCGGGCAAAAGTACCGTGGTGGCGGGGCTTTGCCGTGTTCTCAAGCGCCGGGGTATCTCGGTGGCCCCGTTCAAACCGCAAAACATGGCGCTAAACAGTGCGGTGACCAGCGATGGCGGCGAGATTGGCCGCTCCACCGCGCTACAAGCTCAGGCGGCGGGCGTTACTCCCCATAGCGATATGAACCCGGTACTGCTAAAGCCAGAAACCGACCGGGGTGCCCAGGTGATTCTGCGTGGCAAGGTGTACGGCCATATGGACGCGCTGGACTACCACGCCTTCAAACGCACCGCCCAAGAGAGCGTGATGGCAGCGTGGCAAGCGTTAGAGCAGCGCTATGATGTGATTATTGCCGAAGGCGCAGGCAGCCCGGCGGAAATCAACCTGCGCAAAGGGGATATTGCCAACATGGGCTTTGCCGAAGCCGCTGACTGTCC
Organism: Halomonas sp. LC1; assembly: GCF_030247125.1. Lineage (NCBI taxonomy): Bacteria > Pseudomonadati > Pseudomonadota > Gammaproteobacteria > Oceanospirillales > Halomonadaceae > Halomonas > Halomonas sp. LC1. The sequence goes on along the minus strand of NZ_JASSPG010000009.1, from coordinate 172,370 downwards.
GGTACTGCTGGTGGGCGATATTGACCGCGGCGGCGTGTTTGCTCAATTGGTTGGCACGCTGGCGCTACTGAGTGACAGCGAACAGGCCCGCACCAAAGGCTTTATCATCAACCGTTTTCGGGGCGATATTGCGCTGCTAGAACCAGGGCTAGAGTGGTTGGAAGCGCGCACCCAAAAGCCGGTGCTGGGCACGCTGCCGTATCTTCAAGGTCTGCTGCTGGATGCCGAAGATAGCATCGGCACCGTGCAGGCTGAAAAAGCGAGCCAAACGCTCAAGGTCATCGTGCCCGCACTGCCGCGCATCAGTAACCACACCGATTTCGATCCGCTGCGCCTGCATCCACAGGTATCGCTTAGCTTTATCGGCCCCGACCAGCCCATTCCCCCTGCTGATGTCATCGTACTTCCTGGCAGTAAAAGCACCGCCAGCGACTTAGCCTGGTTAAAGCGCCAGGGCTGGGACGCGGCGATTACCCGCCACCTGCGCTACGGCGGCAAAGTGCTGGGCATTTGCGGCGGCTTTCAAATGCTGGGGGAGTGGGTGGATGACCCCGGCGGGCTGGAAGGTGCCCCCGGAAAAATCGCCGGGTTGGGGCTATTACCGCTCACCACTCGTATGGTAGCGGGCAAACAGCTACGCAACGTGAGCGGCGTGCTAATAGGCGAAGAAGCGACGGTTGAGGGGTACGAGATTCATAACGGCGTTAGCGAAGGCCCCGCCCTGAGCAGGCCACTCTTCGATGTAGGCACCCACTTGGATGGGGCCATCAGCGAGGACGGCCAAGTGATGGGCACTTACCTACACGGCTTATTCGATCATCCAGAAGCCTGCCAAGCGTTACTCACCAAGCTTGGGCTAGCCAAGGCAGGCAGCGTCGATTACAACGCCCACCGCGAACAAGCCTTGGAGCGCTTGGCCGATACGCTCGAAGAACATCTGGATATTGACGCGATCCTGGCGTTAGTCAAATCTTAACGGAGGCTATTCCGCTGCAGTGTCTTTCGATGGACGTTTCGCCATCAAGGTAATTTCTACCGAACTGCCACCGCAAATGTGGGGTGATTCAGTACAAGTTCGCGCTGGGTAGCGCCCTGGCTCAAAAAATTCGGCGTAGATGCTGTCTAGCGCATTGATCTGTTTTAGGTCAGTGAGGTGAACATCCACGCGAACCACGTCCGCAAGGCTGCCACCTTCTTGCTCTAGCATGCGCGCGAGTTCGCGCATCACTAGGCGGGTCTCCTCTTTAACATCGCCCCGCGCCGCTTCCCCGTTGGAAAGATCGGCCACCGTCAGGCCAGAAATGAACATATAGTGGTCGTCAACTACCATATGGCTACCCGGAAAACTGGGTTTTGGCAGGGTAGGGTCGTTGATGAACTGTGTCATGTGCGCTCCTTGGCAATAAAAAAATGCCTTGCCTCTACTGCGACTGCCTCAGGGCATTAGGGTTCAATGAATCACCAGACTGGTGTCATCACGCGCTTTGCTCTACGCTGGCGGGCTTTTATAGCTCGCCAGTGCTTGTTGTCAGGTAGGGAAGTGGCGGGGTGATCGAACGCAACGAGAGAGCGTTATGAAGGTAGTCCATGTAAGTCAGAGTGAGCCGCGTGATGCGTGTTTGGCCAAGCTATGTGCTGAGGTGTATGGCCAGCAGACAGGTCTAACGCCGCTGGTGGTGTTTACCGGTACTAAAAATGTGCTGTTTGCCCAAGAAGGCGCACGCCTTTTGGCGGGCGTAGACGGTGCGGGCAAGCCGCTGGCGCTAGCCCTGCTAGTGCTTGATGAAGTGGGCCAGGGCATGACCGTGACCCATGCCTGTGAGTTTGCAGAGGGCGCTAAAGCTCGTTTACTCAGTGAGCTAAGCCTCAAAGCACCGCTGCGCATTGATGTTCAGAATGAAAAAGAGAAAACGTTCTATCAGCAGTGCGGCTTTAAACGCTGGTTAGCAGCGGATAATGGCCAGCATATTGGGCTGTCGGCGCGCCATCCTGCCAAGAGCCTTGAGGCGCTATCGCCCACGTTAGCACTGGATGAAGCGCTGATTTTGCGTCGCTTTAAACACGATGCGGCTGCGTTTGCTCAGGCTAAAGAGGCATTTTTAACCGGGATCAATAACGTGCCTGCGACGCTTTAAGGCAACGCGACGTTCCATTTTTTGCAACCAACTTCCATGCTGTTGTCATGATCCGGTGAGCGGTGCTGGGTAAAATAGTGCCATCGTTCAACGTTGGTTAAGAGGAACAGTAGATGGCGCTAACAGTGATGGACAGCTCTATGCGTTATGGATTGGTGAGTCGGTCATTGCATTGGGGAATGGCGCTGCTGTTTGTGTGGCAATTTTGTAGCGCAGCCGCCAGAGTGTTTTTAGAAGATACGGCGATTGAAGGCTTTCTTTGGGGTACCCATAGCCAAGTGGGTGTTGTCCTAATGGCACTCGTTGTGATTCGCGCTGTTTGGGCGCTGATGAATGCGTCACGGCGTCCGCCAGCGGTGAGCGTGATGGCGAAGTTTGGCCACTTAGCGCTGTACGGGTTGATGATCGCCGTGCCCGCGATTGCACTGATTCGCCAGTACGGCTCGGGCCGTGCGCTGGACGTGTTGGGCATTCATCTGATGGCGGGCGGTGGCGAGCGCATCGAGTGGATGACTAACTTGGGCGGCTTGTTACATGGCGAGTTGGGTTGGGCGCTGTTAGCACTGGTAGTAGGCCATATCGCGATGGCGGTATTGCACCGCAGGCTGACTAACCACAGCATTATGACGCGCATGGCATAGCCATTTAGGCGTTGCAACATGCGCAACGGCGCACCCACTGGGTGCGCCGTTTTTGCTGCTGTTGTTGCTACTGTTGCTGTCTAGGCCAACGCTACTTCGCCAATTCGCGCATAGCGGTTTCCAGCCCTTCCAGCGTCATCGGGTACATACGGTCATCGATGAGTTCACGGATGAGCGTGGTCGAGTAAGTATATTCCCACGCCCTGGGAGGCATCGGGTTTAGCCAAGCCAAACGGGGGAATTTGTCGGCCAAGCGTTTTAGCCACACACCGCCGGCTTCGTCGTTAAAGTGCTCGACGCTGCCGCCGCGATGCGTGACCTCGTAAGGGGACATGGCGGCGTCACCTACAATCACCACCTGGTAATCGGCGCCGTAAGTGTGCAGCACATCCATGGTGGGAATGCGTTCGTTGCCACGGCGTTGGTTGTTTTTCCATACGCCTTCATACAGGCAATTATGAAAGTAGAAATGCTCTAGGTGCTTAAACTCGGAGCGGGCCGCCGAGAATAGCTCTTCACAGACGCGAATGTGGTCATCCATGGAGCCGCCTACGTCCAGAAAGAGCAGCACTTTGACGGCATTGTGGCGTTCTGGGCGCATCTGGATATTGAGCAGTCCGGCATCGCGGGCGGTTTCGCGGATGGTGCTATCCACGTCGAACTCTTCTAACGCCCCTTGGCGGGCGAATTTGCGCAGTCGCCGCAGGGCCATTTTGATATTGCGGGTGCCCAGCTCCAGCGAGTCATCGTAATCCCGAAAGCGCCGCTCATCCCACACCTTGGTAGCGCGGCGGTGGCGGGAGCCATCCTGCCCGATGCGAATGCCTTCTGGGTTGTAGCCGTAAGCCCCAAACGGGCTGGTGCCGCCGGTACCAATCCACTTATTGCCGCCCGCGTGGCGCTCTTTCTGCTCCTCCAGGCGTTTCTTAAAGGTCTCAATGAGTTCCTCTAAGCCACCGAGAGACTCGATTTTGGCCTTTTCTTCATCGGTGAGCTGTTTTTCGAACTCGCGGCGCAGCCACTCATCGGGAATCAGCGCTTCGATGGCGGCGTCCATGTCCTCAAGGCCCTTAAACCAAGCGGCAAAGGCGCGATCGAAGCGGTCAAAGTGGCGCTCATCTTTGACCATCACCGTACGCGCCACCTGATAAAACGCCTCCATATCGGCAAACACCACGCCCCGCTCGACCACGGCATGAAGATCTAGCAGCTCCCGCAGTGAAACAGGTACGCCCGCGCGCTTGAGGGTTCCAAATAAGCCGATAAACATGGCTTAGCGCCCGCTGTTCTTCTGGCGACGCATCATAAAGGCCAGGCGTTCAAGCAGGTGGGTATCCTGCTCGTTTTTGACCAGCGCACCGGCCATGGGCGGCAGCGCTTTGGCGGGGTCGCGATGGTAGAGCGCTTCTTGCGCCAGCTCGTCGGCCATCAGCAGCTTGAGCCAGTCGACCAGCTCTGAGGTTGAGGGCTTTTTCTTCAGCCCTGGAGCGCTGCGCAGGTCAAAGAAAACCTCCAATGCTTCGCTGACCAGTTTTGGGGCAATGTTCGGGAAGTGAACATCCACAATCGCCTGCATGGTTTCGCGGTCGGGGAACTCGATATAGTGGAAAAAGCAGCGGCGCAGAAAGGCATCCGGCAGCTCTTTTTCGTTGTTGGAGGTGATGACGATGATGGGGCGCTTCTCGGCGCGGATGGTTTCACCGGTTTCGTAGACGTGGAACTCCATACGGTCCAGCTCTTGGAGCAGGTCGTTGGGGAATTCGATATCCGCCTTGTCGATTTCATCGATCAGCAGGACCACTCGCTCATCAGCGGTAAACGCTTCCCACAGTTTGCCGGGCTTGATGTAGTTAGCGACGTTCTCAACACCTTCTACACCTAGCTGTGAATCGCGCAGCCGGCTCACCGCATCGTACTCATACAGCCCTTGAGCGGCTTTGGTGCTGGATTTGATGTGCCAAGTGATCAGCTTGGTGCCGAGGGATTCTGCCAGCTCTTCTGCTAATAAGGTTTTGCCGGTGCCTGGCTCGCCTTTGATCAGCAGCGGGCGCTCAAGCACCACGGCAGCATTCACCGCCTGTTTAAGCGCATTGGTTGCGATATACGAAGAAGTGGAATCAAACGCCATAGTGGGCCTCGGCTTATTGGAAGCGTGGTGAATATTAGATTCAAACAAGTGTACGTGAGGCTGGCCGCCCAGGCCAAGCGCCGTCCGCTCTCAGGCTTTATTCGGCGGTACGATGCCTTGGCGCTGCATTTGCCGATACACCGTTGGCCGTGAAACCCCCAGCTCGCGTGCCACGGCGCTAATGTTCCAGTGGTGTTGCTGTAGCCGTGTCACAAGGTGGCAATCAGTGGCCTGGCTTTCAGGCGCGGTTATCGCAGGTGTACGAGTAATGCGTTGGCTAAGGCATTGTTCGGGTAAGTCGTAAACGGTGATTTCATCGCTCTCGGCGGTAGCGAGTGCAAATGCTAGCGCGTTTTTTAGCTGACGAATATTGCCGGGCCAGGCGTAGGCGAGTAGGGCGCTGATGGCGTCGGCCCGCAGCCGAGGGGCGGAGCTTCCGCCGCGTTCGCTCACCACATCGCTGAATACTTGGCGAATCACGTAGCGCTTGTCGGCGCGTTCGCGCAGCGATGGTAAGCGCAGTTGGGCACCGTTCAAGCGGTAGTAGAGGTCTTCACGAAACTCGCCCTGCGCAATCATGGTATCGATGTGGCGGTGGGTAGCGGTAATCACCCGGATATCAACCTTTTCGGGTTTGTTTGCCCCTAGCGGCATCACTTCCCGCTCGGCCAGCACCCGCAGCAGGCGGGTTTGCAGGGCCAGCGGCATATCGCCGATCTCATCTAAAAACAGCGTGCCGCCGTGGGCCTGGGGGATCAGCCCACGCATACCTTTTGCCCGCCCGCCGGTAAACGCGCCGGGTTCGTAGCCGAACAGCTCGCTTTCGATCAGCGCTTCGGGAATCGCCGCACAGTTCACCGCAATAAAGGGGCCTTTGGCACGGTTGCCGCTATCGTGCAGCGCACGGGCGACCACTTCTTTGCCGGTACCGGTTTCACCGCTGATCAGCACGTTGACACTGGCTTCGTTACGCAGCCGTTCTGCCAGCTTTTGCACTTTGCGTATGGCGGGGTCGTCGGCCCCCAACCGTTCTAGCGGTGTTGGCAGCGAGGAGGCGGGATTACCGAGTGGCGCGATGCGCGGCCTGCGCGGCTCCAGCAGGCTAATAAAGTAGATGGCGTTGCTGGCGCGGGCGCGAAACGCCCTGAGCTGGTCGTTGGTCGCGCTGTTGATACTCAGCACATCGGCAATTTCGCACTCAAACAGTTCGCTGAGCATCGGTGAGTGTTGAGCAGACCACGGCGGCCAGCGCTGTTGGTGCGCACTGATCAGTTCGCGGCCGACGGCATTGGCGGCAATCACCTGGCCGTTCTCTTCTATCGCGATAAGCCCACGCCCGTTCACGTGCACAAACTCCCGCGAGGTATCTAAGCGCACCATCAGGCAGTCGCGGTAGCGCTGCAGAAAGTAGGCGTCTTCGATCATGCGGGCGTAGAGCGTCACCAGCGAGAGGCTGAAGTTCTGGCTCTCATGCTGAGTGGGCGATTGCAGCGCAGAGATATCCAGCACGGCCATCACGTTGCCCTGCGGGTCGGCGATGGGGGCGGCGGTGCAGGTGAGCGAAATATGCGTGGCGTCGAAGTGCTCCTGGCGGTGGCAAATGATCGCTTGGCGGTCGTGCAGGCAGGTGCCGACCGCACAGGTGCCCGCGAAGCGCTCGTCCCAGTCGGCACCTAAATAGAGGCCCGCTTTGCGTAGCTGCTGGTCTTGGTTGGGGTTGCCGCGAAACTCGACGGTAATGCCGCGATGGTCGGTGAGTAGCAGCACGTAGCCGAGCTGGGCGATTTGTTCATAGAGCTGATCGACCCCGGCGCGGGCAACGTGCAGCAGCTCATCAACGGATTCCCGGTGCTCGATCAAGGTTTGCTGGGGCACCACCCGGGCAGGGCGCGGCTGCGTGGGGTCGAGTTGGTACTCATTGAGGCAGCGCAGCCAGGAGCGGCGGATGGTGGCCTGTGCAGGAAGCTGCGGTGCATCCAGCCCTTCACCGAGCTGGAAGATGTGCTCGATATGCTGGCGCTGCACAGAGGCCAAGCGTGTCGGTGGTAGTGATGGCGTTGGCATGGCGAATCCACACACGATTATTGTTGTACTTCCAGCCTATGCGCTTTGTAGAGGGTGTCAACGAAGGTGTATTACGCCGTTAGTCGTGCGTTACACCTGTAACGTTAGCCGTACACACGACGTGACAGGTGTACGCGGTTTGCGCTGTTTTATAGCGGTGTGTGAATGCTGAGTTGCTGTTATTTTTCAATCGCTTATTGACTCTTTGGCGCATTTGGCACGGCGGGTGCTTAGGGTTGAGTGTCTTATCGACAGTTCAACAATAACAACGACATTGGAGTACCCGCGATGACTCACACAGAGGTAAGTACCCCATCCAGCGCTACCAGCACCGTCAACGCATGGCTTCATGATTTTGATGAAGCGCTGCAGGCCCGCGATAGTCAGCGCGTGCTGACGCTATTCAACGACGAATGCTACTGGCGCGACTTTCTGGCGTTTACCTGGAATCTAAAAACCTGCGAAGGCAAGGAGGAAATCCAGGCCATGCTTGATGCTACGCTGGCCAATACTCAGCCCACCCAGTGGCAGCTTGACGGGGAGGCCAGCGAAAACGGCGATACCGTCGAGGCGTGGTTCACCTTCAAAACGGCCATTGCCACTGGCAAAGGCTACCTGCGGTTGAAGAGCGGCAAGTGTTGGACACTGCTGACCACCATGCAGGCGCTGGATGATTTCCCTGAACCTCGCAACCACCATCGCCCTAAAGGGGCCGAGCATGGTGCCAATAAACAGCGTGAAACCTGGCTGGAAGCCCGCGAGCGGGAAGAAGCGGAGCTTGGTTACACGCGCCAGCCTTACTGCGTGATCATTGGCGGTGGCCAAGGCGGTATTGGCCTGGGGGCGCGGCTAAAGCAGATGGGCGTGCCCACCATCATCATTGAGCGCAATGAGCGCGCGGGGGACTCCTGGCGCAAGCGCTATAAATCCCTCTGCCTGCACGACCCGGTATGGTATGACCACCTGCCTTATATTCCCTTCCCGGAGAACTGGCCGGTGTTTGCCCCGAAAGACAAAGTGGGCGATTGGCTGGAAATGTACACAAAGGTGATGGAGCTCAATTATTGGAGTTCCACGACCTGCGACAATGCACGCTTCGATGAAGCCGCAGGCGAGTGGATCGTGAACGTGAAGCGCAACGGCGAAGAGATCACGCTGCGCCCGAAGCAGCTGGTGATGGCTACCGGGATGTCCGGTATGCCTAACGTACCCAAGTTTGCAGGTGCGGAGAGCTTCGAGGGCGAGCAGCAGCACTCCAGCCAGCACCCAGGGCCGGATGCTTACGCGGGCAAAAAGTGCGTGATCGTGGGCTCGAATAACTCGGCTCACGATATTGCCGCCGCGCTCTGGGAGCACGATGCCGATGTCACCATGCTCCAGCGCTCCTCGACCCATATCGTCAAGTCGGACTCATTGATGGAAGAAGTGCTGGGGCCGCTCTACTCGGAAGAGGCGGTAGCTGGCGGGTTGACCCACGAAAAAGCCGACCTGCTGTTTGCCTCGATTCCTTATAAGGTGTTGCCCGATTTCCAGCGTCCGGCGTTTGAGGCGATTAAAAAGCGCGACGCCGAGTTTTACCAAAAGCTAGAAGACGCGGGATTTATGCTCGATTTCGGTGACGATGAGTCTGGCCTGTTTTTGAAGTACCTGCGCCGTGGCTCAGGTTACTACATCGATGTTGGGGCCTGCGATCTGGTCGCCAATGGCGATATTAAGCTGCGCAGCGGTGTTGGCATCGAGCGTATTAATCCCCACTCCATCACGCTCACTGACGGCAGCGAGCTGGACGCTGATTTAATCGTCTACGCCACTGGCTATGGCTCCATGAACGGCTGGGCGGCGCGGCTGATCTCTCAAGAAGTGGCGGATAAAGTAGGCAAATGTTGGGGCTTGGGCTCCGATACAACCAAAGACCCCGGCCCTTGGGAGGGCGAGCTGCGCAATATGTGGAAGCCCACCCAGCAGGAAGCGCTGTGGTTCCATGGCGGCAACCTGCATCAGTCTCGGCACTACTCGCACTATTTGGCGCTGCAGTTAAAGGCTCGTATGGAAGGGCTGGAAACGCCTGTCTATGGCCTGCAGCCGGTTCACCATGTGTCTTAAAAGCTATGCGTCTTAACAGGAAGGGATACTTATGAGTCAGTCGACGAATCAGCCACAGATGCAGGCCGCAGTGTGGTATGCCGCTAAAGATCTGCGCGTTGAACACGTGCCGGTGCCGACGATCAACGACCCCCATGCGGTGAAAGTAAAAGTCGCCGCCTGTGGTATTTGCGGCAGCGATTTACACGAATATGCCGCCGGGCCGATTTTTATTCCGGTAGGCAAACCGCACCCCATTAGCGGCGAACAGGCACCGATCATTATGGGCCATGAGTTTGCGGGCGAAGTGGTGGAGGTTGGTGAGAAAGTGACGCGGGTGAAAGTAGGCGACCGTGTGGCCATTGAGCCGATACTTTCACCTAACAAGGATGGCGCTTACCAGATGGAGCGCTACAACCTGACGCCGCTGCTCGGCTTTCACGGCCTCTCCGGCGGTGGCGGCGGATTTTCGGAGTTCACCGTGATGGGTGAGCATATGGTGCACAAACTGCCGGATGACCTCAGCTACGAGCAGGGGGCGCTGGTCGAGCCTGCAGCGGTCGCGCTGCATGCGGTGCGCCAGAGCAGCCTCAAAGCCGGGGATAGCGCCGTGGTGTTTGGTGCGGGGCCGATTGGTTTAATGACCATCGAAGCGCTCAAAGCCGCCGGGGCTGCACAGATTTATGCGGTGGAAGTCGCGCCGTCCCGTAAGGCAAAAGCCGAAGCGCTGGGAGCCATGGTCGTCGACCCACAGCAAGAGGACGCGGTGGAGAAACTGCACGCCTTGAGCGGCGGCGGGGTGGACGTGGCCTTCGAAGTGACCGGCATTCCCGCCGTGCTCAACCAAGCGCTGCATAGCACGCACGAGGGCGGCGAAGTGGTGGTGGTGAGTATTTGGGAGGGAGAGGCCAGTTTTCAGCCCAATGACCTCGTCATCAAAGAGCGCACCATGAAAGGCATTATTGCCTACCGTCATGTGTACCCGGCGGTGATGGCACTGATGCAGCGGGGCTACTTCCGCGCCGAGGATATGGTCACTCAACGCATTCCGCTGGCGGAAATCGTGGAGGAGGGCTTCGAAGCCCTGTTGAGCGATAAGGCGCAGGTGAAGATTATCGTCACGCCTTAGCGGTACGTTTTTGAAAAGCGAAAGGCCATCCGCGGATGGCCTTTTTTAATGGGATCTTTTTGATGGGCGGTGCCGCTACTCGGCATAGATCATTTTGCGCGTCATCCCGCCGTCGGCGACAAAGTTCTGCCCGGTGATAAAGCCGGATTCTTTGGAGAGCAGAAAGCGGGTGAGCGCGGCAATATCTTCGGGAGTGCCCACGCGCCCCGCCGGGTGCTGTTCGCGGTCAATATCACGGTGCTCCACCGGCTGCTGGCGGCTGGGTTTTTGCCAGTCGCCGACCTCGATCCAGCCAGGGCTAACGGCGTTGACGCGAATATCCGGGCCTAGGCTGACCGCTAGCGCGTGGGTCAACGCGACAATGCCACCTTTACTAGCGGCGTAGGCTTCGGTATCCGGCTCAGATTGGATGGCGCGTGACGAGGCCATCAGCACCATACTGCCGCCGTGCGGGCGTAGATAAGCAGCCCCATGCTTGGCGCACAAAAAGGCGCCGGTGAGGTTAGTGTTTAAGTAGGCCTGCCATGTCGCTAGCGAGAGCTGCTCCACCGGGCCATGGAAGGGGTCGGCAATGCCTGCGTTATGCACGATGCCGTTGAGTTGGCCAAAGTGGCTGGCGGTTTTTTCGAGGCTGGCCGCCACCTGGGCTTCATCGCTAACGTCTGCCGTGAGCGTGAGCATTTGCGACGGGTTAGGCAGCCTTTTCGCAGCGGCGTCTAGGGCTTCTTCATCGATGTCGGTAATGGCGACGCGATGGCCTTCGGCCAGCAGCAGATGGGCGATGCCCAGTCCGATGCCTTGCGCGCCACCCGTGACGTAGTAGGTATGGGGTTTTGTCATGCGTTTTGTTCCAGTGTGAAAAGGGTGTTTACAGCCGTGCCGCCAAGGCAAATGTGAAATAACGATACAGCTAACGACAGCCGCCACAATAATGCATACATTGACATTAACTAAACGAGCTTAGCGGCGCTATGCCCGATGGATAAAATTGGCGGTTAGATACCCTTGAGGTTTTTGCCATGGTGGAGAGTGAGCAAGCGCGGCTAATGGCGTTACATAGCTTAGCTATTTTGGATACCCCACCTGAAGAGCGCTTCGACCGGATTACCCGGCTGGCCACACGCCTTTTCAACGTGGACATTGCCCTGGTGTCGTTAGTCGATGAGGAGCGTCAGTGGTTCAAGTCACGACAAGGATTTTCGCTGACGCAAACCTGCCGGGAAGAGTCGTTTTGCGCTCACGCCATTCAAGGGAAAGGCATTTTTGAAATCGAAGATGCCAGTCTGGATCCTCGCTTTGACACCAACGTGTTGGTGACTGCCCGACGCGGTATTCGTTTCTACGCGGGTGTTCCACTGGCCACCGCCGACGGTTTTCCCGTGGGCACCCTGTGCATCATCCACTCCGAGCCGCGCCGGTTGAGCCCACAAGAGCGCCAAGCGCTTTACGATTTGGCAGCGTGCGCAGAAGACGAGATCAACCGAGCTGGGCTTGAGAATGAGCTTGTCAGCGTGAACGAGGTGAAGCGCCAACTGGCTCACGATGAAGCCCGTCAGCGCTTACTGGCTGAAGCGTTGGCTGCGCTCAACGAAATCAGCACGTCCAATCATTTGAGCCTTGAGCAACAGTTTCAGGAAGCGTTGGCCTTGGGCTGTCGCTACTTACAGCTGGACATTGGCATCATCAGCCGCATCTACAAAGGAATTTTTGAGGTCGTCTCCGTGACGGCACCGCAGGATGCCACGATGGGAGCTGGGCAATGCCTGCCTTTGGCTAACACCTACTGCGATATGACGCTAAAGAACAATGGTTTTCTTGCCGTGCATAATGCGGCATTGAGCGATCTCAGACATCATCCATGTTACGAGACCTTTGGGCTCGAAGCGTATATTGGAAGCGCTATCCAATTAGGTGACCAGCTGTTCGGCACGGTGAGCTTCTCCTCTGCCGCCTCTCGTCAGCAGCCCTTTGCGGAAACCGACATCCTCTTCATCAAGCTACTGAGCCGGTGGATTGGCTCGGTGCTAGAGCGTCAGCGTGTCGATGCGCTAAAAAGCGAGTTCGTCTCGACGGTGAGTCATGAACTCCGTACGCCGCTGACGGCCATTACCGGCGGGTTGAAGTTGGTACTGGGCGGGGCGACGGGAGAGCTGCCAGAGAGCACTCATAAAATGCTCTCCATGGCGCTGAAAAATGGCGAGCGACTGGCGTTATTGATCAATGATTTGCTGGACGTTGAAAAACTTTTGGCGGGGCAGCTAAATTTCATTTGTCATCCCAGAGAGTTAGGCGTGTTACTTAACGCGGCGCTTCAAGAAAACCAGCCTTATGCGGAACAGTACGGCGTTACTTTGCGTTTAGAGGCGCTATCTAAAGAGCGCTTTATCAACGTCGATGCACTACGCTTCCAGCAGGTTATGGCCAACTTGCTCTCAAATGCCGCTAAATTTTCTCGTTTGAACGGTGACGTCGTTATTTTCTGCGACGAGTGTGATAAAGATGTACGTATCAATATAAAAGATAGCGGCTGCGGTATACCCGAAGAGTTTAGAGCCAGGATATTCCAAAAATTTTCGCAAGCAGATGCCAGTGATCGACGCGTTAAAGGAGGAACGGGGTTGGGACTTTCTATCAGTAAAGCGATTACCGAACAAATGGGTGGCACCATTGGGTTTCAGTCTACCGAAGGAGAGGGCAGCACGTTTTATGTGACGTTCCCTTACGCGGAGGAGCGCCCTCATGATGCGCACTGAACGAAACATCTTACCCGCGGGTTCTCCCTGGTATGCAGGCCTGCTGTTCGCGCTGTTGTTCGTGGCGGGCGTGGCGGGCAACATGCTGCAGTTATCGGTACTGTTTAACGTCTATTTCGTCTTCGGGTCGGTGGCCGTCATGTTGGCCATTGCTTGGTTAGGCATGTGGCCTGCTGTATTGGTAGGCGTGGCAGCGGGGCTTTATACCTACGTCTTTTGGGAAAATCCGGTCACCGTCATGGTGTTCGTGTTAGAGGCATTAGTGGTCTCTTGGCTCTATCACCATAAAGTCAAAAACCTGATCATTGCCGCTCTGATTTACTGGATTGCAGTGGCCGCACCGATCGACTTCTTGTTATTCCCTTATTGGCTGGGATGGGGACAAGAGCTGACCCTGCTGGTGTATTTGAAACAAGCCATTAACGGTGTCTTTAATGCGGTTATCGCCAGCGCCATCATCATCTTTTGTGGGTTGTCCAAAAAAACGTGGCTACCGACGGCAGGCGCACTGTTAACGCTCAAACATCTACTATTTTGTTCTCTCCTATCGGTCACGCTGATGGCGGGTATTCCGCTGATTCTTTATGAAGGCCACGCCATGCGCCAAGGCCAAGAGAACTTCGTCAAACAAAACCTCAATAATTTGGGTAACGAGTTGGTGGGGCGCCTGTCCGAACCTGAAGCCGATCAGCGCTACATGTACCATATTGGCCGGGTACGTGCGGGCAATGACGTCAACATCGGTCTTCTAGACGCAGACGGTGAGCTACTGGCGCAGGTGGGAAACCTCAACTCCTTGACGCTGGCGCCTGGCGATGAGCTCATTGATGTGGGCGAGCGCATCACAATGTGGTTGCCCGGCAATTTAGACAATCCAGCGGTGCGTTTTTCACAAGGCCTTTACACGATCAAGCTGCCTGCGCTCGGCGTGGCAGGCGTCGACCAGGTCGTACTTGAAACACCGGCACTCCCTACCGTCAGCGCCATGGAAGCCTACCGCATCGTCCTGTTTGCTATGTTAGCAGGGGTATTGATCTTCGGTATTTTAGCGGCCGAGCTGTTGAGTCGAACGATCACCCAGCCGCTGACCCGTCTTGGCAAAAAAGGTCGTACGCTAAGTGACAGTATCGCAAACGGCAAGACGCCCACCCTGCCTAGCAGCCGTATCGTAGAGTTCCAGCAGTTATCCGATCTATTGGGCGCGATGAGCGCCGAGCTCAGCGATGCGTTCAAACGGCTGCGTCATACGCAAAGCAATTTAGAGCGTGAGGTCGATCAACGCACTAAAGCGCTGGCCAGCAGCAATGACTTGTTGAGCTCAGTGCTCGATTCTGCGGTGGACTTCGCCATTATCGCCACCGATACCCAAGGAGTGATCAAGCTCTTCAACAAAGGCGCTGAAGACCTGTTGGGGTATCAGGCGAGCGAGGTCGTGGGTAGTCAAACGCCCATGTTGTTCCACGATGCCGACGAAGTCGAACAGCGGCTCATCGATCTCAACCAGAGCGTCGGCTACACGTTGACGCCCTTCGAAGTGTTCACGCACCGCGCTGCCCTGGACAAGCGTGATGCCAAAGAGTGGTTTTATGTGACCCGTTCAGGGGAGCGAGTGCCCATCAAGCTGGTGGTCACGGCGATCAAAGACCAACAAGGCCATATCACTGGCTACCTGGGTATTGCCGAAGACATCTCTGAATCGAAGCGGGTAGAGCAGATGAAAAACGAGTTCGTGGCGACCGTGAGCCACGAACTTCGTACGCCGCTCACTTCCATTTCGGGCGCGCTAGGGATGGTGTCTGCAGGCGCGCTGGGCAGTGTGCCGGATACCGTCATGCGTATGGTCAACATTGCACACAAAAACAGCCAGCGGCTGACGCACTTGATCAACGACCTGCTGGATATCGAAAAAATCGCTGCCGGTAAACTGGCCTTCGACATGCAGTGGCAGCCGTTACAGCGGCTGTTGGAGAGCGCCATCGAAGAAAATCGCCACTACCGACACGAGCGTCAAGTCACGTTAAAGCTGGATAACCCCTATCCAGAGGCTCAGGTGCGCGTAGATGGCCAGCGCCTTCAGCAGGTCATGGCAAATTTACTCTCCAATGCGGTGAAATTTTCACCGGAGGGCGGGGATGTTCAAATTAGTGTCGAGAAGCAGGCCCATGTCATCACGGTGAGCGTCAAAGACGCTGGGCCGGGCATCCCCGAGCATTTCAAAGCGCACATTTTCAGCAAGTTTGCCCAGGTAGACGCTTCCGACTCCCGAGCGAAAGGCGGCACGGGGCTAGGATTGGCGATCACCCGTGAACTGGTGGAGCACATGGAAGGCTCGATGGGCTTTACCAGCGAAAAGGGCAAGGGAAGTTGCTTCTGGTTCTCGCTCCCGCTCCATCCGTCCGATACGGTCAGCGGCCCATTGGGCAGTGGCGCTGAGGTTGGTCGGGTGTTGGTGATCGAGGACGATCCCTCCGTCGTCCGGGTGCTGTTTGAAACGTTGTCTCAGGCAGGCTTCGAGGTGGACTCCGCGCTGAATGGTGCCATGGCGTTAGAAAAACTGGCCGAGCAGCGCTACGACGCCATCACCGTCGATATCGGCCTGCCAGACATGAGTGGGTTCGATGTGATTCATGCCCTACGCGAGCAGCATGCCTCGAAGCATACGCCAGTGCTGGTCGTGACGGGCAGCGTAGAGCGGGGCAGAGTGGCTTTAGAAGGGCACCTCGAAGACATCGCTTGGTTAGCGAAGCCCATTCAAGCTCAGCATTTGTTAGCACTACTGGGCGAGCAAATCCAGGTCCATCAAGAGCGCCCAACGCTACTGCACATCGAAGATGATCCCGACCTGCATGCGGTGATTCGTACCATGCTGAACGAACATGCGGAGTGCGACCATGCGGTGAGCGTGGCTATGGCGCGCCGGTTGTTAACCTATCGTCGTTACGATGCCATCATTTTGGATATAGGGCTGCCCGACGGCCAGGGCTGGGATTTATTGGAGCAGATTCGAGAAGCCCAGCCCCGCGCACGCATCATCATTCTCTCGGGACAGCCAATCAGTGAGACAGATCAACATCGAGTTGAGACGGTTTTTTTAAAATCGCGCATAAGCCCGGCACAATTGCTCGAGGCCATTCAACAACGAACCCAACTGGCGCAGATGGTGGATAACGGATGAGCAGTTTAGAGCGTATTTTGTATGTGGAAGATGACCCGGATATCCAAACGGTAGCGGCGCTTGCGCTGGAAGTCGTCGGTGGTTTTAATGTCAAGGTATGCTCCTCGGGGGAGCAGGCGTTGGAAGAAGCGGTGGCCTATGCGCCGGACATGATTCTTCTCGATGTGATGATGCCCGGCATGGACGGGCCATCCACCTTAGCTGCGCTGCGTAAACTGCCGAGCCTTGAGAAAGTGCCCGTTGCGTTTATGACCGCTAAAGTGCAGCCCCACGAGGTGGACCAACTCATTGCACTGGGTGCCGAAAGTGTGATTGCCAAACCGTTTGATCCCATGACGCTGGCTAATCAAGTTCGCACTCTTTGGGAGCAGGCGTGTGGTAAATCGTGATCAACAATCCTTAGAACACAAGCTGGCACTGTTAAAGCAAACGTATCAGCAAAACTTACAGACCGAACTCGCCTCGTTGTGCAGTGTGCTCACGCGTCTTCAACAGACGTTGCGTGCCCAGCTCATGACCCCCGTTGGAGAGGTGCTCGACGATGAAGCGCAAGCGCCTCGGGAAACGCTGACCGATGTATACCGACGGCTGCACAAACTGGCAGGGTCGGCGGGTACGTTTGGTTTCGATACGATCGGTAGCCAGGCGCGCATATTGGAAGGCGGGCTGAAACGCTGGTTGGAAGAGAGCGATCAAGAGATCGACCTTCAGCTGGTCAACGTAGTGAGTGGCCAGCTTCAGTCCATGCAAGTAGAGCTGGTACCAAGCCTCCAGCAGGCACCGGCCATCGACGCCCCTCAAGAAGTCAGCGGCACGACCGCCAAGATTTGGCTGATCGAAGAGGACGACAAACTCGGTAAACACATTCGCGAACAGTTGACGAATTTCAGTTACGAGGTGCGTCTGTTTACCTCTGTGCCGGAAGCGTGTCAGCAGATTGCCGATGAGTCTCCTGATATTTTGATCGTGGATGCCATGGCCGGCGTTGGACACTTGGCGCCGCTGCAAGCGCTCTCGTGCCCGCTGCTATTCATCAGCGACTGCGACAGCTTCGATGCGCGTATGCGGGCGGCTCAGTTAAGTGCACAAGGCTATTTTTTGAAGCCGCTGAACATTCCGCAATTGGTGAACCGCCTCGAACAGCTGCTTCAAGAGCGCCAGTCGCCCCCCGCACGTATTCTCGTCGTGGACGACGACCAGCAGCTGGCTGCGTATTACCAGCTCGTGCTGGAGGCCGCTGGGATGGAAGTGCGGATTCTGGATAATCCACGCCATATCATCGATCAACTGACATCGTTTAGACCCGAGCTGTTGCTGATGGATGTACACATGCCGGATTACGACGGCCCCGATTTGGCCTCAGTGGTTCGCCAGTATGACGAGTGGAGCAGCCTGCCCATTGTATTTTTATCGGCCGAAATGGATCTGGGCAAACAGGTGGATGCGCTTAGTCACGGGGCCGACGACTTCCTCACCAAACCTATCCTCGCCGCGCAACTGGTGGCGTCGATTCGCGTGCGAGTGGCGCGTTCCCGTACGCTCTCGGCACTGCTCAATAAAGATAGTCTGACGGGGCTACTCAAGCACGCCAGTATCAAAAGCGCTGCCATCAATGAAATCAGCCGTGGCTATCGCCAGAACTACTCGGTGGTCGTGGCGATGGTGGATATCGACCACTTCAAGTCGGTCAACGATACCTATGGACATGCCACGGGGGATGTCGTCATTGCCTCGGTGGCGACGCTGCTCCGTCAGCGCCTGCGGCAAACGGACATGATCGGTCGCTACGGTGGCGAGGAGTTTTTGGTGGTGTTGCCTCACTGCAGCGCAGAGGATGGTCGCAAGCGTTTAGAAGACATCCGTGAATACTTCTCTCGGCTACGCTTCAACCAGGGTGATCAAGAGTTTGCCTGTACGCTCTCTTCGGGCATGGTGTGCAGCCTCGATGCGTCAGATCAAGATCGGGATCGTTTACTGGTATTGGCGGATGAGGCGCTTTACCGCGCCAAACGCGGGGGCCGCAACCAGGTGTGCCAGTAGCGCTATCCGTCGACGGCGCTGGCATGATTCGTTATGGAGCAACGCAGCAACAATTGCGCACTGCTGGTGCGCTTTTGCCGACTGGCAAGCGATGCGCGTCTTTCGAACACGGTTTATTTTTTATAACTCTATGTATTTAAATAGAAATATATTTATTGGCATGCGGCTCGCTATATAAACGGTAGGCAGCAAATGAACAGAGTCATTTAGGTCGCTTGCGTGACGACACTCGATGCTCTCCCTTCTTTGCGACGTTGCTAAGGCGATGCCTGGCAACCTACCGAGTGAGCTGGCGTGCTCCACCTGGGTCCCCTTCGGGGGACTTTTTTTATGCCTGCTTGTCGGGGCCGTTGGTTAATAAAAGCTATCAGAGTCAGAAAACCTATAATAAAATTTCACAGGAAATTTGGAAACAGTGTTCGTATACTATATATTGTATAGGTTAGCTGGTGTCGACCAGCACCAATCCCAAGCAAGATGCAAGAGGATGACCCTGATGAGCAAAATGAAATTGATCACCGCCGCTATCGTTTCAGCCAGCGCTTTCATGGCGAGCCAAGCCGCTATGGCTTATGAAGCGGGCGATGTCTTTGTTCGCGGCGGTGTTGCCCAAACGGACACGGGCTCAGGTAATGGCAACGTTGGTGGCGCAGACCTCAACGTACAAAGCGCACGTGGTTTCACTTACGGTGCGGGCTACCTGTTTAGTGACAAATTTGGCGTTGAGCTCAACAGCTCGGAAAAATTCGAGCATGATCTGAACACCACGCCCGGCGGTAGCGCAGGTAGCGTAGATCGTCTGCCGGTGAACCTGCTGGTGAACTACTACCCGATGGGTGGGTTGGATTCCAAAGTCCAGCCTTACGTAGGCCTCGGCTTGAACTACACCAGCTTCTCTAGCGAGCCAGCTAGCTTGAGCATCGATGAGAGCTATGGCGCGATTGGCCAAGCGGGTGTGGATCTGGCAGTGACGGATAACGTCATGCTGAACGGCTACGTTAGCTACGCTGACGTGAGCGCTGACATCAACGCGGCTGGCGCCACCATTGGTGAAGTCGATATCGAGCCTGTGACCATCGGCGGCGGTATCACTTACCGCTTCTAATCAAGGCTTGTTAGGTACACGCCCGGCTCACTGACGTGAGCCGGGCGTTTTTTTGTTGGCCAATCGTTACAGTGTTAAGTTATCTGAGCCGCTATCCGTCACCAAAATATTGTCCTCGATGCGAATGCCGCCGCAAACGGCAAGACGGTCGACCAGCGTCCAGTCGATGGGGTGGGTCTGCTTACGCAGCGGGGCGAGCAGCATGGGAATGAAATAGAGTCCTGGCTCGATGGTGACGACCATGCCGGGTTGCAGTGTCCGGGTGAGTCGCAGGGCAGGGTGAGCTTGAGGCGCTGGTGATGGCGTGCCGTCTGGCTGCATCAACCCGGCCACATCATGTACCTGAATACCCAACGAGTGCCCTAGCCCGTGGGGGCAAAAGGCTCTCGTAATACCTGCTTCCACGGCGCTTTCTGCGCTGCCGGTATACAGCCCGTGTGCGACCAAGATATCAGCCAAGCCTTGGTGCATTTTTTCATGCAGTGCAACGAAATCGACGCCAGGGGCGATGTGTGCAATCAGCGTATCTTTGAGGCTGTGCATGGCGCTGATTAAAGCGCCGAATTCGGTGGGGGCATCTGGGCCTGCATAGGTGCGAGTAATATCGGCGCAGTAACCCCGAAAGCGTTTGCCCGCATCTACCAGCAGGCTATAACGCTGCTTGGGGGCTGACAGATCATAGCGCTGATAGTGTAGGACCCCGGCATGCTCATTCAGCCCGATAATGTTTTGGTAGGGCACGTCCGATTCTCGCTGTCGGCTGGCCCCCAAATAGGCGAGCTGCACATCCAGCTCGGCGGCTGCACCAATAAAAGCCGCGTTAGCCGCCTGATGACCTGCTACCGCTAGCCGGTTCGCCTCACGCAGGCAGGCAATTTCATAAGCAGATTTCGTCATCCGCAGCTCATCTAGCTCGCGAACTAACGCTTCAGGTTGCAACGTGGCCACGTTAGCGAGCTGCGCGGCACTTTCAAGCGCCGTCACATCGCCAAGGATAGCCGCTCGGCCTGACAGCGGTGGGGTGATTTTATCGCCGCATAGGTGCACATCGAACTCAGCGACCCACGGCTCTTCAGGTAGCTGTGTCGGCAAGTGCCAAAAGTCGGCGGGCGCGTAAAGATAGAGCTGAGGGCGTTGATCCGGTTGAATCACCAGCCAGCTATGCTGAACATCTGCTAGACCGACCCAGTGGATGAAGTGACCGTAAGACTGAAAGCTGGTGGCGTGATCGTCGGCAAAGTGGTTGCGTGCGTGGCCGCTATAAATCGCCACGCTATCCAGCTGATGAGCCGCCATGCACTGCTGGTAAGCGCGCTGTAGCGACGCGATATGCTCGCGCTGCTGTTGGTGTAGGGTTGCTGACATAAAAGGCATCCTTTCAAGGTCGGGGCGGGGTGAGTTCGCTCCACAGGCTATCGAGTTCGGCGTGGTGTTGGCTTTGGTGACGATAAAGTCGCAGTTCCATGGGGACGTCCCAGCGGCTGTCACCCGCTCTCACCAGAGCGCCGCTGGCGAGCTCTGCCGCGACGTTGCGCTCGGGTAGCCAGCTCATGCCGTAGCCCAGCAGCACCAGTTCTTTGATGCCCGCTGCATAGAGGTTCTCACTTTGCGCCGTTAGGTACGTACTTTGGGGGAGTCGCGCCAGGTGCGCTTTGACCGCCGAGCCTAACAGCCCTCGCTTGGGATACGCCAACCACGGCACTGGCTGCTGGCGTGAGCCGGGTAGCAAAGCGCAGGCAGTGCCATCCCGCGTCAGCCCGGTTACGGGGATCAGCCGCTCATGGCCGATCACCCGATACGTACAGGCGCTGGTATCGATATCCAAATCGCAGCGCCCAACGGGCCAGTAACAAATCGCCAAGTCGCACTCTGCCCGGGCAAGCGCTTGAAAGTAGTCGCTGGCCACCCAGCCCGTGGCGCGCAAATACGGTTGAATACGCGCCTGCCAGCCGGTGCTGGCGAGCCATTCCGGCAGAAAGTGCGCCAGCAGACTTTGCGGTGCGGCCACCATGATGCGCCGCTGCTGCCCGGCGCTGATTTCACGAACGCGGTCGCGTGTTAAGCGAACCCGGTCGGTAACCTGTTCGCATAGCGTCAAAAACTCTTCTCCCGCAGGCGTTAGCGATAGCGGTAGCGTTTGCCGATTGATCAGCGTAACGCCCATCTCCTCTTCCAGCAGCTTAATGCGCCGGGAGAAGGTGGGCTGTGTGACGTGCTGTTCGTCGGCGGCGCGGGAGAAGTGTCGCGTTCTGGCCAGGGCGATGAAGTCTTCTAGCCAGCGAATTTCCATGCCTTACCTCGCAAAGCGGCCAAGCGTATAGCGGTTGAGAGGGCCGCGCTCATAGGCGGCCTTCCTCAACAGCGTGACACGCCACGCGGGTGCCGTCATCCTGGGTTTTCAGGGCAGGAATTTCCTGTTTGCAGCGGGCGTTGGCATGGGGGCAGCGGCCATGAAAAACGCAGCCGCTAGGTAGGTTGACCGGCGTCGGCACTTCCCCTGATAGACGAATATGCTGTGGGCGGTCATCTTCCAGGCGGGGGATCGCTGACAGCAGCGCCTGAGTATAGGGGTGGCGGGGCTTGGCAAACAGCGTTGCCGTCGTCGCCACCTCACATACCGTACCCAAATACATCACCGCCACCCGCGTCCCAAAATGCTCGACCACCGCCAAATCGTGGGTAATGAACAGATAGGTCAGGTGACGATCTCGCTGAGCATCCATCAAAAGATTGAGCACCTGCGCCTGGATCGATACGTCCAGCGCTGAAATGGGCTCGTCGGCCACGATAAATTCGGGGTCGACGGCGAGCGCGCGAGCAATCGCAATACGCTGGCGCTGTCCGCCGGAGAACTCGTGTCCAAAGCGCTTACCCCAGTCCGGGTCGATGCCCACCGAGCGCATCACGTCTTCGACTTTGTCGAGGATTTGCTGGCGGTTCCAGTCGGGGTGGTGCAGGCGCAGCGGCTCTTCCAGGGTTTGCTGAATTGTCATCCGCGGGTTTAGCGACGCGTAAGGATTCTGGAAGATCATCTGCATGCGCTTGCGGTAGGGCAAGAGCTGCTTTGAGCTAAGATTGTCGATGCGCTGGCCGTCGTAACGAATCTCACCTTCTGAAGGTGAAATTAGCCCCATGACCGTTCGCGCCACGGTGGATTTGCCGCAGCCAGATTCACCCACCACGCAGAGCGCTTCGCCGCGTTTGATGTCCAGGTTCACGCCGTTAATGGCGTGGACATACTCCTGATGGCGAACCAGCTTGCCGCCTTTAAAACGTAGCTGTTCCAGAAAATCACCGGAGAGTGAGAAGCGCTTTTTGAGACCGCGAATTTGTAGCAGTGACTCGCTACTCTCTTCGTTTTGGGTTGGCATGGTCGCTATCGTTTCCGCCTGGGCGTTCATAGGCTTTCCTCCTTCAAGCGGCGATCTTCCAGCATTTCCGCTACCATGTGACAGGCCACGCGACAGTTTCCAGAATCAACGAAATCGGGGACTTGCTGGGTGCATGCAGGCCGAGGCTGACCGTCGGCACGGTTAATAAAGTCGCAGCGGGGGTGAAACGCACAGCCGCTGGGCAGGTTAGAGAGCGACGGCATGCTACCACGAATCTGATTGAGCTTTTCCCCAGGCGTTGCCATCTGCGGCAGTGCGTTGATCAAACCTTGCGTGTAGGGGTGCTGCGGGTCGTTGATGATTTCCCGCGTGGGGCCTTGCTCGATGACGCGGCCTGCGTACATGACCAGCATACGCTGGGTCACTTGGCTCACCACACCTAGGTCGTGGGTAATCAAAATCAAGCCCACGTTGTGCTGCTCACACAGCTCCAGCAGCAGCGCCATGATTTCGGCCTGGATCGTCACGTCTAGCGCCGTGGTAGGCTCGTCGGCAATGATGATGTCCGGGTCGAGCAGTAGAGCGATGGCGATGATGATGCGCTGGCGCATCCCGCCGGAAAGCTCGTGGGGGTACTGATCCAAACGCTTTTCCGGAGAGGGGATCTGCACTTGGCGCAGCTTATCCAGGGCGATGGCACGCGCTTCTTTGGTCGAAATACGCCGATGCGCCTTTAAGCACTCCACCATCTGTTCGCCGATGGAGAGCACTGGGTTCAGCGTCATCATCGGATCTTGAAAGATCATCGAAATGCGGTTGCCGCGCACTTTGCGCAGGCCACGCTCCGACATGCTGTTGAGTTCTTTCCCTTCAAATTTAATGCTACCCCCGGCAATAAAGCCGGGCTTGGCGATCAAATTCAGCAGTGAGAAAGCGGCGACGGATTTACCCGCGCCAGATTCGCCTACAATACCCAAGCGCTCGCCGCGCTCCAGGGTGAAATTCACGTCGCGCAGGGCGCGCACTTCGCCCTGGCGCAGGGCAAAGCGGACATCGAGTTGAGAAACTTCAAGAAGTGCCATGGTGTCCTCAGCCTTTGTAGAGTCGTGGGTTCATGACATCGCGCAGCCAGTCGCCCAGAAGATTGATTGACAGCACCAGCACTACCAGCACCGCACCGGGGATCAACGTGATCCACCAAGAGCCTGATTGAATATAGTCAAAGCCTGCTTTGATCAGCGAACCCAGCGAGGGATGCGTTTCCGGCATACCCAGACCCAAAAACGACAGCGCCGCTTCGGAGATGATGGCGTTGGCAATTTGCACCGTGGAGATAACGAAGATCGGTGAAAGCGTGTTCGGCAGCACATGGCGGAACATGATGCGTTTACTCCGCAGGCCCATGACGCGGGCGGCATCCACGTACTCTTTGTTTTTCTCGGCCAGTACCGAGGCGCGCACGGTACGAGCATACTGGGGCCATTCAGCAAGGCCGATGATCAATATCAGCATCAGAACGGCGTACTGGCTGTAGAACGCGCTGCCCAGTGTGGCTTTCACCACGGCACCCACGACGATGGCCACCATCAGCGTCGAGAACGAGAGCTGGATGTCGGCCAGGCGCATCAGGAATGCATCGACACGGCCACCCAGGTAGCCGGCCATCAGGCCGAAGGTCACCCCCAAGAGGGCTTGTAGTGCCACTGCGCCAAAACCGATCAGCAGCGATACCCGCGTACCGTAGAGAATGATCGACAAAAGGTCGCGCCCCTGTGCGTCGGTGCCCAGCGTATACATCTCGTCGGCGCCATCGATCCAAAAGGGCGGCAGCTCGGAGGCGAGAATGTCGATTTGCGCCAGGTCATAAGGGTCGGTCGGCGCTAAAAGCGGTGCTGAAAAAGCCGCAATGACGAGGCAGATGAAGACCGCCAAACAGAGTTGCGCCGTGCGGTCGCGTTTGAAGCTGTACCACAAGAAGGAGTCGCGCATGCGCTCCCAGCGGCTTGGGGCAGTGGACGTGGTAGACGTGGTCATGCGGGCTTACCTGTCAGTTTTACAGTGGGGTTCACGAAGCCGTAGATCAGATCCACGATGGTATTCGTAACCACGAAAATGACGCCGACAATCATCAGGTAGGTAACAATCAGCGGAATGTCGGCACGGTTGATGGCGTCAAGGAACATCAGCCCCATGCCCGGCCATTGGAATACGGTTTCGGTCAAAATGGTGTAGGCCACCATAGTACCGATTTGCACGCCGCCCACGGTAATCACCGGCAGCATGGTGTTTTTCAGCGCGTGCACGAAATAGACCCGACGCATGGAGATCCCTTTGGCGCGGGCATACTTCACGTACTCGGACTGCAGCACTTCCATCATTTCTGCGCGAATCAAACGTATGAACAGCGGCAGCATGATCGACGCCAGCGACACGGCGGGCAGCACCAAGTGCTTCAAGCCGTCCCAGGTCACTAGGTTGGTATCCCAGTGGCCCACGACGTGCACCAAATCATAGCCACGGCCAAAAGACGGCATATTGCCCTCGGTCGAGAGCAGGCCGTTGAGCCAAGCGCCCCAAGCCGTGCTTTCGGGGAACAGCGAGACGGTGATGCCAATCGAAAAAATTTGAATCAACACGATGGCGGTCAAGAAGACCGGGATCGAAATGCCGATGATCGATGCGCCCATGAAAAATCGGGAGATGGGCGAGCGCGGTTTGATCGCGCTATAAACGCCAATGGGCACCGACAGCAGCACGATTATCAGCGTGGCGGCAAAAACCAGCTCAAGGGTAGCGGGCAGGTGCCGAGCAATCACTTCCAGCGCCGGTTCGCGGTAGAAATAGGAGTCGCCAAAATCCCCTTGAACGGCATTTTTGGCAAAGCGCACGTATTGAACCAGGAAGGGGTCGTTGAGCCCCAGCCGTTCACGAATGGCTTCGCGTTCACTTTCAGGGACCGACTGTCCGACCATCTGCTGTACAGGGTCACCCAGGTTATCCTGGATGGCGAAGGCCAGTACACTGATGACAAACATCACCAATATTGCGTGCATCAGCCGCTTGATTAAAAAAGCAATCATGGCGTACGCCACCTATGTAGGTTAATCAGAGAAGCGCCGCATCAGGGCCGTGGCGGCCCAAAGAAAACGCTTCGCCCTCCAGCATGACTGGAGAGCGAAGCATCCTTGCGGGTTATCGGTTCTGCGTGGGGCTTAGCGCTCGATCACCAAGTCACCCAGGTAGGGGAAGTCCAGTGCGCTAACGACTGGTTCAACGTCAACGCCTTCCGCTGCGGCGTAGGCAAGGTTTTGCCAGTGCAGCATGACGAAGCCTACGTCTTCATACAGCATGGCTTCGGCTTCACGCAGCATCTCGTTACGTTTCTCGAGATCGGTTTCGCCATCGGCTTCCGTCACCAGCGCGTCGATCTCTTCGTTGCAGTAGCTGCCGTAGTTGTACTGGCCAGCACCGCTCTCCTCATCGATACAGAACGAGAGGTACTGGAAGAAGTTGGCGGTATCTTCGGTATCCGCGTGCCAGCCGATCATGGCGATGTCGGACTGACGGGTGTCGTACTCAGGCCAGTACTGGGCCAGCGGCATAGTGCGCAGATTCACCGTGATGTTGATGCGTGCCAGCATGTTGGCCACCGCCTGGGCGATTTGCGCATCGTTCACGTAGCGGTTGTTCGGCGCGATCATGTCGACGGTGAAGCCCTCTTCGTAGCCCGCTTCGGCCATGAGTGCTTGGGCGCGCTCCAGGTCGTAGCGAGGAACGAGATCCGGGTTGTGGCCAGAGTAACCTTCCGGAGAGAACTGGCCAGCCGGTGTGGCGAAGCCGCGCATTAAACGGTCGGCGATGCCTTCCTGATTGATGGCCAGGTCAACGGCTTGACGAACGCGAGCATCCTGGAAGGCTTCAACGCGCTCTTCGTTGAGCTGGAAGCCGATGATACGGGTGCCGGGCACTTCGACCAATTCCACACCGTCAGCGTCACGCACACGATCCAAGTCGTTGGGCGGAACGGCATCGATGAAGTCCACGCCGCCAGACAGCAGGGCCGCCACGCGTGAGGCGTTTTCGGCAATCGGCGTTAGGATGATTTCAGAAACGTTGCCTTCGCTTTCGGTGTCCCAATAGTCTTCAAAACGTTTGAAGTCGACGCGGACACCCTGGCGGCGGTCGGTCACGATGAACGGGCCGGTGCCTGATACGTTACGTGAAGCAAACGAGTTACCGGCTTTGACGATCTCGGCTTTGTCGTTACCCTCTTCGGTTTCGCCTGTGTAGAACTCGCTATCCATCGGGAAAATGTAGGTGGCGAGGTTCAACAGCAGCGGGTAGGGCTCAGACGTGGTGATTTCGACGGTGTAGTCGTCGATGGCTTCTGCGCTGGCCACCGGGTCAAAAATGGCGCGGTAGTCCGGGCTCTCTTTCAGACGCTCAATGGTCCACACGACATCTTTTGCTGTGAAAGGGTTGCCCGAGTGAAAGGTCACGCCTTCACGCAGGGTCATGCGCATGGTGGTGTCGTCGACCTGCTCCCACTCGGTTGCCAGGCGCGGCTCGAACTGGAAGTCTTTGGTCCAGCGTACCAGCGGATCGAAAGCAAGGTGCGAAAAGCGCAGCACGCCGCCCGAGAGCTGCTCATGCAGGTCCAGGGTTTCAGGGTCGGCAGAATAACCGATACGCAGGGTTTCAGCGCTAGCCGTCATCGGCAACATGGCAGTTGCTGCTACGGTCGCACCAATCACGGAGGCCAGTAGTGTCTTCTTGAGCGTCATCTTTGTTCCCATGCATGTTGTTTATTGTTCGCTTTACTGGGCGAGTCGCAGGCGCGTCACGAACCAGCAAAACAGACACGGTCAGCTCGTAAGCTATGCTGACAACATAGAGAGAGGTGATAGCGTCATACAATCGAAATAATGACTGGCATCATTCATCTGCTAAATGATGGGGCTAACGGCGCACGTTGGAAGCAATAGGATTAGACAAAAGTCGATGCGTGTCAGCGGTGGGTTAGGCTAGCCTCAAACCGATCACATAAGGCGTAGTAGACGATGTTCAAACAAGGAGTTGGCTGGCTGCTCGCCAGTGCATTAACCTGCGGCTCGCTGCTGGCAGGCGCTGACGAAACGGCGAACATAGTCGGAACGTTGGACGGTGAGGAGCATGCTTGGTTCGTATTACGACAGGGGGACGACTCCAATGCGACGTTCATGGAAGTCGGCGATCAGCGCCAAGTCGAGGTTACCGGCTTCATCGACCCGTTGGAGTGGGATGCCCAAGAGGCGCTGGTACTGAGCTTCGTGTTGGAGGGTGACGAGCTCGTCGCGGCCAAGGTCATGCAGCTCATCGGTCATACGGCTATGCCACCTCTCTATACCTCGGAAGGGGGCAGTGTCGACGTGACGTTGAACCACGGTGAGCAGCAGGGACGCGAGCTACATTTAAAAGGCGAGATTCAAGGCGTGCTGGCACTGCAACGCGACGCGAATACGCCCCCCAACACGTCGGAGGGCATCGATATTCACGTCCACTTCGAGCTGGTTGCGCAAAGGGTGGAGTTTTAAAGGCCGTTAGTGAGCGCCAAAGCGCTGCTGCAGCCAGCGGTTGATCTCATCCGATTCATAGAGCCATGTCGCTTGGCCGTCATCATGCTCAATTTTCAGGCAGGGGACTTTGACCTTACCGCCGCCCTCCAATAGGGCCTGTTTGTGGTCGGGGTCTAGCTGGGCATCTCGACGTTCGATATTGAGCCCCAGTCGTGCCATCTCTTTGCGCACTTTGATGCAGAAGGGGCATGTCCGAAACTGGTAGAGCGCGAGTTTCTGGCAGGCGGCATCCACCTCGGCCTGCTCTTCAGGCGTGCGCGTAACGGAGGCGGGCGTCGAGAGCTTCTCGGAGATCAGCATGACCGGGGCCAGCAGAACGCGAACACCTCTAAAAAAGTAACGAATCAATAGACGCATGATGGACTCCTCTCCTGGGTTGCGGATCACCGCGCAGGGTCTGGTAATGGAAATAGTGAAGAAAGGGTGGGCGCATCCTGCAATAAATCGCCTCCATTGTCACTTTCTCTACCCTGCACGCCCTCTCTTCCCGCGAACGAGGTGAGCAACACCGCTTGGCGTGCTAATCTCAGCGCTCGTTGATTGATGTGTCTAGTAAGTTCAATCGTTTGAAATGGTTAGGAAGGGAGCGCTCGGCCCATGCGTCTACACATAATTGGTATCTGTGGCACCTTTATGGGGAGCCTTGCACTTCTCGCACGGGAGTTGGGCCATGAGGTGAGCGGCTCCGATGCCAATGTGTACCCGCCAATGAGCACCCAGCTTGCCGAGGCGGGCATCACGTTAATGGAGGGCTATCGCGAGGAAAATCTCTCGGAGGCCTTCGACGTGGTGATCGTCGGCAATGCGCTCTCACGTGGAAATCCAGAGGTAGAGGCACTGCTCAATCGTGGCCAGCGCTATACCTCGGGGGCGCAGTGGCTAGCGGATTACGTGCTGCCAGGGCGCCACGTGATTGCGGTGGCCGGTACTCATGGAAAGACCACCACCGCAAGCCTTTTGGCGTGGCTGCTGGAAAGCGCCGGACTATCGCCCGGTTTCCTGATTGGCGGCGTACCGCGCAACTTCGGCGTGTCCGCTCGGCTGGGGGCTCCCGATGCGCCTTTCATAGTAGAGGCCGATGAGTACGATACGGCCTTCTTCGATAAGCGCTCAAAATTCGTTCACTACCGGCCAAACGTTGCGGTGATGAACAACCTTGAATTCGATCATGCCGATATCTTTCCTGACCTCGCTGCCATCGAACGTCAGTTTCACCATCTGGTACGTATCGTGCCCAGCCAAGGGCATCTGCTGCTGGCCGATCAGCAGCCCGCCTTGGAACGGGTGCTGTCGATGGGGACCTGGTCTCCCGTAATCCGTTTTGGCACCGACCACGGCAGCCAGTGGCAGCTGCGACTGGAGCGTCCCGATGCCAGCCGTTTTCAGGTGTTGCATTTAGGTGAGCAGGGCGAAGAGGATGGCGTCGTGGAGTGGTCGCTTACGGGCGAACATAATGCCCGCAACGCCCTGGCCGCCCTGGCCGCGGCACGCCTTTGCGGGGTGAATTTGGCGCGTGCCTGTGCGGCGCTGGCGCGCTTTCAAACGCCACGGCGTCGCCAGGAGGTTCGAGGAGAGGTCAACGGCATCCAGGTCATCGATGATTTTGCCCATCACCCCACGGCCATTGCCGCCACGCTGCAAGGCCTGCGCGCCGCTACCACCAAAGGACGTTTGCTGGCGGTGATCGAGCCCCGCTCCAACACCATGCGCTTGGGCGCTCTGCGGGAGCGTTTGAGCGAGAGCGTCGCCGAGGCGGATGCCGTGTTCTGGTTTCAGCCCAGCGGCGTGGCCTGGTCGATGGAGTCGCTCGTAAAGGCCCAAGGGGAGCGGGCCGCGCTGTTTGATGACATCGACGCTCTGGTCGAGGCTGTGGTCACACAGGCGTCACCCCTCGACCGTATCGTGGTGATGTCGAACGGTGGCTTCGACGGCGTGCATGAGCGATTACTGGACGCATTAACCAAGCGGGAGCAGGCGAAGTGACGACGACGTTTAAACCACCGGTAACCGTAGCCCTCACCGGTGCCTCTGGCGCGCAGTATGGCTTGAGATTGATCGACGTGCTGGTGGACGCCGGGCACGAAGTGTGGGTGATGATTTCCAAGGCGGCGCATATGGTGATTGCGACGGAAACCGACGTCTCCCTTCCGGCGCAGCCGCAGCGTTTGGTCGAGGCGCTGACCGAAAGAAGCGGTGCGCAGCCTGGGCAGATTCGCTGCTTTGGCCGTGAGGACTGGATGGCGCCAGTGGCGTCTGGGTCGGGGGCTCCGTCGGCGATGGTCGTTTGCCCCTGTTCGACGGGCACGCTTTCGGCAGTGGCCACCGGCGCGAGCAATAATTTGATCGAGCGCGCGGCGGACGTCGCCATCAAAGAGCGCCGCACGCTGGTGATGGTGCCCCGAGAAAGTCCGTTCTCACCGATCCATTTAGAGCACATGCTGGCGCTGAGCCGCCTGGGCGTGGTGATCCTCCCCGCCGCGCCGGGGTTTTATCACCGCCCGCAGCGCCTGGAAGATTTGATCGACTTCATCGTAGCCCGCATTCTCAACCAGCTGGGGATTGCGCATACCCTGATGCCGCGCTGGGGCGAAGAATCCCACGCCACCGCGACCTCTCGCGATGCACAAAACAAGGACGGTGAGCCATGATGTCATGGGCGACGCTCTCGGTCTTCGTACCTACGTTTCTTTTCGTCTCGTTAACGCCAGGGATGTGTATGACCCTGGCCATGGTGTTGGGGATGACGCAAGGCGTCAAACGCACGCTGTGGATGATGATCGGAGAGCTGATTGGCGTCGGGTTCGTGGCTGCCGCCGCAGGGGCGGGCGTGGCCGCGCTGATGTTACGTCAGCCAGAGCTGTTCGTCGCCTTCAAATGGGTGGGCGGCGCCTATTTGGCTTATCTGGGTATCATGATGTGGCGCTCCCGCGGGCGGATGGCCATTCCCAGTGAGCTGGATACCGGCCCGGCAGCCGGTCGGCTTCAATTGGCGATGCAAGGGCTGGTCACGGCAGTCGCCAATCCGAAAGGGTGGGCATTTTTCATGGTGCTGCTGCCTCCGTTTTTAGACGGCAGCAAGCCGCTAGCGCCGCAGCTCAGTATGTTGATCGCAGTCATTCTTACCATCGAATTTGCCAGTATGCTGGTGTACGCGACCGGCGGTAAGACGCTGCGTAAGCTGCTGGGCAAAAGCGGGAACGTCAGGCTACTAAACCGTATTGCCGGAACGTTGATGATAGGTGTCGGCCTGTGGCTCGCGCTGGGCTAAGCGGCACGCCATCACACGGGCGAGAAAAACACGACGCGGGTACCCACGCATAACAGCGACCCTAGCAGCAGCGCAGCCCAGGGGAGTGGCGGTAGCGGTGCCCGGTATCGGCGCTGCCAGTTAATTTGAATCATCGCGCAGACCACTAACCCCAGCAATGCGCCGCCGATGAGGTCACTCAGCCAGTGAACCCCTATGGCCAAGCGTGAGAGCGCCATGGGCAGCGCCGTGGCCATGGCCAACCAATACACCCACATACGTCGCTGTCGAGGCAGTCGCGAGGCCACGAAGGCAGCGAGCAGTCCAACGATGACGACCCACGTCGAAGTATGAGCGCTGGGGTAGGAGAACGACCCCGTGAGGTACTCCGGCGTCTCGGGCCTGGGCCTGGCGAAAACGGCCTTACCCAGCGTGTTGAGCGCACCGATGCCTCCCATGGCCGCTGCGCCGTGCGCGAGCACGTCCCACCGCTTGATCCACGTCAGCCAAACGACCCAGGGAAGTGACAGAGCGGCGATGCCCGCTTTATCGCCTATTTGAGCAAGAAGCAGGCTCGTTTCGGTTAGCCAGTCGGCGCTTAGCCATGAAAAAAGCCGCTGCGCTTGAAGATCGATCATCAGCGGTTCGGGATGCTGTACCACCAGCAGTGTCCAGGCACAGGTCAGCGTCAGTGCGAGGAGCGATAAAAACAGCGATGCCAAGGGCACCTCGCCGCTACGGCTCATGGCCAGCCAGGGGCGGCGCATGACGGGCACGCGTCGAGCCAAACGCGCTACGGCATAATACACGCGTCCGTGCCGTCCTACCTGGGCGCGCCCCCAGGAGAAGACGACGGCCAACCCCACGACGCTGGCGGCCATCACGAGCAAGGCCATCTCCACGTTGGCAGGCAGGTCGAGACGCCGCTGCCAAGTGTGGCCCAGCAAATAGCCCGGCAGCAGGTAGGCGGGCGCCCAGAGTAGCGCCGAGGCGACGTTGGCCAGCAAGAACGTGCGTGCGGGCATGTGCATCATGCCCGCAACGAGCGGAATGATCGGTCGTACCGGACCGACGAAACGGCCAATGAACACGGAGTAGACCCCGTAGCGCTCGAAAAAGCGCGCGCCCCGACCCAGCCACTCGGGATGTTGCGATAGAGGCCAGCGTGATACCACGTGATCGCGGTGGCGTGCGCCCAGCCAGTAGCTCACGCCATCGCCCAGAACGGCGCCCACGAACGCCGCGCCGAGCAGCCATGGCAGGGCAATCATCTGATGCCCTGCCATGGAGGCGGCTGCTGTCATCAGCACAACGCCGGGAACCAGCAGCCCCACCAGCGCGAGAGACTCGATAAACGCGATGCCTAGCACCAGAAGTACTAAAATCTCTGGAGAGGGCGATAGGGAGAGTAACGACTCGGTCATCGGCAAAGACGCATCCGTGGGTAGAAAGTCAACCGTTAGCCATCGCGTCGGCACGCGCTTCCAGGCGCTGTACGTAACGCTCGAAACTCTCTTTGCGCAGCGGCAGGCAGGTAGCAATGCGCGCTTCCAACTGACCGGTCTCGACCAATACGCAGCGGGACAAGGCTCGCTGCAGTCGCTCACGCACGAGCAGGGCGCCACTCTCACTGGTGTCGGGCAGCACCAGCCAGAAGGTGGCGTTCCCCGCGCGTCCTAGCAGGTCGTGGTCGCGGCAGCGGCTATTGACCTCTTGGCACAGCGCCCCCAATAGCGCCGTTTGGGCACGCTGGCCAAACTGCTCTTCTGCCATGTCCAACTGGGGAAGGTGCAGCACCAAAACGGCCAAGCGCTTATTCAGCATGGCGGCGCGTTGGAACTCATTGTTCAGGCGCTCTTTCAGCGTATCGATGTGGTAAGCATTGCAGTCGCTGTCGTTAGGGTCCGTAGCACGCAGTAGCGCTCGGCGTCGGGCGTGTTCCCAAGGAGGCAGCGCAAGCAGTAGCACCAATACCACCACGCCCAACGAGAGCGGCGCCGCGTCGAAAGGCGCCAGCCATCCCCACGCTACCAAGCACACCGTGTTGACCGCTAGCGCACTCCATAAAGGAAGCAGTAAAAACGTTGCCGCAAGGGGCAGGCCCAGCCAAAGAGAGGCCGTGTCAGGGTGGGCATGCACGGCGCTCAATACCACGACATACGTGCTGATCAGTAACAGCGTGCGGGGGAGCGCGGGCTGTGTGCCCTGGGCCAAATGCATCAATAGACACACCAACAGCAATATCGACACGAATAGCGGCACCAGCAATTCACGATAGCTGCCCATGGCATAGAGCCACAGCGTATAGGCCGCCATCATGACGATGCTCGCACCATAGGTTGACGTCATTAGGCGCTTAGACGAGATGAGCGTGTTCATGCAGCCTCGCGTAACGGGGAGGTCGGAAAGCGGCTGAGTTCTTCGAGGGTCAACGATGCCAGCTCAATGTCCATGAGCGGCTTGTGCTGCGTGAGCACGCTATCCGGTAGCGCTGCCAGCAGCAGCGTGCGGCGGCTAGCGGCTTCACTGGGCGTTTTGGAAAGCATCAGCGTAGCTAGGGTCGTGCCGTTGAGGCGGTAGACGTTCTCGAAGTCGTAGGTGAGTTCGCACAGCTTTTGCGCTACCTGCCAAAGCTGATGCCGTCTTACCCGAAAGAGCAACACCTCGGCGTAGATGGCTTCCCGTTCAGAGCGTGTCTGTTCGCGCATCAAATCGCGCAGTAGCTGCTCGCCTGCCCAAAGATTCAAACCCGGGATCAGGCGCAGCCGTTGGCGAATGGCGCCGTTGATCGCCAGCAGTTGGTGGGTACGCGACATGGCTAACACCATCAAAACGGTCAGGGAGAGTGTCATCAGCAGCCAGGCGGGGAGTGGCATGAGCGGCGCCAGCACAAGGCAGCTGGCAAACGCCGCGCAGCCGTTGAACACGGCAGCCCATCGATGCTGCGGCAGCATGAAGACGGCCCCCCACGCCCAAATGAGTAGCGCATGACGTTCGGGGGCGGTCGCTATCAGGCCTAACAGCAGTGTACCGGCCAGCATTTGCCAGGGCAGGCCCCGGGAGCGGCGATGGCTAAAGTCGAGAATGAGGGCAGTCATCAATAGCCAGCCGACAGAGAGCCACATCAAAACGGCGGCCGCCGGCGCGTCGCTGGGCGTCCAGAGAGATAAGGCGACGGCTGCGGCGAGCAAGTTGGCCCTCAATAGGCTGATTTTGTATTTGCTTTGCATGGTGGCTTACTATCTACCTGATGGCGAATGGCCCAGTGGCCCGTAGCATAACGCATTGCTTGGCCTCGTCCTTGGAATCACTCAGTATAATGTTCATTGGCAATACGACACGCCTCACTTCATTGGCAACGCTCACGACATAGGGAGATCGCATGCGCGGTTCAGATACATTCCAACAAGACGCCCAACACCATCTGGCAGCCGGGGATGTACCCGCGTACATGCAACAGCTAGGACAAAGCGCCCGAGCCGCCGCCAGCGCCCTGCGTCGCGCTGATACGCACGTCAAGAATCAAGCACTGGCCGCCATGGCCAAACGTGTCGATGCGGCGCGCAGCGATATTTTACAGGCCAATGCTCAAGACATGCAGCGTGGACGGGAGAATGGACTGGATAACGCGCTGCTGGATCGTTTGGCGCTCAATGACCAGCGCATCGACGCGATGATCGAGGGCCTGCGTCAAGTGGCGGCCTTACCAGACCCGGTCGGCGAGATTGATGGGATGAGCTATCGGCCCAGCGGTATTCAGGTGGGGAAAATGCGGGTGCCGTTGGGGGTGATCGGTATCATTTACGAGTCGCGCCCTAACGTGACCATCGAAGCGGCCAGCCTCTGCCTGAAATCGGGCAATGCCTGTGTGCTGCGTGGCGGCTCCGAGGCAAGCGCTTCCAACGCAGCGCTGAGCCGCTGCCTACAAGCAGGGTTGGCCGATGCAGGGCTACCCGCAGGCAGCGTGCAAGTCGTGGCGACCACGGACCGTGCGGCCGTCGGCGAGATGATCAGCATGCCGGCCTATATCGACGTGATCATTCCCCGTGGCGGCAAGTCGCTGATCGAACGTATTTCCCGCGATGCCAAGGTGCCGGTCATCAAGCATTTGGACGGCGTGTGTCATGTCTACATCGATACGACGGCGGACCCCGCCAAGGCACTGGCGATTGCGGTCAATGCCAAAACCCATCGCTACGGCACGTGCAACACCATGGAGACGCTGTTGGTGGACGCGCCGGTGGCGGATATCCTGCTACCTGAACTCGCCCGCGCGTATGCCGAACACGAGGTCGAACTGCGTGGCTGTGAGCGCACCCGTGCGCTGCTGCCCCAGGCGCTCGAAGCCACCGACGCGGATTGGCAGGCAGAGTACCTGGCCCCCATCTTGGCGATCAAGGTGGTGGACGGCATCGAGGAAGCCATCGAACATATCGAGCGCTACGGCTCGCACCATACCGACGCTATCGTGACGCAGGACTACTCCCTGGCAAGACGCTTCATGGCAGAAGTGGATTCGAGCTCGGTGATCGTGAATGCCTCTACTCGCTTTGCCGATGGCTTCGAATACGGTCTGGGGGCCGAAATCGGTATTTCTACCGACAAGCTTCATGCTCGGGGGCCGGTAGGGCTGGAAGGACTGACGACACAGAAATACATCGTGTTCGGCGATGGTCAGGTTAGGCAATGAGTGAGACGCCACACCACCCGCAGCCTCTGCGGGTGGGCATGATGGGAGGAACGTTCGACCCGGTTCATCATGGCCACTTGCGCAGCGCGCTGGAAGTGCGAGAGGCGCTAGGCCTGGATACGCTGCACATGGTGCCTGCGCCGCAACCGCCCCTGCGCGATACCCCTCAAGTGTCGCCAGCCCAACGTTTGGCGCTCTTGCAAGCGGGCATCGGCGACGCCCCAGGGATCGTGGCGGATGATCGTGAGCTTCACCGAGATGGCCCCTCCTACAGTGTCGATACCCTGGCCGAGCTTCGCCAACAGTATGGCGATGCGGTGCCGCTGGTCATGGTGATTGGCTACGACGCCTTTTTACGCCTGGCGCACTGGGATCGCCCAGAGCAGGTATTTTCATTGGCGCATTTGGTGGTCATTGCGCGTCCAGGCTATCAATCGCCGTGGCCGTCGGCGCTGACGGAACTGGTCGGCGATCGTGAAGTCAGTAGTGTCAGCGAATTGATGGCGCGCACGCGTGGCGGCGTTTTACGGCTAGAACTGCCGTCGCTGATGGCGATTTCGGCCACTTACATACGCCAACGGTTGAAAGAGGGAAAAAGCGTGCGTTATCTGGTGCCTGAGGCGGTGGAGCAGGCGATTTTTCACGAGCGTCTTTATCAATCCGATGAATAGCGCTGGCAGTCGTGAAAGAAGCCGTTACAATGGCCCGCTTGCAGGCTGATGCCACGTAAAAGTCCAACGTTAGTCACGATACTCTCTATCACCACAAGGGGTTGCCTTTAGGAGTCATGCACATCGATACACTGAAAAACCTAGCGATTGACGCGCTAGAAGAGCTGAAAGCACGCGATATCACGCAACTCGACGTTGCGAAACTCACCGAAGTGACCGACCTGATGCTCATCGCCAGCGGCACTTCTACCCGTCACGTGGCTGCCCTGGCGCAGAACGTGGTCGAAAAAGCCAAAGCGTCCGGTCTTCATCCTCGTGGCGTAGAAGGCGGTGACAATGCCGATTGGGTCTTGGTCGATTTGGACGACATCGTCGTGCATATCATGCTGCCTGAAGCCCGTGCGCTGTATGATCTCGAGCGTCTTTGGGCCGACTTGCCCAGCGATGCTGGCGCCATCGGCGAATCGCTCAAACAGTTCGAAGAGCGAGCCACGATGTCATGAGGATTCGGCTGTTAGCGGTGGGTACCAAAATGCCAGCGTGGGTAGAGCAGGGCGTTGAGACCTACCGCAAGCGGCTTCCTCGGGATTTCACCTTAGAGGTCGAAGAGATCCCATTGGGTCAGCGCGGCAAAAATGCCGATATCGCCAAAGCGCGTGCGCAAGAGGCGCAGCGTATCCGCGAAAAGCTGCGGGGGGATGAAATCGTCGTTGCACTGGAAGTCAAAGGGAAGCCTTGGACCACCGAGCAGCTCGCTCAAGAAGCAGATGCTTGGCGCATGGAAGGGCGAGATGTCGTACTGCTCGTCGGTGGCCCCGACGGTTTGGAACCTTCGCTGTCTGCCATGGCGGACAAAGCGTGGTCCCTCTCGCCCCTGACGTTGCCTCATCCGCTCGTTCGAATCATGCTGGCAGAGCAGCTTTATCGTGCCTGGACACTCTTGGTGGGACATCCCTATCACCGATAGGCGCTACGCGCCGCTGGAACCTAGGTTGCGTTTACTCCCCACTGGGGCCGCCGCTTTTATTGTTTGTGAGAGTCATCTGTTGCCATGCCCCAGCGCCGTGACACGCTAAAAAATCCCGAGCAAGAGCTGCGTATTTTCCGTGTCCGGGCGCTGCTTGCCGTGTTGGTGGTGGTAGTGCTCACCAGCCTGTTGGTCAGTCGGCTAGGCTATCTGCAAATCGTGCAGCACGACCTCTACAGCACCCGCTCTGAAAAGAACCGCGTGCGAGTCGAGCCTTTGCCACCCAATCGCGGGCTCATTTATGACCGTAACGGCGTGCTGCTGGCGGAAAATCGCCCCACCTACAATCTGACTCTAGTGCGTGAGCGGGTCGACGACCTAGACGACACTCTCGCTCTGCTGGTGGATCTTCTCGAACTGCCCGACGAAGAGATCGAGGCATTTCAGGTGCGTTCCCGCCAGCGCCAGCGACCCTTCCAGCCTGCGCTACTGATGAGCGACCTGAGCGAAGAGCAGATCGCTCGGCTGGCCGTCAATCGCCACCGTCTTCCCGGTGTCGAAGTAGAAGCGCAGCTGCTGCGCTATTACCCCGATTCAGAAGTCATGGCCCATGCGTTGGGATACGTTGGGCGTATCAATGCTGACGAGCTGCAGGAGCTCGATCCAGGCCGCTATGCCGGCACCCACTTCATTGGTAAAACCGGCGTCGAGCGTTTCTACGAGACCGAGCTACACGGCGAAGCGGGGCTGCGCAAGGTCGAAACCAACGCGCGTGGCCGCGTGCTGCGCGAGCTTGGCCGTACCGATCCAGTGCCTGGCGCCAACCTGACACTGACCCTCGATCGCTCCTTACAAATGCTCGCCTACGAGCTGTTGGACGGTCGGCGTGGTTCCATCGTGGCCATCGTGCCCGATACCGGTGAGATTTTGGCCATGGTGTCGACCCCCGGGTTCGACAGCAACCAGTTCGTTACCGGCATCGATGTGGCCTCTTATCGGGCGCTGCAGGAAGACATCGACCTGCCGCTGTTCAACCGGGCCATTCGCGGCCACTACCCGCCGGGGTCGACCATCAAGCCGTTCTTGGCATTGGCGGGGTTAGTGGAGGGCGTGATCACCCCCGACAGCACCATCAACGACCCTGGTTACTATCAACTGCCCAACGACTCGCGCCGTTACCGCAACTGGCTACGCTGGGGGCACGGTCGGGTGGATATGGAGCGCTCCATTGCGGTCTCTAACAACACCTACTACTACACGCTGGCGCACGACCTGGGCATCGATAAGCTTCACGAGCAGATGACCAACTTTGGTTTTGGTCAGCGCGTGGCTCACGACGTGCAAGGGGAGAGCACGGGACTGATGCCCTCGCGGGACTGGAAAAGAGCACGCTTCAACCAGCCGTGGTACCCCGGCGAAACGCTGTCGGTGGGTATCGGCCAGGGGTATTGGCAGGTCACACCGCTTCAACTGGCCAGCGCCACTGCGGCGCTGGCCAACCGCGGGCACTGGGTGAAGCCGCGCCTGGCCCTGCGCATTGGCGATGAGCCCATGCCCGAGGAGCTTCCCGATACGCTGCCCGATATCGAGCTTGCCAACGATAACTGGTGGGATCGAGTGTATAGCGGTATGGAGAAAGTGCTCAGCGGTAGCGAAGGCACCGCACGCCGAACCGGCGTGGGTTTGGAGTACCGTATGGGGGGCAAGTCGGGAACGGCCCAGGTGTTTTCCCTGGGGCAGGACCAGCGCTATAACGCCGAAGAGCTGGAAGAGCGACTGCGCGATCACGCCCTGTTCATGGCCTTCGCTCCCATCGACGATCCGCAGATTGCAGTGTCGGTCATCGTCGAGAACGCAGGGGGCGGGAGTACCCATGCCGCGCATTTGGCGCGGGCGATGACCGATGCGTGGCTACTCGAAGAGGATGCCCCCGAGGTCGATGACGTCAAAGAGGTGCTCGAAGAAGATACTGCCAACGTGGAGGGTAACTAGCGATGCCTTGGCAACTGATTACCCGTTCCCTGCGGCGCTACCCGACGCGTCCGCCCGATAGCGGTATCGCTCGGCGTAAAAGTATCTGGGAACGCATCCATCTCGACCCATGGTTGCTCGGCATGCTGCTGGTGCTCATGGGGGGCGGCCTTCTGGTGCTCTACAGCGCTTCGGGGCAGCGACTCGATACCGTCATCGCTCAGGCGATGCGCTTTGGTGTCGCCCTTGCGGGTATGGTCATCATTGCGCAGTTCTCCCCGTCGACGTTTTTACGCTGGGCACCGCTGGCATACGGCGTGGGGCTCGCCATGTTATTGGCCGTGGAAATTGCCGGTGATGTTGGCATGGGCGCCAAGCGCTGGCTGGAAATTCCAGGCGTCATCCGTTTTCAGCCCTCTGAAATGATGAAGTTGGGCGTGCCGCTGATGGTGGCGGCCTACTTGAACCGCTGCCAGTTGCCTCCTCGGCTTCGCGATATCGTCGTGTGTGCGGTGATCATCGGCGTGCCGGTCGTGCTCACGGCGATTCAGCCTGACCTTGGCACGTCGCTGTTGGTGGCCAGTGCGGCGTTGATCGTGGTGCTGCTTGCCGGGCTGTCCTGGAAATTGATTGGGTTAGTGGCTGCGCTGGGCGCGGCGGGCCTGCCGGTACTGTGGATGAACATGCACAACTATCAGCGGCAGCGGGTGCTGACGTTTTTGGACCCCGATAGCGACCCGCTCGGTTCCGGGTGGAACATCATTCAGTCCACCACGGCCATCGGCAGTGGCGGGTTGTGGGGGAAGGGGTGGTTGGAAGGCACCCAATCCCAGCTCGAGTTTTTGCCGGAGCGGCATACCGATTTCATCATTGCCGTGCTGGGCGAAGAGTTTGGTCTAGTCGGCATGCTGGTACTGCTGGCACTGTACGTGATGATTGTGGGGCGCGGGCTGTGGCTGGCGGCATCGTCTCAGGACACGTTTGGGCGTCTGTTTGCAGGTAGTATCATTCTGACGTTTTTTATCTATGTCTTTGTCAATGTGGGCATGGTGAGCGGTATTCTGCCCGTGGTGGGCGTACCGCTGCCGCTGGTCAGTTATGGCGGCACCTCCAGCGTGACCTTGTTAGCGGGGTTCGGTATTCTCATGTCCATACACGCCCATCGGCGGTTACTGCCACGTTAACGACATCAACCGTGGCGGTACGAATTCACAGGAGTGGTGAGTCAATGAACAGGGCGCGAAGTCAAGCGGGTGGCTATGCCATTGCCATGCTAGTAGCGTGTTCGGTCCCTGCGGCATTTGCAGAGGAAGCAGTCAGTTTCGACCCTCGGCAACACCCGCAGACCCAGCCGTTGGTCGAGGAGCTGACTGAGCAGGGAGTGCCAAAGGAGTGGCTCGAGCAAGCGCTGACTCAGGCAAGCTATCGCCAAGAGGTGCTGGACGCCATGGCGGGGGCGGCAGAGCGTCGGCTGCGCTGGTTCGAGTATCGCGATATCTTTCTGACCGAGCAGCGTATCGTCGAAGGGGCCGCGTTCATGCAGACGCATGCCGACGCATTGGCGCGTGCCGAGGCCGACTACGGCGTGCCGTTGGAGGTCATTACCGCCATCATCGGCGTGGAGACCTACTATGGTCGCCATAAAGGGCGCCATAAGGTGCTGGATTCCCTCGCCACGCTGGCCTTCCATCACCCGGCGAGGGGGGATTTCTTTCGTGGCGAACTCGCCGCATTCTTGACGATTGCCTACCAGCAAGAGGTAGAGCCAAGCTCGCTCTACGGTTCCTACGCCGGTGCCATGGGCTATCCCCAGTTCATTCCTACCAGCTATCAGGCGTATGCCGTCGATTTTGATGGTGACGACAAACGCGACTTGTGGAATAACCCCGTGGATGCGATTGGCAGTGTCGCCAACTACTTTGCTGAGCACGGTTGGCAACGGGGAGGGGCGATTTATCATGAGGCCAAAGGGCCTGAGACGCGCCCCGACGCACTTCGCTTTAACCAAACGGTGCGCCCGGATACCACGGCTGCCGAAGCCGCCGAGCAAGGCGTCGTGACGGAGGCGTCCCTATCGCCCGACACGCCGGTGATCCCATTGGTGCTAGAGTATGCCGATGGGCAGGAGCGCTATCGACTAGGCGAGACCAACTTCTACGTCATTACTCGCTATAACCACAGCCACCTCTACGCCATGGCGGTAGCCGAGTTGGCAGAGACCATCAAGCAGCAAGCCGAGGCTGAGCATGATTAAACTGCGAATCGATGTGCGACTTTTGAGCGGCTCGCTGCTGGTGGCGGCCTTGGTCAGCGGCTGCGCCAGTTCTTCCTCTCCGCAGCGGGTGGCGGGGGAAGCTGGGGGCGCAAGCCCGGCGCCCGCTACTCCCGCTCCCGCCAGCGGTGAGCGCTACGCCATGACCGGCGACGCTTACCCGGTAGCCCCGCCAGACGTGAGTACCGTGCCCGATGCCGAACCGCGTATCGAAGCCCCTTCTCGGGCGGGCAACCGGTCGACCTACGAAGTGTGGGGCGAAACCTATCACGTGCTCCCCGATTCGCGCGGCTACGCGCGCCAGGGAACGGCCTCCTGGTACGGTGAAAAATTCCACGGCTACGCCACGTCCAACGGTGAGATCTACGACATGTACAAAATGTCAGCAGCGCACCGTTCGCTGCCGCTGCCGACCTTTGCCAGAGTAACGAGTTTGAACAACGGTCGTTCCGTGATCGTTCGCGTCAATGATCGTGGTCCGTTCCATAGCGACCGTGAAATCGATCTCTCCTATGCGGCGGCGGCTCGTCTGGGTATTCTCGATAACGGGACGGGGCCTGTCCGCGTCGAAGCGATCGACCCCGCCCAGTGGCTGGCGGAGCGTGGTCGTGGTGGTAGCGCTACGCCCTCTCAAACGGCACCGGCGGCGCTTGCCGTTGCCGCGCGGACGCCTGCGCCGTCGGCTCGTCCCGCTGCAGCGGCAGCACCCGAGCCAGGCAGTGGCGATGCCATCTATTTACAGATTGCCGCGTTAGGCAGTGCCGAAGGGGCACAACAGCTTCAACAGCGGCTCTCGGGTGAGCTTCCCCATGGCGTTCGCGTGAAAAGCGATGCCGATGTTCACCGCGTACAGGTGGGGCCAGTGAGCCCCCAGCAAGAGACACAGGCCCGCGAAGAACTCCGTCGTGCAGGCTTTCCTCAAGTATTTGTCGTGAGATAATAGCTCTCAACATGTGCCCAAGTGGCGTGCTATGCGCCGCCATATTCTTTGTCAGTGAGAAGTGTGTGATGAATGTATTGATGTCAATCCGCCGTACCGCCAAGCTCTGCCTCTTCGCGGCCATGACGGCTGTCATATCCCCTGCAATGGCGCAGGTGATTCCTCAGCCGCAAACGATCATTCCCGCGCCGCCGCAGCTTGCCGCGAGTTCGTGGATTTTGATGGATGCAAACAGCGGGCGTATTCTGGCAGAGCATAACTCTGATGAGCGTCTACCGCCGGCGAGCTTGACCAAACTGATGACGGCCTATCTGGTTGAGCGCGAGCTGGACCGTGGCACCATCAATCTGACCGACATGGTCAACATCAGTGAAAATGCCTGGCGCACCGGCGGCTCCAAGATGTTCATTGAAGTGGGT
The DNA here is from genome assembly GCF_030247125.1 of Halomonas sp. LC1. NCBI lineage: Bacteria > Pseudomonadati > Pseudomonadota > Gammaproteobacteria > Oceanospirillales > Halomonadaceae > Halomonas > Halomonas sp. LC1. The sequence continues at coordinate 128,994 of NZ_JASSPG010000009.1, read as the reverse complement.
GACCGCGTATCGGTGGATAACCTGCTACACGGCATCATCATCGTCTCGGGTAACGATGCCAGCGTGGCCATGGCAGAGCACCTAGCGGGCGGTGAAGCGCCGTTTGCCGACCTGATGAATCAGCACGCCACCCGGCTTGGCATGAATGACACTAATTTCATGAATGCCACCGGCTTGCCCCATGAGAACCACTACTCGACTGCCCATGACATGGCACGCCTGTCTCGCCATATCATCAACGACTATCCCGAACATTACGCGATTTACTCTCAGCGCAATTTCTCGTTCGGGGGAATCGATCAGCCGAACCGCAACCGCCTGCTGTGGCGCGACCCGTCCGTGGACGGCTTGAAAACCGGCTGGACCACCGAGGCAGGCTACTGTCTGGTCTCTTCGGCACAGCGGGATGGCATGCGCCTGATCTCTGTCGTGATGGGCACCAATTCCGATGAAGCGCGAGCCCAGGAGTCGCAAAAGCTGCTGAGCTACGGCTTTCGCTTCTACGAAACCATGAAACTGTATGAGCGTGGTGCCGTGCTGGCAACGCCACGCGTATGGGGCGGTGACATCAACGAACTGCGTGTGGGCGTGGATGAAGAAGTCTTCATGACGCTGCCCCGGAATCGTAACGAGGAGCTGCGCGCTCGCCTGAACCTGGATGCGGACATTCACGCACCCGTGGCCGTGGGTGATGACGTCGGCACCCTGGAAGTTTACCTGGGCGAAGAGATGGTGGGTGAGCGCCAGCTGGTCGCGCTGGAAAATATCGAAGAGGGCGGGTTGTTCAAGCGTCTGTTCGATCAAGTGCAGCGCTTCTTCAGTAACTTGATCAGCAATTTCACCAGCTAAATTGCCGGTGGCGGGCCCAGCCTCGACGCAATACACCTTGTATTGTGAGGGGCTGGGCCTTATTTATTGGGATTAGCTCAACGATTCACTTATTTCCAAAAGGCCAGTTATGAAAAAAGGTGCCAAGCAAGGGCTCCGTGATTTACGCCAGCCCGCGGCCAAAGAGCCACCGAAAATCACGTTTCCCTGTGATTACCCGTTAAAGGTCGTCGGCGATGCCGCTGACGATTTCCCAGCCGCCGTTTGTCAGGTCATCGTGCGTCACGCCCCGGACTTCGATGAAACCACGCTGGAAGTCGTGGACAGTCGTAATGGACGTTTCCAGTCCGTGCGGGTGACGATCGTGGCGACGGGTGAGCAGCAGTTAAGTCAACTGTTCGACGACCTGAAAGCCACTGGCCGCGTGCACATGGTGGTGTAATCATGAACCACGACGCCCCGATTGCGCTGCATCGCCTCGGCCATCGCCCGTATCTGCCGGTATGGGAAGCCATGCGGGAACTCACCGATACACGCGACGAACACACGGTGGATCAATTTTGGCTGGTCGAGCATGATCCCGTGTTTACCCAGGGGCAAGCTGGCAAGCCGGAACACCTGTTGATGCCGGGCGATATCCCGGTGGTGAAGACCGACCGGGGCGGGCAAGTGACCTATCACGGTCCGGGCCAAGTAGTGCTCTACCCGCTGCTGGATGTGCGGCGGGGCAAGATCGGCGTGCGCGATTTGGTCACGGCGCTCGAGAATGCCGTGATCGATGTACTAGAAGCGCACGGTGTACGCGGTTGGGCCAAGCCCGATGCACCGGGGGTCTATGTGGACACGGCGCTGGGGGAGGCCAAAATTGCCTCGCTCGGCCTGCGTATTCGTCGTGGGGCCAGCTATCACGGCGTCGCGCTGAACGTCGACGGCGATCTGTCGCCGTTTGCGCGTATCAATCCCTGTGGTTATGCGGGGATGCAGGTGACCCGCCTTGCCGATGTAGCCGAGCTTTCGTCCGACAAAGACGTTGGCGAGCAGTTAGCCTACGCCCTGGCAGCGCGACTGAAGCGCACCTTGGTGAGCCCGTCGTAGTACGCAGGGGCGGTGTTTTTCGGTAGGAGTGTCTTGCGAAAGAGAGACGCCTGCATGGAGGCCCATGCAGGCGTTTTAGCAGGCTAGCCGACGTTGAAGGCAGGAATGCGATTGCTGTCGGGCTCTTGGCCCGGTACGGCTGCTGGCGCGGCAAGGCCAAGGTTGTTCTTTTCGAACACGCGGTCTGCTCGGTAGCTAGAGCGTACCAGCGGACCAGACGGCACTTCCATAAAGCCTTTTTCCAGGCCCAGTACCCGGTAGCGTTCAAACTCTTCCGGGCTGACCCAGCGCTCGACCGCTAAGTGGTTTTTGGTGGGGCGAAGGTATTGGCCTAATGTCACGATGTCCACGCCAATGTCGCGCAAATCATCAAAGGTCTGCAGGATCTCTTCGTCCGTTTCACCCAGCCCCAGCATCAAGCTGGTTTTGGTGATGATGTCGGGACGGTACTGTTTGGCGTGGGCCAATACGTCCAGCGTTTTGCGGTAGCCAGCGCGCGGGTCGCGCACTTTGCTGGTCAGCCGCTCTACGGTCTCGACGTTTTGCGCAAATACTTCGAGGCCAGAATCTACCACGCGCTCGATGGCAGCTTTGTCGCCGTCGAAATCCGGCGTGAGGGCTTCCACGACTACCTCGGGCGTACGTGCCTTGATGGCGCGGATGCAGTTGGCGTAGTGAGTGGCACCGCCGTCATCGAGATCATCACGGTCGACGGACGTCAGCACGATGTAACGCAGGCCCATCAGTTCCACGGATTTTGCGGTGTTTTCCGGCTCTTCGTGGTCCAGCCAGCCTTTTGGGTTGCCGGTGTCCACCGCGCAGAAGCGGCAGGCTCGCGTACACACGGACCCCATCAGCATGATGGTGGCGGTGCCATTGCTCCAGCACTCGCCCATGTTGGGGCAGTGGGACTCGGCGCACACGGTGCTCAATCGGTGGGTGGCCACGTTCTTCTTAACGGCTTCGAAACGCTCGCCGCCGGGGATTTGCGCGCGCAGCCACTTGGGCTTGCGCTCGAGTGAGGGGGCTTCGGCCTGCGCTTTGCGCTGCTTCATGCCATCTTTAATCACCGTCATGCCGTGTTCGTTACGGAATTTTTCGCCGCTGGGCACGCGCTGGGAAGGGGTGTTGCTCATAGGAGAGAGCCTCTCTACTGTGCGGCTGGCAAAGGGAACCATCACGCGACGTACGCTGCAAACGAGGTTTGTCTAACGGGGTCGCTCGGCAACTGCTTGCCATGCCCTGAGTAACGCTAACTGATACGTAGGTTGTAGATAATGTAACATATCTGGCAATCAACAAGACACCGCCAACCACTACTCATCATGCGCCAGCGAGAGGGCGGGCAGACAAGAAACGCCATGGCTGGGGAGCGGACTGCCGGGGGCCTGAAAGTGGCGCTGGAACTCGCTCAAATGCTCACGGACGAAGCGCAGAAAAAGCTCGGCCACCGGGGTGGGAAAGTAATCCCGGCGATAGACCGTGCACCAGGCGCGACGGATTGGAAAGTGCGGCAGTGCCAGCGTCGCCAGCAAGCCTTGCTCCAGTTCGCGCTGCACGGCCAAACGGGGTAGCACAGCGACGCCCAAGTGCGCCATGACGCCTTGTTTGATCGCCTCGTTAGTGCCCAGCTCGATACGGTGTGCCAGCCCCACTTCTTGATCCACGGCTAGCTGCTCAAAGGCACTGCGCACCCCCGACCCCGGCTCTCGCATTAGTACGAAGTGGCGCGCGAAATCCGCCAGCGTTGGCTGTGTCATGCGCAGCAGCGGGTGCTCGGGCCATACTACCGCTACCAATTCGTTTTCGAGAATCGGCATGACCACCAGATTGTCGTCTTCCGGCACCATGGCCATGATGACGACATCGTCCTGCTGCTCGGCCAGCCGCTCGAGGGCTTGGCTACGATTGCAGACCTTAAGACGCAGCTGCACGTCCGGGTAGCGGGCACGAAATTTTGCCAGCAGGTAGGGCACGACGTATTGCGCGGAGGAGACCGCTGCGATGTTCAACTTGCCGCTGATTTTGCCGTTAATATCCGACAGACTCATCTGCAGTCGAGAGAGCTGGCCAAAGATTTCCCGCGTCGAGAGAGCGAGCGTATCCGCGGCAGGGAGCGCGTGAAGCGTTTTGCCTGCGTACTTGAACAGCGGCTGGCCCAAGGCTTGCTCGAGCTGGCGGATCTGCGCGCTCACGGCGGGTTGGGTCAAACCTAACTGCTCGGCTGCTCGGGAGTAAGAGCGCTGACGATAAACCGCTTGGAACACTTGTAGCTGGCGGAACGTTAAGCGGTTGAGCAGTGTAGGGGATGACATAACCACCTCGGGTAAACTTTCTCGATCATGCGATGCGCGATCGCTGGCAGTGCCGATGCGGCTGCAAGCGTGGCCTCATTGGCGAAATGCTATCACTGATTCAACGCTACCGCCTTGAAAGCTTGGCGGTATATAAATACGACAGTGGCGGCATTCATGAGAGGCCCATCGTAAAAGCGGCTGGTAATCATCGACGTTAGGCAAGGAGTGGCCTAAACTATATTGCATTGCAGCATCATGGCTTCGGGCTTGGTGCCAGGCACCAACCCAACGGGAGACCCTATGAACTTTCTCGCAAACCCTCTACTGACGTCGACATCGAGCGGTGACGCCCTTGCAAGCATGATGGACCCCTTCGGGTTCGGACGTGCCGCCATGAATTACTGGCGCGACAGTGTCGAGCGTAACATCCTCTACTGGGATGTCATGCGTGAACGCGGTAATCAATACCTAGCGCACATGGAGCAAACCAAGCCCAATGTGCTGGGGTTTGAGACAGAAGTATTGATGGATGGGCGTACGCTGCCCAACCCGACGAACTATGAGCTGCTGCGCGTTCTGCCGCCCAATGATACCCACATCGAACCGGGTAAACGGCCCTTCGTCGTCGTCGATCCTCGCGCTGGCCATGGGCCGGGCATCGGTGGGTTCAAGCCCGATAGCGAGCTGGGTGTCGCTCTCAGAGCGGGGCACCCCTGCTACTTCATCGGCTTTTTGCCGTTTCCCGAGCCCGGCCAAACCGTCGAGGACGTGGTCGAGGCGGAAGTGGCGTTTTTACGCCATGTGATCGAACTGCATCCAGAAACCACCGAGAAGCCCATGGTGGTTGGTAACTGTCAGGCGGGTTGGCAGATCATGATGGCCGCCGCGCTAGAACCGGATGTGTTCGGTCCGATTCTGATTGCCGGTGCGCCGCTCTCTTACTGGGCTGGCGAGCATGGTAAAGCGCCTATGCGCTATACCGGTGGTATGACAGGCGGTAGCTGGGTCACGGCGCTGACCAGTGATATCGGCAACGGCCTGTTCGATGGTGCCTGGCTGGTACAGAACTTCGAGCGTCTTAACCCCGCCAATACCTATTGGAAAAAGCAGTACCATCTGTATGCCAACGTGGATACCGAAACCAAGCGCTACCTGGAGTTCGAGCGCTGGTGGGGCGGCCATGTGGTATTGGGCGGCGAAGAGATTCAGTACATTGTCGATAATCTGTTTGTCGGCAACCGCCTCTCGACGGCGCAGCTGGTCACCCGGGATGGACGTCGCATCGATCTGCGCAACGTGCGCTCGCCAGTGGTGGTGTTCTGCTCCCGTGGTGACGACATTACCCCGCCGCCTCAGGCCCTGGGCTGGATCCGTGATCTCTACGAAGGCGAGGAGGATATCGTCGCCAACGAGCAGACAATCATCTACTGCCTGCACGATACCACCGGCCACCTGGGTATTTTCGTCTCTGGCAGCGTATCGCGCAAAGAGCACTCCGAGTTCACGGCAAATATGGATTACATCGACGTGATGCCACCGGGGCTGTACGAAACGACCATCTCCCATGCCAGCGAGCGCACGGATGCCGAGCTGATTGAGCGGGACTACCTGTTGGAGTTCTCACCGCGCAATTTCGCAGAGTTGGACCAGGAGGTTATGCACAAGCCGGAGGACGATCGCCGCTTTGCCACGGTGGCTCGGATCTCTGAAATCAACCTGGGCCTCTACCGTCTGTATCTGCAGCCCTGGTTGCAAGCCGTGATGACCCCTGAGGCCGCCCGCTGGATCCGGCGTATGCACCCCATCCGCCTGGGCTACAAGCTGCTGTCCGATCGCAACCCGCTCACGGTGCCGCTGCCCGTCATGGCAGATTACGTTCGCCGCCACCGTCAGCCGGTCGAACAGCACAATATGTTCAAGGCGCTGGAGACCATGGCGTCGGATCAGATCGTCGCGAGCCTGGACGCGTGGCGGGACCTACGCGACAGTACGACAGAACGCCTGTTCATGGATATTTACGGCCAGCCGCTGTTGCAAGCCGCTGTCGGCTTGTATGGCGATGCCCATGTGCATCGCCGCCGCCCGGGCGCAGAGCCAGAGCATCGCCGTTTTATCGAAAATCGACAAAACGAGCTGCGTCACAAGATTGCTCAAGGTGGCCCGGCTGAAGCGGTTATGCGCTCCGTCATATATGTCTTAGGTGGCGCTCCGGCCACTGACGAGCGTAACTTCAAGCGGCTACGCGCGTCTCGTGCGGAGCTTGAACCGAGCACGTCTCTCAGTGAATTCAAGCGTCTTGTGCGCGAGCAGTTCTTCATTTTGAAACTGGACCGTGAACAGGCGCTGGCCTCGCTGCCGACGCTGCTGAAAGGCCAAAGCAGTGAGCGTATCGACGGCTATCTGAAGCACCTCGAGCACGTGTTTGCTGCCAGTGGCGAGCTATCGGAGCATGCCGCCGAGCGGTTCGCACAGGTAACGTCGTTATTCGACAAGGCGCGCCCCAAAGCCGTGGCTGCCCCCGCAGCCAAGGCGGGGAACGCTTCGGCGGGCAGCGCCGACGTCAGCGATGCGACGCCCGCAGCCACTGCGCCGAACCAGGCCAGCGACACGGCCGCTAAAACGCCCGCCCGTCGCGCGGCAGGCCAGCGCCGAGGCACCCCGCGCAAGCGATAAAGGGTTTGCCTGAAAGAACCACGCCCCCACCACCGAGTGGGGGTGTTTTTTTATAGGAGGCGGCTATTTGGGTTGCCGAGTGGCAAGCGGCAGTCTAGTGTCTAGCTACCCCTTGGTAAAAACAGGCACCCCACCTGGCGAGTGTCATTCACTGACGTCGCGCAGCATAAGCCATGCTTCTCTTGATCAGGTTGCTACTGGCGCTTCATCAAGGGCTGGGGTAGGGTAGGCGCATTTTTCTCATGGTCGCCACGTCACCGTGGTGGCAGTAACGTATTCAAAGCATGGGCGATAGCGCCTGGGCAATAGGAAAGTGGAGCACTATGGGCAAGTCACTGGTCATCGTCGAATCGCCTGCGAAAGCGAAGACGATCAATAAGTATCTCGGCAACGATTTCATCGTCAAGTCGAGCGTAGGTCACATCCGTGACCTGCCGACCAGCGGCTCAGGTAAGGCAGCCTCCGACCCTAAGGAGCGCGCTCGCCAAGCCGCGGCAACGCGTAAGATGTCGGCGGAAGAGAAGGCAGAATATAAAAAGCGCAAGGCCCACGACCAGTTGATTCGGCGCATGGGTATCGACCCCGATAATGGCTGGGAAGCCCACTACGAGGTGCTGCCCGGTAAAGAGAAAGTCGTCGCCGAGCTCAAAAAGCTCGCCGAAAAAGCCGATGCCGTCTACCTTGCGACGGATTTGGACCGCGAAGGGGAAGCCATTGCGTGGCACCTTCGCGAGACCATTGGGGGCGACGACAGCCGCTACAAGCGCGTGGTATTCAATGAGATCACCAAAAATGCCATTCAGGACGCCTTCAAAGCCCCAGGTGCGCTGAACCTGCCCCGCGTAGAGGCCCAGCAAGCACGCCGCTTTCTCGACCGCGTCGTGGGCTTCATGCTCTCCCCCTTATTGTGGGCAAAAATCGCTCGTGGGCTGTCCGCCGGGCGCGTACAGTCGGTGGCAGTTCGCCTGATCGTCGAGCGCGAGCGCGAGATTCGTGCGTTCATTCCCGAAGAGTTCTGGGATGTCCACGCGGATCTCGTCTCTCCTGACGGTGAGCTAGTGCGGTTTGCTCTGGCAAGGCAGGATGGCAAGCCGTTCCGCCCGACCTCCGAAAAAGAGACCATGGAGCGCATCGCGCAGCTGCGCAAAGCCAAGCTGTCGATCACCTCGCGAGAGGACAAACCGACCAGTTCCAAGCCCACCGCGCCGTTCATCACCTCGACGCTTCAGCAGGCGGCCAGTGGTCGGTTAGGGTTTTCGGTGAAGAAAACCATGACCATGGCCCAGCGTCTCTACGAAGCGGGCTACATCACCTATATGCGTACCGACTCCACCAACCTCTCGAAAGATGCGGTGGAGAGCGTTCGTTCGTTTATTGGTGATGAGTATGGGGCGCGCTATCTGCCCGAGTCGCCCAACCGTTACAGCAGCAAAGAGAGTGCCCAGGAGGCCCACGAGGCCATCCGCCCCTCAAGCGTCGAACGCAAAGCGTCTGACCTCTCTGGGATGGAGCGCGACGCAGAACGCCTTTACGAGCTTATTTGGCGACAATTCGTTGCGTGCCAGATGACGCCTGCCGAATACCTGTCCAGCACGCTCAGCGTGGAAGTGGATGGCTACGAGCTGCGCGCCAAAGGCCGCGTGCTGAAGTTCGACGGTTATACACGGGTGATGAAGCCCACCGGCAAAAACGAAGATCAGAGCCTGCCCGATCTGCCGACCGGCACGAGCATGCGTCTTGAAGCCCTCGACCCACAACAGCACTTCACCAAGCCGCCGGCGCGGTATACCGAAGCCAGCCTGGTCAAAGAGCTAGAGAAGCAGGGCATTGGGCGTCCTTCCACGTACGCGTCGATCATCTCGACCATTCAAGACCGTGGCTATGTAAAGCTGGAGAGCCGCCGCTTCTACGCCGAGAAACTCGGTGACATCGTTACCGAGCGGCTGAAAGAGTCTTTCCCTGACCTGATGGATTACTCCTTTACCGCGCGGATGGAAGACAGCCTCGATGAAGTGGCCGAAGGCGAACGTAACTGGCAGGCGCTGCTCGATGCGTTCTACGACGAGTTCCGCATGGAGTTGATGAAGGCCGAGAGCGAGGAGGGCATGCGCCCCAACCAGCCGGTGCCTACGGATATCGACTGCCCGAGCTGTGGGCGAAAAATGCAGATCCGTACCGCCTCGACCGGCGTCTTCCTAGGGTGCAGCGGCTACAATTTGCCGCCCAAAGAGCGCTGCAAGACCACTATCGACCTGATTCCTGGTGAGGAAGCCGTCGCGGAAGACGCGGGCGAAGAGGCCGAAACCGATGCGCTACGCGCTAAGCGTCGCTGCCCGAAATGCGGCACGGCCATGGATAACTACCTGATCGATGAAACCCGTAAGCTGCACATCTGTGGTAACAGCCCAGATTGCGATGGCTATGAGATCGAAAGCGGTAAGTTCAAGATCAAAGGCTACGACGGTCCGCTCATCGAGTGTGATAAGTGCGGCGCCGACATGCAGCTTAAATCGGGTCGCTTCGGCAAGTACTTTGGCTGTACCAACAGCGAGTGTAAAAATACGCGCAAACTGTTGCGCAGTGGTGAGGTCGCGCCGCCGAAGATGGACCCGATCCCGATGCCTGAACTGGCCTGCCAAAAGGTGGAAGATCACTACGTGCTGCGCGATGGGGCAAGCGGTCTGTTTCTAGCGGCGAGCAAGTTCCCCAAAAATCGTGAGACGCGTCCGCCGTTGGTCAAGGAGCTCAAGGCACATGCCGATGAGCTACCAGAGAAGTATCACTTTATTCTTAAAGCGCCGAGCGAAGATCCGGATGGTCGTCCAGCGCAAATTCGCTATTCGCGTAAAAACAAAGAGCAGTACGTGATGACCGATGAAGAGGGTAAAGCAACCGGCTGGAAAGCGACCTTCGAAGGTGGCAAATGGCACGTGGAGGATAAGCGTAAGTGACCCCTCGTTCCCGTACTAATCAATTACTGTATCAGGCCGAACTGCTGGTCGGCCTGCCGGTGGGCGATGACGAGCATAGTCCCGCTCGGCAGATGGCCATCGAGGAGAGCGCGCTGTCTCTGTTCGAACTGGCCCTGGGTTCACTGCTCAAAGAGGTGACCGAGCACGCCCGGTTGACGAACCATGACTGGCGAGCGTTGCTCGCCAGTGACGGCCCTGACGTGGCCGAGCTTCAGCGTCTTCGGGATGCGATGCACCAGCCCGAAAGCTGGCTTCATTGGCTGGTGGGGCAGCTAGACAAGCTGCACAGCAACGAAGGTGCTGCACGCCGTAACGTGCAAAACCCCGCCATGATTGCCGTAGGCAGCCAGCGTTCGTTGGCGGAGCAGCTGATGGATAACCTGGCCGCCGCCAAGCGAGAAATCGCCTCTCTGCGTGAGACGAGCGAGGAGTGGTAGCCAGACGGTAGCCGTCGCGGGTGGACGTGCGCCGCGTCGTGGATAGTCATGCCAGACGTTGAAATGTGCCGATTCGCCACCACGTTGTTAAGACAACGACAGAGGAGACACGGATGCGCTACAACCAAGTGAAGGATCTCATCGAGTGGGCCGCAGGCTATCACGCCCGCATGGCCCGTCAGTACAGCGATGCCGCCAGTCAAGCGGAACACGAGCGGCTAGCGATGGCGCTGAACTATCTTGCGGATAGCGAGCTGAAAATGAAAACGGGGCTAGAAGCGCTGTTTCATGACGGCACCGACCACCGGGAAGTGTTGGATACCTGGTTCGATGATTCCGGCGACTTTCCCCAGCCCCCCGAACTGGATGCGCTTGCCGAGCAGAGCGTGGCGGGTTCCATCGATGAGTTGACCGAAACGGCAGTGGAGGCTCACCGTAAGCTGCAGAGCCTTTATGAACATCGAGCGTCGCGGGCCAAAATCGAGCCCGAGGAGACGTTTTTCAACGCGCTAGCGCAGGGCCATAACGCCGAAGCCCGCAAGCTCGTCGCCAGTATGCAAGAGTTCGACGATCTTTAGGCGGCATAGAGGCGTGCGAGCCAGTCTCTTCGTTAGACTTTCGTGAAGAGATAGCGGCGGTTCTCAACGCAGATTGCTCACTAAGACGCTGACAATGGCGGCGTCTATGGGGTATAACAGCCGTCATTAACGCATTGTCGGTCAGCACCGCTGGCCCGTTTTTTTGAGAGCCATAATGATGCCTGTGAACCGCCGCCGATTTTTAGCGATGGCCCTGGGCTGGCCTGTTGCGGCCAGCGCCGCGACCACCAGCGCTGTGAACGATTACGCGCCACCCGACTTGGTGGCCACGTTGCTCGCACGGGCGCCGGTGCCACGCCACAGCAACGAGCTGTGGGTGCTGATCGACGACAAAGAGGCAACGCTGAGCATCTTCCGAGGCAATGCTCTCGTCGAGCGATTTGCCCCCATTTCACTCGGGCGTGGCGGTGCCAAAACCCAGCGCGTACGGGGAGATAACGTCACGCCGCTGGGAGAATTCAGGATTAACCGATTTAATTACGAAAGCCAGTGGCATATCTTCATCGGTATCGATTATCCTACGCCACCTCACGCGCGTATGGCGCTTGAAGCCGGTATCTACTCCCAAGCGGACTATGAGGCCTACTTCGATCACTATCGGCGTTATGGCTCGCCCCCGCAAAATACGGCGCTGGGCGGGGCCATTGGCATTCACGGGATCGGCGGCGGTGATCCGGAGATTCATGGCAACTTCCACTGGACCCAAGGGTGCGTGGCAGTGACCAATGAAGAGATCGAGCGAGTGGCCGAGCTAGTTGATGTTGGCACTCGCGTGGTGATCCGCTAGGCTTGTGTTGTTGAAGGAAGTTCTAGGTTTTGAACACGTGGCTATAGACAACCGCTGTGGTCTATTATAAAACAGCGTTTGACTTGCGTGCCCTGGTACGTAACCCTGGTACAAGTCGCTGTAACGAACCTGCACCGCAGGTAGACAAATTTAAGCTAACCTTTTAGCCTTATTTTTTGTCATACCCTTAACGTAGTACCCAAGGAAGACTCAAGGAGAACACTATGACTCTGAAGACTGCTCTGAAGATGACTGCCGCTGCCGCTTCTCTGGCAATCCTGGCTGGCTGTGCTTCTACCAGCGCTCTGGAAGAAGTTCGCATGACTGCTGAATCTGCACAAGCTGACGCTGCAGAAGCTCGCAGCATGGCTTCACAGGCTCTGAACACTGCAAACCAAGCTCAGCGCGACGCGCAAGCTGCTCTGCAGATGTCTGAGCAGAACCGTGAAGAAATGAACCGCATGTTCCAGCGTTCCATGCAGAAGTAATTCTGCTTGGACCACCGAACATGATACATGTTCGGTGGTTGCTGTAGATGTGAAAAACCCCGCCTCGGCGGGGTTTTTTGTTGGCTGGCGTTTGCCTTGTCAGGCATCGCCTTCCACGCGGACGGTAGTGGAAAGCTCAACGCCCTTCAAAATGCCTTCCAGCTGTTGCGTGGGTTGCGGTTCTGGTTCCGGCTCGGGAGCAGGCGCCTGGGGTCCGTACAGCGCTACGAAACGACCATCCGGCGCTTCTACCGCACGCTTGACCTGCTCGTAGTCGATCTCTGCTTGTTCGTCGGCAAGCTCGCTAACGCGCTCGATGGCATTGAGCAATGGCTCGAAATCACCGACGTTCTCTTCGAGTTGCGGATACGACTGCACGAACAGTGTGCCGTCAGCCGCCCAGCCCGCTTTGAACGGCGCATCCATCAGGTTGACCTGAGTGCCGCTAGGCAGGCGCTCGTAGAGTGATTCGATATCTTCAGGATACATACGAATGCAGCCGCGGCTGACGCGCATACCCACGCCATCAGGACGGTTGGTGCCGTGAATCAAGTAGCTCGGCATGGCCAGCAGGATGGCATGGCGGCCAAGCGGGTTGTCGGGCCCCGGTGGAACGATAGAGGGGGCGGGCTCGCCGCGCTCGGCAGCTTCACGACGCATCGAGGCGGGCGGTGCCCAGGCGGGATCTTTGACCTTGACCGTGGTCCGCGTGATGCCCACGGGCGTGGCGAACTCTTCCCGCCCAACGCTCACCGGATAGGTTTCGACGATGCCGGGTTTATCGGCCGGGTAGTAGTAAAGACGCAGCTCGGAGAGATTGACCACCACGCCCTCGCGGGGGGCGGGGGGCAGAATGTAGTGCGCAGGAATCACCACCTCGGTGCCTTCACCCGGTACCCACAGGCTGACGTCTGGATTCGCCATGCGAATCTCTTCGTAGCCGATGTTATGGCGACGGGCAATGTCGATCAGCGTGTCTTCTGGATTTTCGACAGTGACAGTGTAGTTCTCGCCGATAATGTCGCCCTGTTCGGGTAGACGGAAGTGGCCGCGGGGCAGCTGTTCCTGGGCATTGGCAACCTGCTCGGCACTAGCGGCGGCATCATCGGTGATCGCCACCGCAGTCTCGGCCTGTTCGGCCGATGGCTGTGCATAGACGGGGCCCACAAGGCTCGCTGCTAGCAATACTGCCAGGCTAGTGGGGCCCCAACGGGTAATGTTGTTACGAATGTTCATGGTCGATCCTAATCAATGTATGCACTGCTGGTACGCATGGTAATGGGCAGCGATGCGTTGCCGATGTGTGCTGCTTAGGTATAAGTTTGCCCCAAGGTTCACGCCGCCGCTACTTTTTGATTGAGGGTCGTCAACAGCGCTTCAATCTTTTCGAAACGCTGTTCGACCGATTCCATTGGAAATTCAAATCGTAAGGTGTCGGAACCATCCAAGCGGTAGTGCTGGGGGGATTTCTGGATCAGAGTGACCAGCGTCAGCGGGTCTACTTGGGTACTGCTATTGAAGATCACTCGGCCGCGCTGCTCGCCCGCCTCGATACGGGCGACGCCGAGCTGTTCGGCCCGGTGGCGTAGCTTGGTTTGACGTATCAAGTTCTTCAACGGCTGAGGCAGCAAGCCGAAGCGGTCGATCAGCTCCACCTGAAGCTCTTTCAGTTCGGCATCGGACTGGGTGTTGGCAATGCGCTTGTACATGACCAGGCGCTGCTGCACGTCGTGCAAGTAATCATCGGGGATCAGGGCGGGCAAATTCAGGCTAATCTCGACGCCGGTATTGAAGGGGGCGTCGATGTTGGGCGTTTTGCCTGCGCGTATCGCTTTCACCGCGCGGTCCAGCATCTCCATATAAAGGGTGTAGCCGATGGTTTCCATCTGGCCACTCTGCTCATCGCCCAACAGCTCCCCTGCGCCGCGAATCTCCATGTCGTGGCTCGCCAGGGTGAAGCCTGCGCCGAGATCGTCGGAGGCGCTGATGGCTTCCAGGCGTTTGACCGCGTCCCGGGTCATGGCTTTAGGCGGCGGAGTCAGCAAGTAAGCGTAAGCCTGATGGTGGCTGCGCCCCACACGGCCGCGCAGCTGGTGTAGCTGCGCCAAACCAAATTTGTCCGCCCGTTCGATCAAAATGGTATTGGCGCTGGGAACGTCGATGCCCGTTTCGATGATGGTCGAGCACACCAGCACGTTGAAGCGGCGGTGGTAAAAATCGGACATCACGCGCTCCAGGCTGCGCTCCGGTAGCTGGCCGTGGGCGACGGCGACACGGGCTTCCGGCACCAGCTCGCGAATCTGTTCGGCGGCGTTTTCGATAGTTTTGACTTCGTTGTGCAAGAAGTACACCTGGCCGCCACGCAGAATCTCCCGCAGCAGCGCCTCTTTGATGACGCTGCTGTCCCGCTGCTGTACGAAGGTTTTGACCGATAGGCGCCGAGCCGGTGGGGTGGCGATGATGGAAAGATCGCGGATGCCGCTCATGGCCATGTTGAGCGTGCGCGGAATCGGCGTGGCCGTCAGCGTGAGAATGTCGATTTCCGCGCGCAGGGTTTTGAGCTTCTCTTTCTGGGCAACGCCGAAACGGTGCTCTTCGTCGATAATCAGCAGGCCCATTTTGGGCAGCTCGACGCTCTTCGACAGCAGCTTATGGGTGCCGATGACGATGTCGGTCTGGCCGCTTTTGATACCGTCTAGAGTCTGCGTCATCTCCTTGCCGCCGGTGAAGCGCGAGATCAGGCTAATATTGACGGCGGTATCGGCGAAGCGATCACGGAAGTTCTCGAAGTGTTGCCGCGCCAACAGGGTCGTTGGTACGAGCACCACGACCTGCCGACCCGATTGAACGGCGAGAAAGGCCGCGCGCATGGCCACTTCGGTTTTGCCAAACCCCACGTCGCCGCACACGACGCGATCCATCGGCTGTGGCGACACCATGTCGCCGATCACCGCTTCGATGGCGGCTTGCTGATCGGGGGTTTCCTCGAAAGGGAAGCTGGCGGCAAAGCGCACGTACTCTTCCCCGGGCGTTTCGTAGACTACGCCCTGTTGGGCTTCGCGGCGCGCATAGATGTCGAGCAGCTCGGCGGCGGTATCGCGAATCTTTTCGGCGGCCTTGCGACGGGCTTTCTCCCACTGATCGGAGCCCAGTTTGTGCAGCGGAGCGAGTTCGTCGTCGGCGCCGCTGTAGCGTGAGATGAGATGCAGACTGTCCACCGGGACGTACAGCTTGGCGCCATCGGCGTAGGAGAGCGCGAGAAACTCATTCGCTTGGCCGCCTGCCTCCAGGGTTTCCAGCCCCAGGTAGCGGCCCACGCCGTGGGCTTGGTGAACCACCGGGGCGCCTTCGCGCAGCTCGGATAAGTGACGAACCGCCAGTTCGTTGTCGTCGGTTGCTTTTTCGCGCCGGCGGCTTTGTCGCACCACGTCACCAAACAGTTCGGTTTCACTGATCACCGCGACATCGGGATCGGTGAGCCACAGGCCGCTGCCAACCAGACTTTCGGTGATCGCCATGCGCTCGGTGCCCGCCAGAAATGCCTGGAAACTCTCGCTATGGGGTAGCGAGAGTCTTAGCGGGGAGAGCACGTCTTCCAGTGCTTCCCGACGCCCGCGAGACTCCGCCACGAACAGTACCCGAGTGCGGGGATGTTGCTCCAGGAAGTTCGCCAGCTCGCTCAACGGCTGCTTGGCCCGCGCATTGATCGAGAGAGTAGGCAGCGCTTGCGCCAGTGGGGTCAGCGCGTGGCGCTGGGCCTCGTCCTCGGTGAGCTCCAGGCGCGGTCGCGCTTTGATGGCCGAGAACACCTCGTTGACCGGGAAAAAGGCCCGATGGGGCGGCAGAAGAGGGCGTGTTGGATCAACACCGAGGTTGACGTAGCGCGACTCGATGGCCTGCCAATGCTGTTCGGCCGCGTGAAATACCCCGGGTAGCAGGGCAATGCGGGTGTCATCGGTCAGGTGCTCGAACAGAGAGGCCGTCTCATCGAAGAACAGCGGTAGGTACTGCTCTAGCCCGGGCGAGGGGATCGCTTTCAGCGCATCGTTATAGAGCGGACACTGGCGCGGGTCGACGTCGAAGAGCGTTTCAAACTGCTCGCGGAAGCAGGCAATAGCACCGCGACTCAGCGAATATTCGTGGGCGGGCAGCAGCTCGATGGTATCCACTTTGTCCGTGGAGCGCTGGCTGCCCGGATCGAAGTGGCGCAACGTATCGATCTCGTCATCGAAGAGGTCGATGCGGATGGGTTCGTCCATGCCCATGGCAAACAGATCGATGATGGCACCGCGCATGGCGTACTCACCCGGCTCGTAAACGGTCTCGACCGCACGATAGCCTGCTCGGGAGAGCGATTCGCGGAACGTTTCGCGGTTGAGTGTGGCCCCAGCCTTTAGTGTCATCACGCGGCCCGCGATGTAGGAAACCGGGGGTAGGCGCTGCATCAGCGTGTTGATCGGTACGAGCACGATCCCCCGGACGCCATCCTGCAGTAAGCGCAGCGTTCTCAGCCGGGCGGAAATGATGTCCTGGTGTGGCGAGAAACTGTCGTAGGGAAGTGTTTCCCAATCGGGGAAGGGGAGAACGGGTACGCTGCTATAAAACGCCAGATCCTGCTCCAAGCGCTGTGCGCTCGCAGTATTGGGGGTGATCACGAGCAGCGGGGCGCTGGACGCTACCTGAGCCAGCGCTAGGGCCGTCGCACTGCCCGGCGGCGCTTGCATATAGAGCGTGTCGCGAATCCCTTGCGGCTGGGGCGGTTCGAGCAGAGAGAAAGAAGGCATAGTCAAGGTATCGTTTTGCGCAGAAACGGAACCTGAATCATACACGATCAGCCCTGTCAGGCAGAGACCTTCGGGGAAGGCGGAGGTTAAGCGCCATGAGGCACTGCATTATTACCGTTTGTAGTCAATGCCCATTTTCTGTAATACCCCTACATGTTGTGCGACTATCCATTCATTGCGGCCCTCTAATAAGCCCCGGATAATGCCCCGGACATCCCCGTTCATAACTCAATGAGGCCGCACGTGAGTCAGCAAGCGCTCGAAAACGTTTTTCAGGAATGGCAAAACAATGAAGCTCTGGCCGAGCAGATGATCCCGCTGGTGGGTCAGCTTTATCGCCAGAACAATGTTGTGGCCACGATGTTCGGACGCTCTCTGATCAAGCGGTCGGTCATTCGTATTCTCAAAGATCATCGTTTTGTGCGCAAAATCGAGGGCACCGAGCTGTCGGTGGAAGATACCTTCCCCATCGTCAAAGCGATGAGTGAGATGAACTTGGGCCCGGCGCACGTGGACGTAGGCAAGCTAGCGGTCAGCTTCAAGCGTCAGGGCGGCGGCGATCTGAACGCCTTTTTGCGTAAAGAGCTGAGCGAAATCATCGACGGCTATCAGCCGGAAGGCAGCAAAGGCGAGCCGCAAGACGTCGTGCTGTACGGTTTTGGCCGCATTGGCCGCCTGCTGGCGCGGGTCATGGTCGAGAAGGCCGGTGGTGGTAACCTGCTGCGCTTGCGTGCCATCGTAGTGCGTGGCCGCGGCGACGTGTCGAAAGATCTGGAAAAACGGGCGAGCCTGCTACGCCGCGACTCCGTACACGGCCCGTTCGACGGCACCATTTCCGTCGATGCCGATGCACGCACGTTGACCATCAACGGCAACGTGGTGCAGGTGATCTACGCGGACTCCCCCAGTGAGATCGATTACACCGCCTACGATATCCACAATGCGGTCATCGTGGACAATACCGGTATCTGGCGCGATGAAGCGGGCTTGGGGCAGCACTTGGAGTGCAAAGGCGCTGCGAAAGCGCTACTGACCGCGCCGGGCAAAGGCGACATCAAGAACATCGTGTTCGGCATCAACCACGAGACGATTGGTGACAGTGACCGAATCGTCTCGGCGGCCTCGTGCACCACCAATGCCATCGTGCCGGTGCTCAAGGTGTTGAACGATGAGTATGGCGTGGTGACGGGCCATGTGGAGACCGTCCATGCTTATACCAACGACCAAAACCTCATCGACAACTACCACAAAGGCGACCGCCGTGGCCGCAGTGCGGCACTGAACATGGTACTGACCGAAACCGGTGCCGCCAAAGCCGTTGCCAAGGCGCTGCCGGAGCTCGAGGGCAAGCTGACCGGTAACGCGATTCGCGTGCCAACGCCGAACGTCTCCATGGCGATTTTGAATCTGACGTTGGACAAAGGCACCGACGCCGAGGCCCTCAACGACTACCTGCGTCGTATGTCCATCGACTCCGCTTACCAAAAGCAGATCGATTTCGTCGACTCGGCCGAAGTGGTCTCGTCTGATTTCGTCGGGAACCGTCATGCGGGCATCGTCGATGCTAAAGCGACCATCGCCAACGGCAATCACGCCGTGGTGTATGTCTGGTACGACAACGAGTTTGGCTATAGCTGCCAAGTCATTCGTATCCTGCAGCACATGTCCAACGTGCAATTCTTGAAACTGCCGCACTAAGTCTTTGCGGGCATATGCCCTGGACGCACTCATGTAGGGCAGTTGCGCCATTGGCTTGACAAACGCCACCTTCGGGTGGCGTTTTTTGTATCAGAAACAAATGACCTAGAACGGCATATAGCACTTTTGGAGGCCATCAGGGATGTGGTCATTGGCCGCGCTTATCTTTATAATGCGATAGATTTTTCGGGGTGGTTCAAGCGTGCTTGAGCCTGACTGGTAACGATCTGAACAGCAAAACAAGAATTCACTGAACAGAAAATAAGCATTCGAACCCCTTACCTTCGTATATCCGATCCATCAACTGGGCGAGACTATGATCGAAGTCAAAAAAGGCCTGGATCTCCCCATCACGGGAGCGCCCGAGCAGCGTATTGAAGATGCGCAGCCTGTGCGTCACGTGGCAATCCTGGGCACTGACTATGTTGGCATGAAGCCAACCATGGAAGTTCAGGAAGGGGATAAGGTCAAATTAGGCCAGCTTCTCTTCACCGACAAGAAAATCGACGGCGTACGTTTTACGGCGCCTGCCGGTGGTGAAGTAGTCGCTATTAACCGTGGCGAAAAACGACGTTTATTGTCTGTGGTCATTAAAGTCGATGAAAATGAAGAAGCGATGACATTTGCTTCTCATGATCGTGGCGCTTTAGCACAGCTTGATCGTCAAACCGTTGTCGACCAGCTCGTTGAGTCAGGATTGTGGACTGCGCTGCGCACCCGTCCTTTCTCACGTACGCCAGCCATCGATAGCGTTCCTGCCGATATTTTCGTCACCGCCGTGGATACCCATCCGCTGAGCGCTGACCCTGCCTTTATCATCAATGAAAATGCTCAAGCATTCGAAGACGGCCTCAAGGTGCTAACCCGCCTGACCGAGGGCAACGTTTTTCTGTGCACGGGGGCTAACGCTTCCGTACCGGGCAGTGATATCAGCGGCGTCAAGACGGAAAGTTTCGCTGGGCCGCACCCGGCAGGCTTGGTAGGCACGCATATTCACTACCTCTCGCCCGTCGCGCTACATAAAAAAGTGTGGCACATCGGTTATCAGGACGTCATTGCATTCGGTAAGCTGTTTGCCGAAGGTAAACTGGACATGAGCCGCATCATTGCGGTGGGTGGCCCGCGTGCCCAGAAACCTCGCCTGCTGCGTACCCGTATCGGGGCGAGCACCGAGGAACTCTTGGCAGGTGAAATCATCCAACCGGAAGACACTCGCGTGATTTCTGGCTCGGTCTTCTCTGGCGCTGCCGCAGAAGGCAAGGTGACCTACTTGGGGCGTTTCCACAACCAAGTCAGCTTGCTGGAAGAGGGTAACAAGCGCACCTTTATGGGATGGCTCTCTCCCGGTGCCAACCGCCATTCGGTGATGGGCATCTATCTCTCCAAAATTAAAGGCCTAAGCAACTACGCGCCGACCACCTCTACAAATGGTTCCGAGCGTGCCATGGTGCCGGTGGGTAACTACGAACGCGTCATGCCGTTGGATGTCATGCCAACGCAACTGCTGCGTTCGCTGATTGTGGGCGACATTGAGGTTGCCATGCAGCTTGGGTGTCTTGAGCTGGACGAAGAGGATCTGGCGCTGTGTACCTATGTTTGCCCCGGCAAATACGAGTACGGCCCAATCCTGCGTGACAATCTCACCATGATCGAGAAAGAGGCCTGATGATGGGTATTCGACAAACACTCGATAATCTCGAGCCGCACTTCCATAAAGGTGGTAAGTACGAAAAGTTCTATCCGCTGTACGAAGCGGTAGACACCATTTTCTACTCGCCGCCCAGCGTTGCCAAAACGACCGCGCACGTGCGTGATGGCGTCGACCTGAAACGCATCATGATCACCGTGTGGATGTGTACCTTCCCGGCCATGTTCTTCGGTATGTGGAACGCAGGCTGGCAGGCGAACACCGCTATCGAAGCGGGCTATGCCTCCATGAACGGCTGGCGCGAAGCCATCATGATGACCCTCGCGGGCGGTCATGATCCGAGCAGCCTGTGGGCGAACTTCGTTCTCGGCGCGACTTACTTCCTGCCCATCTACTTGGTGACCTTCGCCGTGGGTGGTTTCTGGGAAGTGATGTTCGCCATCAAGCGCGGCCACGAAGTCAACGAAGGCTTCTTCGTGACCTCTGTGCTGTTTGCGCTGATTCTGCCGGCCACGATTCCGCTTTGGCAGGTTGCCTTGGGCATCACCTTTGGTGTCGTGATCGGTAAAGAGATCTTCGGCGGCACGGGTAAGAACTTCTTGAACCCTGCGCTGACCGGCCGTGCCTTCCTCTACTTCGCGTATCCGGCGCAAATCTCCGGTGACGCGGTATGGGTAGCAGCCGACGGTTACACGGGTGCGACAGCGCTCTCCATGGCGTTCCAAGATGGCATGTCCGCACTGACCGATACCTACAGCTGGTGGGATGCCTTCCTGGGCTTCATTCCCGGTTCCGTGGGTGAAGTCTCGACGCTGGCGATCCTGATCGGTGCTGCAGTCCTGCTGTGGACCAAGATTGCCAACTGGCGCATCATGCTGGGCGTTTTCCTAGGCATGGTGGTCACCAGCACGCTGTTCAACCTGATCGGTTCTGATACCAACCCGATGTTCGCGATGCCCTGGTACTGGCACCTCGTCATCGGTGGCTTTGCCTTCGGTATGGTGTTCATGGCGACCGACCCCGTGTCGGCTGCGATGACCAACCAAGGTCGCCTGGTGTTCGGTGCACTGATCGGTGTCATGACCGTGCTGATCCGCGTGGTGAACCCGGCGTTCCCGGAAGGCATCATGCTGGCCATCCTGTTCGCCAACCTGTTTGCGCCGCTGATTGACCACTTCTTCGTCCAGGCCAATGTGAAGCGCCGTCTCAAGCGTACTGGCGTACCGGCCGAGGAGACTGCCTAATGGCACAAGGTAACAACTCCATCAAGAAAGTCCTGATCGTAGCGTTCTCGCTGTGCATCGTGTGCTCGGTCATCGTTTCGACGGCGGCCGTAGCACTGCGCCCAGCGCAGCAGCTCAATCAGGAGCTGGACCGTAAAACCAACATCCTCAACGTGGCGCGTCTTTACGAGCCGGGTATGGATGTGGAAGAAGCGTTCAGCAACCAGATCACTGCGCGCGTCGTCGAACTCGAAACCGGTGACTATACCGATCAGTTCGATCCCGAGACCTTCGATGGTTTCGAAGCTGCGCGTGACCCGGCCACTGGCCGCACGCTGTCTGGCGACCGTGACATCGCGGGCCTGACGCAGGTGGAAAACTTCGCGACCGTGTATCTGGTCGGCGATGCTGAAAACCCCGATCAGATCGTTCTGCCCATTCGTGGCCAGGGCCTCTGGGGTCGTATGATGGGCTTCCTCTCCGTTGAAGGTGACGGTAACACCATCGTCAGTATCACGTACTACGACCACGCGGAAACGCCGGGTCTGGGTGCCGAAGTGAACAACCCGCGCTGGCAAGCCCAATGGGAAGGTAAAGAGATTTACAGCGAAGAGGGCGACCTCTCTCCTGAAATCCACCTGACCAAAGGCGGTGCGAGTAACGAGCACGAAGTCGATGCGCTCTCCGGGGCCACGCTGACCAGTAACGGCGTGACCAACATGCTGCAGTTCTGGCTGAGTGAAGAGGGCTTTGCGCCTTACCTGGCTAAATTCCGCAGCGGAACCGAGCCATCAGACGCCGAAGACACCGAGACTGACTTCGACGACGTTGAGGGGGCCTGATCATGGCGGATGTAAATGCAAAAGGCGTTTTGACGGCGCCGATTTTCAAGAACAACCCCATTGCGCTTCAGATTCTGGGGATCTGTTCTGCTCTGGCGGTCACCACCAGCATGAGCGTGTCGCTGGTCATGGCGCTGGCGGTTATCTTCGTAACATCTTTCTCGAACTTGTTCGTATCGCTGATTCGGAACCACATTCCGTCCTCGATCCGTATCATTGTTCAGATGACTATCATTGCCTCGCTCGTTATCGTGGTCGACCAGATCCTCAAAGCCTATGCTTACGAAATGTCTAAGCAGCTGTCGGTGTTCGTCGGTCTGATCATCACAAACTGCATCGTAATGGGCCGCGCGGAAGGTTTCGCGATGTCCAACACGCCGGGCATGTCGTTCCTGGACGGTATCGGTAACGGTTTGGGTTACGGTTTCGTTCTGATGGTCGTTGGTTTCGTTCGTGAGCTGCTGGGTGCGGGTAGCATCTTCGGCTTCACGGTCCTGCCGACCATCCAGAACGGTGGCTGGTACGTGCCGAACGGTCTGCTGCTGCTGCCGCCTTCTGCCTTCTTCATCATCGGTCTGTTGATCTGGGTACTGCGCTCCGTCAACCCCGAGCAGGTAGAAGAGAACGAGTTCAAGATGAAGCACAACACCAAGCCGAAGGAGGCCGTGTAACATGGAACACTATCTGAGCCTTTTCGTTGCTTCGGTATTCGTCGAGAACATGGCACTTGCCTTCTTCCTGGGCATGTGTACGTTCCTAGCGGTATCCAAGAAGGTGTCTTCTGCCATTGGCCTCGGCATCGCCGTTATCGTCGTACTGACGATCACGGTACCGGTCAATAACCTGGTATTCACGTACCTGTTGCAAGAAGGCGCGCTGACCTGGACCGGCATTAGCGGTGCTGAAAACATCGACCTGTCATTCCTGGGTCTGCTCTCGTACATCGGTGTCATCGCGGCGCTGGTACAGATCATGGAAATGTTCCTTGATAAGTACGTGCCGTCGCTCTACAACGCACTGGGTGTCTTCCTGCCGCTGATTACCGTTAACTGCGCCATCCTCGGTGGCGTACTGTTCATGGTGGAGCGTAGCTACAACTTTGGCGAAGCCGTGGTTTATGGCTTCGGTGCGGGTACCGGTTGGGCGCTAGCGATTGCGGCCCTGGCGGGTATTCGTGAAAAGCTGAAGTACAGCGACGTGCCGGGCGGTCTGCAGGGCCTTGGCATTACGTTTATCACCGTTGGCTTGATGTCACTGGGCTTTATGTCCTTCTCTGGCATTCAGCTTTAATCGGAGCCGGTTTTCTCGGCAGCCCAGGCTGCCGAGGTACAGAAAACCTTCAGCAATAGGAAACCGACATGGTTGATACATCTGTCATCTTGCTCGGTGTTGTCATGTTCACGGTCATCGTCATTAGTTTGACGGCGATCATTCTGGCAGCGCGCAGCAAGCTAGTGAGTAGCGGGGACGTGACGATCGAAGTCAACGGCGACCCCGAGCACACCCTGAAGACCCAAGCCGGCGGCAAGCTACTGAACACCCTGGCGGCCAACGGTATCTTCCTCTCTTCTGCCTGTGGCGGCGGCGGTTCCTGCGCCCAGTGTAAGTGCCGAGTCGAAGAGGGCGGCGGTTCTATCCTGCCGACCGAAGAGTCGCACTTCACCATGCGTGAGAAGAAAGAAGGCTGGCGCCTCTCTTGTCAGGTTCCTGTAAAACAGGACATGAAAGTAGAAGTGCCGGAAGAAGTCTTCGGTGTGAAGAAGTGGGAGACCGAAGTAACGGCCAACCCGAACGTCGCAACCTTCATCAAGGAGCTCAACCTAAAGCTGCCTGAAGGCGAAGAAGTGGCTTTCCGCGCCGGTGGTTACGTTCAGCTCGTTGCACCGCCCTACGACATCAAGTTCTCTGACTTCGATATCGAAGAAGAGTACCGTGGCGACTGGGAAAAGTTTGGCCTGTTCGACATTTCCCATAAGAACAACGAGGAAATCATCCGCGCCTACTCCATGGCGAACTACCCGGAAGAGAAAGGTCTCCTCAAGTTCAACATTCGTATCGCGACGCCGCCTCCTGGCACCAGCCATCCGCCGGGCCTGATGTCGACTTACGTCTTCAGCCTGAAGCCGGGTGACAAAGTGACCGTCATGGGGCCGTTTGGTGAGTTCTTTGCCAAAGACACCGATGCCGAGATGGTCTTCATCGGGGGTGGTGCGGGCATGGCGCCGATGCGTAGCCACATCTTCGACCAGCTCAAGCGTTTGAAGTCGGATCGTAAGATCTCGTTCTGGTACGGTGCGCGCTCCTGGCGTGAAACCTTCTACAACGAAGAGTACGATCAGCTGGCAGAAGAGTTCCCGAACTTCGAGTGGCATCTGGCGCTGTCCGATCCGCAGCCGGAAGACAACTGGGAAGGCCCGACGGGCTTCATCCACAACGTGCTGTACGAAAACTATCTGAAGGACCACCCGGCGCCTGAAGATTGTGAGTACTACATGTGTGGGCCGCCCATGATGAACGCTTCCGTTATCAAGCTGCTGCTGGATATGGGGGTCGAGCCGGAAAACATCCTGTTGGATGACTTCGGCGGCTAATGTCGCGTCAGCGTGCGTTAGAAACGGGGCTAGCCTTAGGGCTAGCCCCGTTTGTTTTGAGGTGATGGGAACGCACATCGTGTGGAAATTGCCTCGAATGCCTGATCATTTTGCATCGGCTAGGGTACAATAGGCGGTAACTTTTAAGGCACTTATCGGCGCAATGACTGTCGGCAGGTAAGGCACTTAACGCAATGCTGGGAGGACCACATGGCAATTTGGCTACTGGTATTTGGTTTTATGGCGCTGATCATGGGGGCCATGGCCGTCGGTGTACTGATGGGGCGTAAACCCATCGCAGGTTCCTGCGGCGGGTTGAACCAAATTGGTATGAAAGATGGCTGCGATATCTGCGGTGGCAAAGACGATGTTTGCGAAGAAGAGAACCGCAAACGCGGTAGTCTGCGCCGTCGTAGCGACGAAAGTCGCGGGGCAGACCTGGGCTACGATGTCACGCGCCGTTAAGCCCCATCGTGCCGTTATTCACTCATGATATACGCGCACACATACGTCGAACGCTCGCTTAATCGCGGGCGTTTACGTATGCGCTGACGAAAATGTAAGGGAACAAGGAGATCCAAACCGTATGGCGGTTCACAATTACGATGTCGTGGTTATCGGTACCGGCCCCGCCGGAGAAAGCGCTGCCATCAATGCTGCCAAACACGGTATGCGGGTGGCGATCATTGAGAAACAGGCCCAAGTAGGCGGTAACTGCACCCACTGGGGCACTATCCCATCCAAAGCGCTGCGCCATCAGGTCAAGCAGATCATGGCGTTCAACACCAACCGAATGTTCCGCGATATCGGTGAGCCGCGCTGGTTCTCTTTCCCTAAAGTCATGGAGCGCTCGCGTGGCACGATCGACAAACAGGTCGAAATGCGTACCACCTTTTATGCGCGCAACCGCATCGATCTCTTTCACGGTGTGGCGCGCTTCAAAGACGAGCACACCGTCGTGGTTCGCGACCGCCAAGAGGGCATGGAAGAGCTAGTGGCCAAAAAAATCGTCATTGCCACCGGCTCACGCCCTTATCGCCCGGCGGATATCAACTTCCGTCACCCGCGCATCTACTGCTCCGATACCATCCTAAGCCTTTCCCATACCCCGCGTACGCTGGTGATCTTTGGCGCCGGTGTCATCGGCTGTGAGTACGCCTCCATTTTCTCGGGCCTGGGGGTCAAAGTCGATCTGATTAACAACCGCGATAGCCTGCTGTCGTTCTTGGACGACGAGATCAGCGATGCGCTCTCGTACCATCTACGCAAGCACGGCGTATTGATTCGTCACAACGAAGAGTACGAGAGCGTCGAGGGCGACGAGGCCGGGGTCGTGGTACGCCTCAAATCCGGCAAGAAAATCCGCGCCGATGCGTTCCTCTGGGCCAATGGCCGGACCGGTAACACTGACAGTTTAGGGCTTGAGAACATCGGACTAGAAGCCAACGGCCGAGGCCAGCTCAGCGTCGATGAACACTACCGGACGTCGATTCCGCATATTTATGCGGCAGGGGATGTGATTGGTTGGCCAAGCCTTGCCAGCGCCGCCTACGACCAGGGTTTGAACTCGTGTAACGAGCTGCTGGAAAAAGAGTACCGCTTCGTTAGCGATGTGCCGACCGGTATCTATACCATTCCCGAGATCAGCTCCTTTGGCCCCAACGAGCGCGAGTTGACCGAAGCCAAAGTTCCCTACGAAGTGGGCAAGGCGTTCTTCAAAGATACCGCCCGCGCGCAGATTACCGGCGATACCGTGGGCATGCTCAAGATCTTGTTCCACCAAGACACGCTAGAGATTTTGGGTATCCACTGCTTTGGTGACCAAGCCTCGGAGATTCTGCATATCGGCCAAGCGATCATGCAGCAAGAGGGCGAAGCGAATACGCTCAAGTACTTCGTGAATACGACCTTCAACTACCCAACCATGGCCGAAGCCTACCGGGTGGCGGCGCAAAATGGCTTAAACCGCGTCTTTTGATCGGCCACACGAAGGGGGCGCTATGCCCCCTTCGTGTTTTTTCAAGCATCGCCTTCCGAAACCATACCCTTTATAGCGATTCCAGCAGCTGCTGGGCGCGAGGCTGCCATTCGCCTTCTAATGAAGCGGCCTGGCTGAGTGATTCCCTGGCGGCGGCGGTGTCCTCTTGCTGAAGCTGCAAGATGGCGAGGTTCAACCACGCGGCACCCATGTTCGGGTCAATCTGTGTGGCGTTTTCAAACGCAGCTAACGCTGCCTCGGGTTCCTGCGTTGCGTAAAGCGCGTTGCCCAGAGCGAACTGGCCCATCGGGTTCTGCGGGAAGCGCTCGGCGAATGCCTGCCAGCTACTCAGCGTTGTGTCGGGGCCGTGCTGCTCTTCAAAGGCGCTAATCGCTTCCAAGGCATTGCGCGCGGTCACGCCCTCCGGCAGGCTGCCCGGCTCGCTGACCACAAAGCCCCAGCGCTCAGTGCGCGCCCAGGTAGCATCAAAACGGCTAAACGACAGGGTATGCCGCTCGATCTCACCGCTGCGCAGTATCAGCGTCTCGTTGGGCAAATCAAAGCCAATGGCCACCGCATAGTGCCACATGGGAAAGGCGGGCAGGGCGAGGTTCTGCATCACGACGACCGGGTTGCCTGCTTCCAGATGCGTGAGCAGAGCATCCATGGTACCTCGGATGGGAATTGCCAGCCGTTCGTAGCGGCGTACCGTGGCCAACATTTCCGGCTGCACGCTGCCATCACGCTCAGGCAAGAATACCTGAGGGATTAGCTCGTCTAAGTTAACCTCGACGCCTTCGTGATTGAGCACCATAGCCAGGGTCGCCGGGCCGCACTGGTACTCGGTTTGGGCGAAAAACGGCACCTCGGTAAGCTCGGTTTGCGGGGCCAGGCTCGATCTAGTGCTCTCTAACAGTACCGGGCTGCGGGCGCAGCCGGTGAGCAGTACGATCAGCAGGCTTAACAGTAAAACGCCCGCAGAGCGGGCGTTGACGGAGCGATTCATCACTGCAGACGACTTAGCGAGTGAACGGGTAAACATCGGTCAGACCGAGAATATCCGTTACCAGCAGAATCACGAACACCGCGAACAGCGCTCCTACCACACCGGCACCGGCAGGCAGTTGTTCGAGCTGTTGTGCCATTTGCTGAGCTTCGGCATCGCTAAGGGCCGCCACACGGGCTTCGACGTCGGCAGGATTGACACCCTGCTTTAGCAGCTGATCCTGCACGTCGGCACGGGCGAGGATTTCATTGATACGCTCGCGATCAGCGCCGGCACGGTCGCCTGCTAAAACAGACTGCGTCGATACCAAGTCCATGCCTTGCGGGGCGGTCGGGGCTGCCACGACGGGCAGGCTGGCGAACACTAACGCAATCATCAAAAGGGTCGAGAGGTAAGCACGCACTGTTTTCATCGTCTTCATCCTTAGACTTATCAGGGAGCAGGCCATGAATGACCTAGCAAGTAGTATAGAAACAAACAGATGCGGTTTTAAGGCAAAAATGCAAAGTGCTAATTATTTGCACTAATGCGATAGGTCCAAGGGGTTTCGGCCAGAATGCCTTTTGCACCCGCCATAGTCATGGCCAGATCGTGAAGCCCCGGCCAAAGCGGCACGGCAGAGGCGCCTTTTACCGCTAAATCCAAGCGCTGGGCCATCAGCAATAGTTTGTGCAGCCGCTTCATGGAAAGGCGGCCAATAGCTTTTTGATATGCCGGACGGCGCTTATCGAAAATCATCGGCTTTTGGGTTTTGCAGGCGTGCTCGAAACTCTGCCCCTGATCCAGATGCTGATGCAGCGATAGTAGGGTGCGCAGCTCACGCGTCAGCGCCCATAGGACGATCGGCGCTTCCACGCCTTCGCTTTTCAGGCCGTTGACGATCCTAGAGGCGCGGCTGGGCTCGCCCTTCAAGCAGGCATTCGCCAGATTGAAGACGTCAAAGCGGGTGCTGTCCTCCACGCCTTGGGCAATGTGTTCGACGTTGAGTCGAGTGTTGGCCGGGTAGATCAGCGCTAGCTTCTGTAGCTCTTGATCCGCTGCCAACAGGTTGCCTTCGGTACGCTCACCCAGCAGCCGGGCCGCTTCGAGATCGATCTGTAGGCCGTGATGCGAGGCTCTATCCCGCAGCCAGTAACCAAGGCGTGAGGCATCGACCGGCCATACAGGGACAAACAGGCCGTGTTTATCCAGGGCTTTGAACCAGGCGCTCTTCTGCTGTTTGGCATCCACCTTACCCATGCTGACCAGCAGCAGGTCATCGCTGCCGTCCATCATGTCTGCGTACTGCGCCAGCGCTTTGGTGCCTTCCTGCCCCAGTTTTTGATTGCCCAAACGCAGTTCTAACAGCTTGTTGGAGGCAAACAGCGAGAGGTTGCTGGCGGTTTCCAAGAGCCGCCCCCAGGCAAAGTTGGGCTCGACGTCCAGCACTTCCCGCTCTTCGATGCCCGCCTGGCGAGCGGCGGCACGCACTGCATCGCAGGCATCGCGATGCTGTAGCGGCTCGTCACCCGCCACGATCACCGCTTTCGGCAGCTTCTTGGCCAGGGCGGCAGGCAGTTGATCGGCAAATACCTTCACCGCAACGCCTCGAGATTGGCCAACCGCTCTACGATGCGCTGTGCGAGCTGGCGGGTCAGTGTCTGCTCCGCTTCCTGGAAAAGGGTTTCCCGATTCAGCAGATCGTCATCGCTGACGCGAATGCGCGTGCTGGTCGCCACCGTGGCATTGTTCAATGCGTAAGCGCTGGTGTCCCGCTGCTGCACCGACAGCGACGTGCTTAGCGTTAGTTCATGCTCACGGCTTGCGCGGCCATCGGTGCCAATGCGCCGCTCCTGCAGTGACGGTGTGCCCAGCGTTACGCGCCAAGGCGCGCTGCTCTCAACGTCCGTGCCTAACTGCTGTAAGCGCGTGCGAAGCTGCTGAGCGAGAGCGCTGTTGTCATCGCCCTCTAGCGAGAGCGCGGGCAGGCGTGGCATGGATTCCGAGCCGCGCAGGCGGAACCCACAGCCACTGAGCAGCACCGCCGCTGACGCGGCGATGCTGAGGGTCAAAAAGCGACGGCGATTCATCCACTCACCACGATGTTAACCAGCTTGCCGGGCACCACGATCACCTTACGAACCGTTTTGCCTTCCAAATGGCGCTGGACGTTTTCGTTTTCCATCGCCAGTTGCTCGATGGCGGCTTTGTCGGCGCTGGCCGGGGCTTCCAGGCGGGCGCGCAGTTTACCGTTCACCTGTACCACCAGCTCGATGCTGTCGCGGGTCAGGGCGGCTTCGTCTACTTTCGGCCACTGGGCTTCAATGGCGGGCTGCTCATGGCCCAACTGCTGCCACAGGGTGTGGCACAGGTGCGGGGTAATCGGAGCCAGCAGCAGCACGCAGGCTTCCAGCGCTTCACGGCTAACCGCGAGGCCCAGTTCAGAGGTATCGTCGAATTTAGCGACCGCGTTAGAAAGCTCCATCACAGCCGCAATGGCGGTGTTGAACGTGGTGCGGCGGCCAATGTCGTCGCTGGCTTTCTTGATGGTTTCGTGAGTTTTGCGACGCAACGCTTTTTGATCGTCGTTGAGTGCATCGACGTTCAGCGTGCCCGGCGTGCCCGCTTCCAGGTGCTCGCTCACCTGACGCCAGATGCGCTTCAGGAAGCGGTGTGCGCCTTCGACGCCAGAATCTGACCACTCCAGCGACTGCTCAGGCGGGGCGGCAAACATCATGAACAGGCGCACGGTGTCGGCACCGAACTTGTCGATCATCGACTGTGGATCCACGCCGTTGTTCTTCGACTTGGACATCTTCTCGATGCCGCCCATTTCAACGGGCTGGCCGTCGCTCATCAAAATGGCGCTCAGCGGGCGGCCTTTCTCATCGCGCCTCACTTCCACATCGGCGGGGTTGAACCACTCTTTACCGCCGTTATCTTTAATGCGGTAGAAGGTTTCCGCGATCACCATGCCTTGGGTGAGCAGCTGCTGGAACGGCTCGTCGGAATCGACCATGCCGAAATCGCGCAGCAGCTTGTGGAAGAAGCGGGCGTAGAGCAGGTGCAGAATGGCGTGCTCGATACCGCCAATGTAGAGATCCACCGGCAGCCAGTAGTTGGCGCGCTCGTCCAGCATGGCTTCGTGGTTATCCGCACAGCAGAAACGGGCGAAGTACCAGGAGGACTCCATGAAGGTATCGAAGGTGTCGGTTTCACGCACCCAGCCATCGCCCAGCTCGGAGAACTCCGGCATCTTCTTCAGCGGCGAGCCGGAAGCATCCACGGTGACTTCCATGGGCAGCGCGACGGGCAGCTCGTCATCGGAGAGCGGTACGGTTTGGCCTTCCGGGCCGTACTTCACCGGAATCGGCGCGCCCCAGTAACGCTGGCGGGCAATACCCCAATCACGCAGGCGATAGTTGGTTTTCACTTCGCCACGGCCAAGCTCGGCCAGTTTGGCGGCAATGGCATCGAACGCGGCTTGGAATTCCAGGCCATCGAACTCGCCGGAATTAATCAGCGTGCCGTGCTCGGTGTAAGCGCCTTCCGAGATATCCGGCGTGTTGCCGTGCTCGTCGGCCACTACCGGCTTCAGCTCAACGCCGTACTTGGTGGCAAACTCCCAGTCGCGTTGATCGTGGGCGGGTACGGCCATGACCGCGCCAGTGCCGAACTCCATCAGCACGAAGTTAGCCACGAATACCGGCACTTCTTCACCGCTTAACGGGTGAATGGCCTTATGGCCCGTGGCCATGCCCAGCTTCTCTTTGGTGGCCATTTCCGCTTCAGAGGTGCCGCCTTTGGCGCACTCTTCACAGAACGCCGCCATCTCGCTGCTCTGCTCGGCGGCCTGTTTGGCCAGCGGGTGGCCAGCGGCCACGGCCACGTAGGTCACGCCCATCAGCGTATCCGGGCGAGTGGTGTACACCGCCAGTGGCTCGCAGGCGCTGCCATCGGCGGCTTTAATATCAAAGCTCAGCTCGACGCCACGGGATTTACCAATCCAGTTGCGCTGCATGGTCTTGACCTGCTCGGGCCACTCGACGTTATCTAAGTCCGCCAGCAGCTCATCGGCGTAGTCGGTAATCTTCAAGAACCACAGCGGGATCTCTTTACGCTCCACCGGCGCGCCGGAACGCCAGCCACAGCCGTCGATGACCTGTTCGTTGGCGAGGACGGTTTGATCGACCGGGTCCCAGTTCACCGTGGACATTTTCTTGTACACCAAGCCTTTTTCTACCAGCTTAGTGAAGAACCACTGCTCCCAGCGGTAGTAGCTGGTATCGCAGGTAGCGAATTCGCGGCTCCAGTCGTAGGCAAAGCCCAATGCCTTCAATTGGTTACGCATGTAATCAATGTTTTGGTAGGTCCACTTGGCGGGCGGCACCTGGTTTTGAATCGCGGCATTCTCCGCCGGCATCCCGAACGCATCCCAGCCCATGGGCTGCATGACATTTTTACCCTGCATGCGCTGGAAACGTGAGACAACGTCGCCGATAGTGTAATTACGCACGTGGCCCATGTGCAGCTTGCCGCTGGGGTAGGGGAACATGGATAGGCAGTAGAACTTTTCGCGGTTGGCGTCTTCTACGGCTTTAAAGCACTGGTGTTTGTCCCAGTACTGCTGAGCATCACGTTCGATATCACGGGGGCTGTAATGTGCGTCCATCGGTGTTTTCAATGCCTTGGGGTCATTCGCCCAAAAAGGGCGCAAAGTGAATAGTAGATGACGACTGTCAGATAAGTAGCGTCGATTGTATCCTATGCAGGTGTATCCTTGAACGGCTAGCCGATGATAGGTAGCACCTGTGGCGACAAAAGGAGAGGACCCATGGAAAAACATAACGATCACCGCCTTCGCGAAGGCTACGAGCGCCTGTTGGAGCGTATGCAAGACGGCGCCAACGAGCTCACCTGGGACAACCTGCAAAAGGATTTGGACGACGCCGTTGCCTTCGAGGCCGAGCTTGAAGAGTACACCAAAGACGAGCTGGCCCTACTGCGCGCCTGGGTAGAGCGCGACTTAAAAGATATGCGCTACTACATGGCGGATACCGGTAAACAGGTCGCCAGCTGGCTGGGAATCGACATCGACCAGCTCTCCCGCCGCGTGGCGGAATCGCTGCTTTCCATTGCCGACCGCAGCATCGTCGAGCGCGAACGTTTCGAGGACGACTTGGAAGCTGCCCGTGCCGACTACTGTGAAGGCGAAATGGCCGCCCCAGGGTTAATGGCCTGCACCCACTGCGATGCCCAAGTGATGCTCAACGAAGTCGCTCGGCTGGAACCCTGCCACCAGTGCGGCCACCGCTACTTCTACCGCTTCCCGAATAAAATCATCGAAACCTGATTGTTAACCTAGCCAAGCGCTCAAGCCTGCAATCGCCCCCAGCGAGAGCAGGCTCATCATCGCCGCGTAGGGCAGGTTATCTTTCATCATGCGATAACCGCTCACCCCATAACGCCCCTGCAAGGAAAGGTTAATACCGGAAAGCGGCCCCACGCTAGTGCCCACCGCCCAGGCGCTTAACGCCACAAAGGCGAATAGTGTTTGCTCGCCTCCGCTTAAATCCAAAACAGACGCCAGCACGGAAACGCCAATAATCGGGTGCAGCCCCACCAGCGCGCTCAGCGTAATGGCAGCAAAGCTGACCATGGCCTGCCACGTGCCAAAGCGGGCGAACAGCGTCCACTCATCGCCCGCAGCGGCAGCCACCAACGTCGAAAGCCCTAATGTTAATAACCCCGCTGCCAAAAACAGCGAAATTTCACCACGCATGGCGGGCAGGCGGGTAACTGTGTGCTGGCGAATGCGCCGCAGAGTAAAGCGTGGGCCTTCCCGCAGGTTGCTTAACAGCGCCACCCCCGGCAGCAAAAAAGTAATAATGCTGACGATAGTGAGCGAGGGCGTGATCCAAAAGTGAAACAGCATCACCAACGCCGCCATGCCCGCAGGCATCAGCAGGCTACGGGGCGAAAGCGAAAAGCCATCCACCTCGGTTAAATCAAACCGCCGCCGCAGCTCTAGCGTGGTCAATAGCCCTGAGAGCATGGCAATCGGAAAACCCACCACGGCAATCTGGGCGTACTGCACAGACGGCACCAGGGCAATCACCACCGCCATAGAAGCAAAGAAGGGCGACCACAACGCAGCGCTAGAAAGCCCTCGGTTTAGCGCCAATAGCTGCGGTGTGGTTAACGGCGCACGGCGAGCCAAGCGGTCGCCCACCATAAACACCGTGGAAAGATTCAAAATCGTGCCGAGGAAATGCACCCCCAGCCAAGTACGCAGCACGCCATCTGCACCCGTTACCCGTTTACCCGGCGGGCGCTTATTGCCCTGGGTGCCAATCAGCGAAATAAAGCTCACACCCACCAGCATGGTGGCTACAAACACGTTGCCTTGCAGCATGGCAGGCCAGTTAACCTCCGCGCCATACACCGTTTGCGCCACCATCAGCATTACCACGCCAAGGGCAATCAACACCCCCGCCTGAATGCGCGAACGCTTGGGAATATCCCGCCACAGCAGGGCCACCGCCGCCCACAGCAAATAGCTCACTGCCAGCGCGGTCGGCACCGCCCCGGTAAACCCCACTATCTGCGCCAAAAGCCCCAGCAGCACCAACACCCCCGCCAAGCGCTGCCGCGTCGTCGTCTCTTGCATCTCAATCCCTTACTGGTTGAGTTAGCAGGCTAATCGGGTTTGCGAGAGAAGGCTAGTAGCAAGCAGTGACGGGGTAAGGGAGATGACAGATGCGCGAGTGGCTTCAACGCACGACCATCAAACTACCCAAGCCACAAAAATTTTGATGTGCACGTGACCTAAGCCTATTTTATGAATAGAGTGTGGTGGGTAAGGTAAAGTGAGCGGGCACAATAATAAGTGATATGTAATCTGGCTCTTAGTGGTGGCTAATGATAAATTGATACTTTAGAGCTGTTTAGTTAGCATGGCTTAAATAGATATGTAAGGCTCGCTTGTTGGGTTGTATCATCAATGTTAAGAGGGTTTTATGAAAGAAATATCTCCAATACTTTTAGGTGTTGTTAGTAGTTTGATCGCTACGTTTGTTTTTCTTTTTATTAGGCAGGTATATGTGGGTGTTTTTTTGCCCTGGGTTAAAAGTCAACTGTATAGGGGGGTTAGAGTCAAAGGTCGATGGGAAGATACTAATGGGCATGATAAAATTGGATTTATTTTAAACTTAAGGCAAGATGCAGACTCCATTTCTGGGACGCTAATTCATCAAGAGAATAGGGGTGGTAAACTAGAAACTCTTAGCTATTCTATTAATGGTTACTGTAGGGATGGCTTTTTATTTGCTTTAGTCACTCCTGTGTTGGGAGATGCTATTGATTATCAGACATTGTTGCTCAAGATATATCATAAAAATGACACTCTATATTTAAAAGGGGATGCATCATATGCTGATGGGGAAGATGGTCATGTTGAGACATTACAAGGCATCGAATTTAAGAAAATTAACAGATGACTCTCTTGGTATCAGAGGACGGTTGGTCTGCGATTCAGGGGGCACTGTTCCTGCCGGTATGATGGAGTCTGTTCGTTAAGGGGGAATATGTTGAGGAGCTGGGCTGGTGACTGGACGTTGGTTTACACCCAGCAAGCCTAGAGAGATTCCAAGAAGTTGGCCTCTAGAGGCCTCAAATCCAACGTTCAGGAGCTGTTAGCGCTGGAAGCAGAAGATCCATTTCGCAAGCCGCCTCCGTTTGAGAAGCGCGTTGGTGATCTTGCGGAAGCCTATTCACTCTACATCAATATTCAGCATCGTTTGGTCTACCAAGTGTTTGAGGAAGAGCGAGTGGTGAAAGTTCTCAGGCTATGGAATCACTAAGAGTAACGCACCTCTGGCTGCTGTGGCCAAACCATGTTTTCATCGTTTAGCGATTCCAAAATCGCTAAACCACTCGCGCTAAGTTCTTTCAGGAGCCTATGAACAACCCCCATATCGTCATATTCGATGGTGTTTGCAACTTCTGTAACGGCGCAGTGAATTTCATCATCCAGCGAGACCCAGAGGGAACCTTTGCATTTACCCCAATGCAGAGCGAGTTGGCGCAGGAACTCACGCAGCGCTTCAACATGCCCGATGTGGGCATGGATACCTTGGTGCTTATCAAGGCTGGTAAGTGTTACGTGCTTTCAGATGCGGCTCTGGAGATAGCGAAAGACCTGAAAGGGCCGTGGCGGTTCTGTTATGTATTCAAAATTGTGCCCAGGCCGATTAGAGATGCGGTTTACAAGTTATTCGCTCGGAATCGTTATGCGCTTTTTGGTAAGAAAGATGCTTGTATGGTGCCGACAGAGGAAGTGAAGTCTCGGTTCTTGGGTACCAACACATAATCCCCGCGTCACGCGGATACATTTTCCGGCACGCCATCATGAAAGCCCTGTGGTGTGCATGACGGTGGGCGATCAATGTCAAAACATCACGACCAAGGCGGCCCCCTCGAATCTAGGCTCATCAGCCTGTTCGTTTCGCTATTCTTTTCCTTGCCCACGGCTGTTCTTATGTGGGTGTGGGCCAACAGCCAGCTGATGTATGTGGGTGGCTTTCTAAGCAGTCGCTACTTTATCGGTTGTATCGTCACCTTTTCGGTGTTGGCGTTGGTTTTTCCTAACCTGTTTCCCTCTATGCTGGGTAGTGTCTGGCGGGCGATGCGAGCCTTATGGCGTTGGTGGGGGTGGTAAGCGCTTGCATGCTATTTATTGAGGTGGCTCGGCCTCGCGGGTGCCTCGCTAATCGCTCGTTACCACGCGCTACAACCTCATTCTATGCCTGCCAGTGCCGTTATGATCCTGTGTTTAAGCCATTAACACCATAAGGAAACGTTAATCCATGCTCACCGCCATCGTTCTTGGTGCTACTGGCGCTATCGGCCAGCAGCTCGTTACTCAGCTTACGAAGCGCGAGGAGGTGGAGAGCGTCATCGTGATGACCCGTCGTGAGCTGGATCTTACCCGTGAATTTACCGACGCTATCGCTTCCAAGCTCCAGCCTGCACTGCTCGATTTCGACCAGTTAGAAGCTCAGGCCGCCGAGCGTATGCCCGCCGGTGCCGTGGCCTTTGTGGGGCTGGGCACCACGAAAAAGCAGGCGGGGAGTAAAGCGGCGTTTCGACGTGTGGATCATGGCTTAGTGCTGGCGTTTGCGCGGGCGTGTAAAACGGCGGGCGTTAGCAGGTTAGGTGTGGTGACGGCGCACGGGGCGAATGCGCGCTCTTCGGTGTTTTATAACCGTGTGAAAGGCGAGGTGGAGCGGGATGTTCAGTCGCTGGGGTTGCCCTGCGTGTTCTTTGCTCGGCCTTCGCTGTTATTGGGGCGGCCAGAGGATGGGCGGTTGGCGGAGAAGTGGGCGAGTGTATTGATGGCTCCGGCGTCACGTTGGTTGCCGCGCTCGGTACGGCCGATCGAGGTGCGCGTCGTGGCGGCGGCAATGGTCGACGCGGCGTTGGGCTCAGCCGACGGGCGCGCGTCGTCCGTGCTCTCGAATGCGGCCATGCACCAGAGTGAAAGCTCCCAGCGTTAATGCGTGTGGGCGGGTTGGCGGCTGTGCTCCAGCTCTTCGATCATCTTGCGCGCGGCGTTGGAGAGCGTTCGGTTGGTGTGCACCAGATAGCCGAGCGGGCGATGAATGGGCGTGGTGTCCACGGGTAGCTCTACCAGCTCGCTGTCGATCATCCTTTCCGGCAGCAGGCTCCAGCCGAGCCCTACGCCGCACATCATCTTGAGTGTTTCTAAGTAGTTGGTCGACATGCTCACGGGCAAGGTGAGGCCTGCTTCCTCAAAGCGTTGGCCAATCAGCGTGCGAGTGAAGGTTTTGGCCCCCGGCAATATGCAGTTTACCTCACACAGTTCTGACAAGCTGAGAGGCCTGCCGTTGTTGCGACTGCGGTCGGCGAGTGGATGGTCGCTGGCGCAGACGAAGCATAGTCGGTCACGCCATAGCTCCACGACCTGTAGTTGTTCAACGGGGTGGGGAGCCAGGGTGACGATGGCCATTTCCAGCGTGCCGTCCATCACGCCCTGGTAAGCCAGTTCGGAATCCAGGAAATGCAGATCCAGCGCCACTTCGGGATGGCGCTGGGTGTACTGCTTTAACAGCGGCGGCAGGCGGTGAAGGCCAATGTGGTGGCTGGTGGCGAGCGTCAATTTTCCGCCCACTTGACCAGAGAGATTGGCCAGCGCGCGGCGGCTATCTTCCACGGTAAACAGAATGCGCTGGGCGTTGGGAAGCAGCACGTTGCCTGCTTCGGTCAGCGCGATGCGCCGCCCAATGCGGTCGAAAAGTCGCGTGCCCAGCAGGTCTTCCAGCGTGGCAATGCGCTTGCTGACCGCGGGCTGTGTGAGATGGAGTTGTTCGGCAGCGCGGGAGAAGCTTTGGGTTTCCGCCACGGCGAGAAAGGCTTGCAGGCTTTGGGTATCCACGGGCGGCTCCCTGGTTACTATTCCTGTTTGGAATCTAAAGTATGAATAACATGAATTGCTTTTATGCGCGAGTCGCGTAACACTCCTTGCATGCCATAGAAGCAGCACGCAGAGGCTGCCATAACGAACTAGCAGGGCACCGCCCAGGAGAGCCACATGTCAGGTCAAACGCTTTACGACAAACTCTGGAACCAGCATTTGGTGAAGCAGCGCGACGACGGTACGGCGCTGATCTACATCGACCGCCAGTTGCTCCACGAAGTGACCTCGCCTCAGGCGTTCGAAGGCCTGCGTTTGGCGAACCGTAAGCCCTGGCGTTTGGATGCCAACCTGGCCACGCCGGACCACAACGTGCCCACCACGGTGAAAGAGCGCGCCGAGGGTAACAGCGGTATCAAAGATCCGGTCTCGCTCATTCAGGTGCAAACCCTGGACGACAACTGCGTCGAGTACGGCATCGAAGAGTTCAAGATCAATGACCCGCGCCAGGGCATCGTGCACGTGGTGGGTCCTGAGCAGGGCGCCACACTGCCGGGTATGACCGTGGTATGCGGTGACTCCCACACGGCCACCCACGGCGCGTTTGGCGCGTTGGCCCACGGTATCGGCACCTCGGAAGTCGAGCACGTCTTGGCCACCCAGTGCCTGCTGGCGCAGAAAATGAAGAACATGCAGGTGCGCGTCGAAGGCGAGCTGGGCCTGGGCGTGACCGCAAAAGACGTCGTGTTGGCGATCATCGGTAAGATCGGCACCGCTGGTGGCACAGGCTACGCTATCGAGTTTGCGGGCAGTGCCATCGAGTCGCTCTCTATGGAAGGCCGCATGACGGTGTGCAACATGGCGATTGAAGCGGGTGCTCGCGTGGGCCTGATTGCCGTGGATGACACCACCATCGACTACCTCGCTAAACGCCCCTTTGCGCCCACCGCAGAGCAGTGGGAAGCCGCCGTGGCCGACTGGCGCAACCTGGTATCGGATGCGGACGCCCACTTCGATAAAGTGGTGACGCTGAAAGCCGAAGAGATCGAACCGCAGGTAAGCTGGGGCACCAGCCCGGAAATGGTCACCGGTATTTCAGGCCAAGTGCCCGACCCCAAAGCCGCTTTGGATGAAACCGTGCAGCGCAGCCATGCCCGCGCGTTGGAGTACATGGGCCTGCAGGCGAACCAGAAGATCACCGATATCAAACTGGATAAAGTCTTTATCGGCTCCTGCACCAACTCGCGCATCGAAGACCTGCGCGAAGCTGCCAAAGTGGCGAAGGGCAACAAAGTGGCCGATTCCATCAAGCTGGCCATGGTCGTACCGGGCTCTGGCTTGGTAAAGCGCCAAGCGGAAGCGGAAGGCCTGGACAAAATCTTCATTGAAGCGGGCTTTGAGTGGCGCGAGCCGGGCTGCTCCATGTGCTTGGCCATGAACGCGGATAAGCTGGGCGCGGGCGAGCACTGTGCGTCTACCTCTAACCGTAACTTCGAAGGGCGCCAGGGCTATGGCGGTCGCACTCACTTGGTGAGTCCTGCCATGGCAGCGGCCGCCGCCATTGCCGGTCACTTCGTCGACGTACGCACCTTACCCGCTAACGACGCCACCCACGCGCAGGAGGCCTAAGCTATGAAAAAGTTCGAACGTTTTGAAGGCGTGGTCGCGCCGCTGGATCGCGCTAATGTCGATACCGACTTGATCATTCCCAAGCAGTTTTTGAAGTCCATCAAGCGCACGGGCTTTGGCGTCAACCTGTTTGACGAGTTGCGTTACCTGGATGAAGGCCAGCCGGGGCAAGACTGCTCGAAGCGCCCGCTGAATCCGGATTTCGTCTTGAACCAGCCGCGTTACCAGGGCGCTGAGGTACTGCTGGCGCGCCGTAACTTCGGTTGTGGTAGTTCTCGCGAGCACGCGCCTTGGGCGTTGGAAGATTTCGGCTTCAAAGTAGTGATTGCCCCCAGCTTTGCCGATATCTTCTACAACAACGCGTTCAAGAACGGCATTTTGCTGATCACTCTGGCGGAAGAAGAAGTAGATCGCCTGTTTGCTGAAGTAGAAGCTAACGAAGGCTACCAGCTCGACGTGGATCTTGAGCACCAGCGGGTGATTACGCCCAGTGGCGAGATTCTTGAGTTCGACGTGGACGCATTCCGCAAGCACTGTCTGCTCAACGGCTTGGACGATATTGGCATCACTCTGCAAGACGAAGACGCCATTCGCAGCTTCGAAGAGCAGCATCGCCAGCAGCGCCCGTGGCTGTTCCGCCAGCCTGCGTAGCGTTGGCTCACTGAGTAGTGGGCTATAAGTGCCTAAATTATAAGTGCTAAGGATTAAGCATGACTCATAAAGTGTTACTGCTGCCCGGTGATGGTATCGGCCCCGAAATCGCGGCCCAGGCAGCGCGTTTGTTGAAAGCCTGCCAAGAAGCGGGCTTGGATATTGAAGTCGAAGAGGGCTTGGTGGGCGGCTCCGCCTATGATGTTCACGGCGAGCCGCTGCCCGCTGAAACTCTGGAAAAAGCCAAAGCCGCCAGCGCCATTCTGCTCGGCGCAGTGGGTGGCCCCAAGTGGGATAAACTCGAAGACCTCTCCAAGCGCCCGGAAAAAGGCCTGCTGGGGCTGCGTAAGAACCTTGGCCTGTTCGGCAACCTTCGCCCGGCCATGCTCTACCCGCAGCTGGCCAGCGCTTCCAGCCTAAAGCCGGAGCTGGTG
Source organism: Halomonas sp. LC1 (assembly GCF_030247125.1). Classification (NCBI taxonomy): domain Bacteria; kingdom Pseudomonadati; phylum Pseudomonadota; class Gammaproteobacteria; order Oceanospirillales; family Halomonadaceae; genus Halomonas; species Halomonas sp. LC1. The sequence continues at coordinate 87,920 of NZ_JASSPG010000009.1, read as the reverse complement.
GCGGGCCTGGATATCATGATCGTACGGGAACTGACCGGCGGTATCTATTTCGGTCAGCCGCGCGGTATCGAAGAGCGTAACGGGGAGCGTGTTGGCTTCAACACCTATGTCTACTCCGAAAGTGAAATCGAGCGCATTGGCCGCGTCGCGTTCGAGATGGCTCAAAAGCGGGGCAAAAAGCTCTGCTCGGTGGATAAAGCTAACGTGCTGGAAGTCACCATTCTATGGCGTGAAGTGATGGAGCGCTTAGCGCCGGAGTACCCGGACGTCGAGCTTTCCCACATGTACGTGGACAACGCCGCCATGCAGCTGGTGCGCGCACCGAAGCAGTTCGATGTGGTGGTGACCGGCAATATGTTTGGCGACATTCTCTCTGATGCTGCCGCCATGCTCACCGGCTCCATCGGGATGCTGCCGTCTGCCTCGCTCAACGAGAGCGGGCAGGGCATGTACGAACCCTGCCACGGCAGCGCGCCGGATATTGCGGGCCAGAACATCGCGAACCCGCTGGCCATGATGCTTTCTGTGGCGATGATGCTGCGCTACTCGCTCAATGAAACGGCGATGGCCGAGCGTATTGAAGCCGCCGTAGGCAGTGTGCTGGACGACGGCCTGCGCACCGCCGATATCGCCTCTGAAGGCACGCGCCGTGTGTCCACGGTGGAGATGGGCGATGCGGTACTCGCCGCCTTTGTACGCGGTGAGTAACAAAGAAAGCTTGCTAACTAATTGATTCGCCTCAATGCTTGTTTGAACAGCACATGTCGGCTGCCCTCAGGGGTGGCCGACGTCGTGTCTGATATGTGTGTATAATATAGGTCTCATTCTTAGTTGGAGGACTTCACATGTTGAAAGTCGGTTTCGTGGGATGGCGTGGCATGGTTGGCTCGGTGCTGATGCAGCGCATGCAGGAAGAGGGTGATTTCAACGGCATTGAGCCGATCTTTTTCACCACTTCTCAAGTCGGCCAGCCGGGCCCCGACATCGGCGTGGACGTGCCTCCGCTGAAAGATGCGTTTGCGCTAGACGACTTGAAAGCCCTGGACGTCATCGTGACCTGCCAAGGCGGCGACTACACCAAGAAAGTCTACGGCGACCTGCGTAACGACGGCTGGAAAGGCTACTGGATCGATGCCGCCAGCACCCTGCGCATGGAAGATGAGGCCACCATCGTCCTCGATCCGGTGAACCGTAAGGTGATCGACGCGCAGCTTGCCAAAGGCGCGAAGACATTTGTGGGCGGCAACTGCACCGTTAGTTTGATGCTGATGGGGTTGGGCGGCCTGTTCGAAGCCGATATGGTCGAGTGGATGACCTCCATGACGTATCAGGCAGCGTCGGGCTCCGGTGCCAAGCACATGCGCGAGCTGCTCAACCAGATGGGCCAACTGCGTGACAGCGTGTCCAGCGAACTGGCCGACCCGGCGAGCGCGATTCTGGACATCGACCGCAAAGTGACGGCGGCCATGCGCGGAGGCGACTTCCCCACCGATAACTTCGCCGCGCCGCTGGCTGGCAGCCTGCTTCCGTGGATCGACACCAAACTGGATAACGGCCAAAGCCGCGAAGAGTGGAAAGGTAGCGTCGAAACCAACAAGATTCTGGGTCTCGAAAACAACCCGATCCCCATCGATGGCCTTTGCGTGCGTATCGGTGCCATGCGCTCGCACAGCCAGGCGTTCACCATCAAGCTGAAGCAAGACGTGCCGCTGGATGAGATCGAAGAGCGTATTGCCAAGCATAACGAGTGGGTCAAGCTCATCCCCAACGATAAAGACGCCACCATTGCGGGTCTAACGCCTGCAGCCGCCACGGGCACGCTGCAAGTGCCGGTAGGCCGCCTGCGCAAGCTGAAAATGGGCGGTGAATACCTTTCAGCGTTCAGCGTGGGTGACCAGCTGCTGTGGGGTGCCGCTGAGCCGCTCAAGCGCATGCTGAAAATTCTGCGCGAGCAGTAAGTCGTCGCGCCATCGGTGCCGCTCATGACGCGGATGACCGAGCGCTAGACAAGAAGGGGAAGCTGTTCGCAGCTTCCCCTTTTTTTGCGCTGATGCAAGTGGCTAAGCCGCGTACTCATTCAAAGGGATGCGTTGAAGATGGCGTCATGGTAAATACGTTATGATAAGAACGAACTAACATATCTCATGGCAGGAAAGAGTGATCTTGCCATGGGGCAAGGGAATCGCAGGCAGTAGGGGCCGACATGAATAAAAAGCTGGCATGGTTATTGTGGCTGCCGCTGAGCGCCGTGAGTCCGCTGGCGCTGGCCGTAGGGCTGGGGCAAGCCACCGTGAACTCACCGCTGCAAGCGCCTTTAGATGCCAGTGTGCCGCTCGTAGAGGCTGCCGATGTGTCGCTGGACGACGTACGTGTAACCATTGCTGACCCCTCCGCCTTCAGCGCGCTGGGATTGGAGTGGACTCCTCTCGCCGCGAGCGTGCGCACCGAGCTTCAACGCCTGCCCTCAGGCGCGCGACTAGTACTCCGTTCCGATCAAGCCGTCAACGAGCCGTGGTTGGACCTGTTGATCACCATCACGACGCCAGATGGGCGGCGCACGGAAGCGCTGACGCTTCTATTCGACCCACCCAACTATGCCGCCAGCCCGTCGCCTGCGGCGGTGTCCTCATCGTCGGTTTCTTCGGCCTCTTCGTCTGCGCCGTCAGCGGCGGCGGCCCGGCCCGCCAGCGCCGCCCGTGACATCGCCTATGTGGCCAGCGGTGACACGCTTTGGGGCGTGGCAGCCCGTATCAAACCTGCGGACGTCAGCGTTCAGCAGATGATGGTGGCGCTGGTCGAGGCGAATCCGTCTGCGTTCCCCACCGGCAACGTCGACGACATGCGTGCAGGCCAGACACTCGCCGTGCCCAGCCGAGAGCAGTTGATGGCGCGCTCGCCAGCCCAAGCCGCCCAAGCGATTCAGTCGATGCGCTCGTCATCTAGCGCGCCCTCTGCAGCAGAGCCCTCGACCAATGCCTCGGCACCTGAGCCGGCACCAGAGACGGCCAGCGACGTGTCGGCTTCTACATCTACGCCGCCTGACGCTGCCTCTTCCGACGGCGCGCCTGTGGCGACCGTGCAAGAGGGCGAGCTGGCAGGGTTGACCCTCAACGATCTAGCCGAGCAGCTGTTGGAAAGTCAGGCCATGCTGCAAACCGTGCTCGACGAGCGCGAGGCGATGCGCGCCGAGATGGCAGCGCTACGCCAGGAAGTCGCCTCATTGACCGAGGCGCTCAATGCGTCTCAGCAGGAGACCCGACGAGCGCTGGCGGCGGCAGAAGCCCGCACGGCAGACCCCAGCTCGACCGACATCGACACCCAAACGGCCTCGGCGCCTGCCGCCTTGGAGACGCCCTCTAACGCCGCCAGCACTGGCGTGATCGAACGTTTGGAGCAGTATCAGTGGCCGCTTGCCAGCGTGGCCCTGGCCCTGCTGCTTGGTGCCTTGGTGTGGTCGCGTAAGCGCCGTGAGCGCCAGTGGGAGGATGCGCCCACGCCCGCAGGCATGGGCGCCGCCGAGATGACGCCCCCCAAGCGCACCGAGCCGAGCGCGTCTTCGTCTGCCGCCTCACCGGCGCAGCCGGTGGCGCCCGAGGCGTCGCTGTATACGCCGCCGCTCACCGAGAGTGCTGTGCCGCCGAGTCACGAGGAAACGTCTCCCTCTGAAGACACAAGCGCGCCTGAGCGCCGCGAGCCCCCCCCAGCCGACGACACGAGTGACGACGTCGACAGTGAGGAACTCGCCAGCGCCGTGCGTGATGACTCAAAACGAGAAGCGCAGCGTGAAGACGCCAGCGATGAGTATGACGCAGGTGATCACGAGACGGGCGACCGGGAACTAGGGTACGCCGATGAGAATGACGACTTCTACTATGCCGTCAAGCATGACGAGGACGACGAGGGTGACGACTCCGCCGTCTCGGAAGAGGACGAAGCCGCACTGGAAGCCGCGTTTCTAGAAACGCCCGAGCCGGTAGAGGAAGCGTCGCTTAGCGCGCCGATGCAGGAGCGCGATGAGGCACCGCTATCAGCGTCTCCCCAGGTGTCGCCACAGGATGACGATCGTGCGCACTACATCGACTATCATCCGCCGTCGCTGACTAGTGAGGCGTCAGCCGACGAGGAGGGAGCGGAGAGCCACGCGGGAGCGAGCCGGACACAGGAGGGCAGTATGGCGCGCCCAGGTCGCGTACCCGAAGAGGAGTGGGAGATTGAAGAGGTGGCATTCGAGCCGCGACGTCGGGATAATAGCGAACCTTCAAAACTCTCCAAATGACGTGGCTCGATGACGCTGTTCTACCACTTTGATGAGACACAACCGCTGGCGGGCCGTTTGGCGATGGGCGTGGAGTACGATGGCTCTCGCTTCTGCGGCTTCCAGCGATTAAAGCATGCGGCCTCGGTTCAGCAGGCCATCGAGGATGCCCTGGCCAAAGTGGCCGGTGCACCGGTGCGTATTCACGCCAGCGGACGCACCGACTCCGGTGTCCACGCCACCCGCCAGGTGATTCACTTCGACCCGCCGGTGCAGCGCACTGAGAAAGCGTGGATTTTTGGTGCCAACACCAATCTGCCGAGAGACGTGGCGGTACGCTGGGTAAAGCCAGTATCCGACGACTTTCACTCGCGCCTGGGCGCGCTGGCGCGTCGCTATCGCTATATTTTCTTGAACCAAATCAGTCGTCCGGTCTTGGAACGCGCCAATGTGACCTGGTGCCGTGACCCGCTGGACGCCGACGCCATGCACCGCGCAGCGCAAGCGTTGGTGGGCGAGCATGACTTCAGCAGCTTTCGGGCGGCCGGGTGTCAATCGAAGACCCCATGGCGGCAGATGCACTTCGTGGAAGTGAAACGTTACGGCCCGCTGGTGGTCATCGATATTCAAGGCAACGCCTTTTTGCACCATATGATTCGCAACATCGCTGGTGCTCTGGCCAGTGTGGGCCGTGGTGTGCAGGATGAAGGCCACATCGCGCGCCTGCTGGCGCTGAAAAATCGCCGTAAAGGGGATGTCACCGCGCCCGCTTGCGGTCTGCATTTCGTCGACTCTCTTTACGACGAGCGTTTCGAGCTGCCCAAAGAGCCGCTAGGCCCGAACTTGCTGGCCTTTACCGGCGAGTGGACCGGCGAGCGCGTGCTGCCCGACAGCCCTCGAGTGACCGCACGTCGGCAGCTCACCTTCTCTAAACAAGCCAACCCCCAGCAGCAGGAGACGTCTTCATGACGCCTAACGTGACGCGCACACGCATCAAGTTTTGCGGGCTAACGCGACAAGGGGATGTGGCTCAAGCCGTCGCGCTGGGGGTCGATGCGCTGGGCTTCGTCATGTGGCCCAACAGCCGCCGCAGCGTCACGCCGGACACCCTGGCAGCGCTGGCCGCCCAGGTGCCTGCCTTCGTGACGCGAGTCGGGCTCTTCGTCGACCAACCCGTCGAGTTCATCGAGCAGTGCCTGCCGCACTTGGATCTGATCCAGTTTCATGGCGATGAGTCGCCGGCATTCTGCGAGCAGTTTGGACGGCCCTGGATCAAAGCACTGCGAATGCGCGACGGGCTTGATTTACACGACGCCGCCACGATCTATGACGGTGCACAAGCGCTGCTATTGGATGCCTATCGACCTGGCGTGCCGGGCGGAACTGGCGAGACCTTTGATTGGTCTAGAATCCCCGCAACCCTGGCAAAACCTGTTATTCTCGCGGGTGGGCTGACCGCCGACAACATCGCGGCTGCAGTGACCCAAGTTGCACCGTATGCGGTTGATGTGTCAGGTGGTATCGAGGCATCCCCCGGTGTGAAAGCGGCCGAGTCGATGGCCGCTTTTGTTCGCAACGTGACGCAGGCCTCCATCCGTTAGACGCGCCTGCGTGCACGCCCTGTTCGATGCGCCGCCCACCTTGGCGTGGGCGGGCCAGACACTTATTCATTCATTTGCCTTTTCTGGCGATCTTGTGAGGTATGCCTGTGACCGTCTCAGCAACTGAAACCAAGTTCAGCGACCTGACCCGAATGCCGGATGCCCGTGGTCATTTTGGGCCCTACGGCGGCCGGTTCGTGTCAGAAACCCTTAGCTTTGCCCTGGAAGAGCTGGAGCAGATTTACCTCAGCTTGCGCGACGATCCGGATTTCCAAGCCGAGTTCGACCGTGACCTGGCTTACTACGTGGGTCGACCGTCGCCGCTGTATCACGCCAAACGCTGGTCAGCGTCGCTGGGTGGCGCGCAAATTTGGCTGAAGCGCGAAGACCTCAACCACACCGGCGCTCACAAGGTAAACAACACCATTGGTCAGGCGCTGTTGGCGAAAAAAACCGGTAAGCCTCGCGTCATCGCAGAGACCGGTGCAGGTCAGCACGGCGTGGCTACCGCCACCGTCGCCGCGCGCCTCGGCCTGGAGTGTGACGTGTACATGGGGGCGGAAGACGTGCAGCGTCAGAAGCTCAACGTTTACCGTATGCGCCTGCTGGGTGCACGGGTCATTCCGGTGGAGTCGGGGACGCGGACGCTCAAAGACGCGATGAACGAAGCCCTGCGTGACTGGGTGACGAACGTCGACAACACCTTTTACATCATTGGCACCGTGGCGGGGCCGCACCCGTATCCGCAGCTGGTGCGCGATTTCAACGCCGTGGTGGGCCGCGAAGCGCGCCGTCAGTCGCTGGAACAAATCGGCCGCTTACCCGATGCGCTGATCGCCTGTGTTGGCGGTGGTTCCAATGCGCTGGGGCTGTTCTACCCGTTCGTCGAGGATGACGCCGTGGCGATGTACGGCGTGGAAGCCGGTGGCGATGGGGTCGAGACGGGCCGTCACGCCGCGCCGCTGTCATCGAACGCGCCGCGCGGCGTGCTGCACGGCAATCGGACGTATTTGATGTCCGACGAAGCCGGGCAGGTCTCGGACACTCACTCCATTTCGGCGGGCCTGGATTATCCTGGCGTTGGCCCCGAGCACTCGCTGTGGAAAGACGTGGGCCGGGTGCACTACGTTGCCGCCAACGATAAAGAAGTGCTGGAAGCGTTCCGGGAATTGACCCACATGGAGGGCATCATGCCCGCGCTGGAGTCGGCCCATGCGTTGGCCCATGCCAAGGTGCTGGCTCCCACCATGCGTCCGGATCAGCATATCGTGGTGAACCTCTCGGGTCGTGGTGATAAAGACATCATGACCGTTGCGAAAATCGACGGCATCGAGTTTTAAGGGCGAGCATGAATCGTATTGACCAGCGTTTTTCAGAATTGAAGCAGCAGGGCCGCAAAGCCCTGATTCCTTACATCACCGCAGGCGATCCAGCACCGCAGTACACAGTGGGCTTCATGCATGCCCTGGTCGAGGCGGGTGCCGACGTGATCGAGCTAGGCGTGCCGTTCTCCGACCCCATGGCCGATGGCCCGGTGATTCAGAAAGCCTGCGAGCGGGCGCTGAAACAGGGCACCCGATTAGTCGATCTGCTGGACATGGTGGCCGAATTCCGCCAGACCGACACCACGACGCCCATCGTCTTGATGGGCTATCTCAACCCCATCGAGCGCATCGGTTACGAAGTGTTTGCCGACAAGGCCGCAAGCGTTGGGGTGGATGGCGTGCTGGTAGTGGATATGCCGCCTGAAGAGGCCGAAGAGTTCGGTCCGCTGTTGAAAGCCCGGGACTTGGCTGCGATTTTCCTGGTTGCGCCTACCACTTCCCACGCCCGTGCCGCTACAATATGCGCCCACGGTGAGGGCTACCTTTACTATGTTTCGCTGAAAGGTGTCACCGGTGCGGCCACGTTGAACGCTGAAGACGTGGCCGAGCACCTTGCGCCGCTGCGGGATATGACCGATTTACCGCTTTGCGTTGGGTTTGGTATTCGCGACGGTGTGACGGCTGCCGAGGTGGCGAAAGTCGCCGACGGCGTGATCGTGGGCAGTGCATTGGTGAACCGTATTGCTGATAGCGTCGACGCCCCTGAAACGATTGCCGGGCAGTTAAAAAGCGTGCTGGCAGAAATGCGCACCGCGATGGACGCCTAAGCGCGTTCCCTCATCGTCTACACTGATTTGATTGACGACACTCATCAGGCTTGGCGTGGCCAAGCCTTGACGTACACGGAAGCCTTTTTGATATGAGCTGGTTAGACAAGATCGTGCCCTCCATGGGGCGTATCCAGCGTAAAGACCGTCGTGCCAGCGTGCCCGACGGTCTCTGGCGTAAATGTCCCAAGTGTGAAGCCGTTCTCTACCTGCCTGAATTAGAGAAGCATCACAGCGTATGCCCCAAATGTGAGCACCACTTACGCCTGACGGCGCGCAAACGCTTGGACTGGTTCCTGGATAAACAGGGGCGCGAAGAGATCGCGGCAGAGATCGAGCCGAACGATCGCCTCAAGTTCCGCGACTCTAAGAAGTACAAGGATCGTCTGACGGCGGCGCAAAAAGAGACCGGCGAAAAAGACGCGCTGGTAGCAATGCGTGGCGAGCTGGATGGGTTGCCGGTCGTTGCCGTGGCGTTCGAGTTCACCTTCATGGGCGGCTCCATGGGCGCCGTCGTGGGCGAGAAATTCGTTCGCGCGGCGACCATCGCATTGGAAGAGGGCATTCCGCTGGTCTGCTTTGCAGCGTCAGGCGGCGCGCGCATGCAAGAAGCGCTGTTCTCGCTGATGCAGATGGCAAAAACGTCGGCGGCGCTCGAGAAGCTCAAGCAGGCAGGCGTTCCTTATATTTCAGTCTTGACCGATCCTGTATTTGGCGGCGTATCGGCCTCTTTGGCGATGCTGGGCGACTTGAACATTGCCGAGCCCAATGCGCTGATTGGTTTCGCGGGCCCCCGAGTCATCGAGCAGACCGTCCGTGAAACCCTGCCAGAAGGTTTCCAGCGCAGCGAGTTCTTGCTGGAGCATGGCACGGTCGACATGATCGTTCATCGTCATGACATGCGTGAGCGAGTAGGCGGTGTGCTGCGTAAATTGACGCACCACAGCGCTAACCCCTCGAAAGGCGAGCAGCCGGACGCCGAGGTTATCGAGCCGGTCGTCAACGAAGAACCGTTGGCAGACGCGTTCGAGTCACCGGCTAGCGGTGGGGCCAAAGCGGACGTACGCGCTGCACCGAGCGATGACGCGTCTCGCAATGCCTAACACGTTAGCGGAATGGCTTCATCACCTGGAAACCCTGCATCCCGTAGGGATCGATATGGGGTTGGAGCGCGTCTCTTTAGTGGCCAAACGCATGGGGCTGCTGGATCGCCCCATTGCCAAACGGGTCATCACGGTGGCGGGTACCAATGGCAAGGGTTCGACCCTTGCCATGATCGATTCGCTGGCGCGTGCACACGGCTGGCGTACGGGCACCTACACCTCTCCTCATCTGTTGCGCTACAACGAGCGCGTCACGCTCGAAGGTCGTGAAGCCAGCGATAAACGCTTGGTAGAGGGCTTTCAGCAGGTAGAAAACGCCCGCCTGCAAGCGCCTGTCGTCAGCTTGACTTACTTCGAAGCCGGTACGCTCTGTGCGTTGTGGTGCTTGGCTCAGGCCGAGTTGGACCTGGCCGTGCTGGAAGTGGGGCTGGGCGGTCGTCTGGACGCGGTGAATATCATCGATGCAGACGTGGCGATCGTCACAACCATTGCCTTGGATCATGCCAACTTTCTCGGTACTGATATCGAGCAGATTGGCCGTGAGAAAGCGGGGATTTTTCGCCCGCTCAAACCGGCAGTGCTCGGAAGTCAGGCGCTACCTGCCAGCGTATTGGATTCCGCGATTGGTATCGCAGCTCAAACCTATGCGCTGGGAGCCGCGTTTAGCCACAGCGCTGGCGACGTGGCAGGCGCGACCTGGTGTTGGCATGGATTGGCGGCAGATGGCGCTACGCTCTCGTTGGATGGCCTGCCAGACCCAGGTTTGCCGATCGATAATGCCGCCACGGCGCTGCAAGCGCTGTCGCTGGCCGGTATCGTTCTCAAGGTCGATACCGTGCGCAAGTCGCTTCGCACGGTCACGCTATCCGGGCGCATGCAGTGGGTGGGCCAGTGGTGTCTGGACGTGGGCCATAACCCTCATGCCGCGCAGTATGTCGCTAGGCGCTTACCGGCACCGCCCAAGGGCGGTCGGCAGTGGGCGCTCATCGGCATGTTGAATGACAAGGATGCCGACGGCGTCATTCAAGCCCTATTGCCCAGAGTGACCGACTGGGTGTGCGTGAGCCTTGACGGGGAGCGTGGCCGCACCGCAGCGGAGTTAGCCGAACGTATTACGTCGCTCGGCGGACACGTGTATGATTGCGCCGACTCCCCCGCGGCGGGAGCTGCCAAGCTGGCCAAGCAGCTCACCCCCGAGGACCGCGTGCTGGCCACTGGCTCGTTCTTTACGGTCGCTGAGTTGCTGGCGATGCCGCTGCCGCAAGCCACGTTGCGAGCGCGCTAAGCTTGATGGAGAGGGATATGAAATACGGTAAAACGGAACGCATTAGTGGCATCGTGATACTGCTGGCGCTGCTGGCCATTGTTGTTCCATGGCTAATGAGTGATCCTGCGCCGCGTGAAGAGCGCCCTCAGCCAACCTTTGTCATCGAGCAGCCCGTGGATGTCGTCCGTCAGGACGTGCCCGCACCGGAAATGCCCGAATCCATTTCGACGCCCGCTCCCTCCGACCCCGTCGAGACAGACGAAGAGCTCGAAGAGCCGATTGACGAGATGCCTCGTGCACCGCAAACCGATCAGGTCGTGCGCGCCGAAGCGTCGTCGACTCAAGAGGCTCCTTCCGAATCGATGTCCTCGTCACCAGCGCCGGAACCTGCCTCTCCACCGCAAGACGACCCCATCGCTGCGCTGGTGGCCGCCAATGAGAGTCGTAATAGCAGCAGCGGCAATAGCAGCAGTAGTGCTTCTTCCGGTCCGGCCGCTCAGCAGCAAGGGGAGTGGGCCGTTCAGGTAGGCAGCTTTGGCGATACCGCCAATGCCCAACGCATCAGCGACCAGCTCAGTGGCGAAGGATTCAGTGTCTTTCAGCGGGCCAGAGACAACAACCTGACTACCGTACTCGTTGGCCCTTATGCCACCTCCGAAGATGGCGAGGCAGCCATGGCCCTGATCAAGCAGCGGATCAATGTCCAGGGCCTGCTTGTGCGAGTTAGAGATTGACCATGGCCTTGACCTGGATTGATGCACTGTTTCTAGCGGTTCTGGGGCTGTCCATGCTGGCCGGGTTCGTGCGTGGTTTCGTGCGCGAATCGCTGGGGCTGGCCGCTTGGGTGGTGGCGCTGATGGTAGCTCGTGTGCTGGCTGAGCCCGTCGCCGAGCTAATGAGTGGCTTTATCGATAGCTTCGATGCCCGCTTGGTGTTGGCGTTCGTCCTGGTGATTTTTGCCGTCATCTTGTTATGTGGCATCGTCATTCGCGTGGTGCATGCGGCCGTCGAGTGGGTCGGCATGGGGTTGTTGAACCGGTTTGCGGGCGCTGCGTTTGGTATCGCACGAGGGGCGGTCATTCTTCTGGTAGCGACGGTCCTGATTACCTTGACGCCCCTGGCGGAACTCCAGGCGTGGCAACAGGCCTCGCTGAGGCCTACCTTCGTCGAGCTACGCGACTGGGCGGTTAGTCAGCTCGACCAGTGGGAGCGTGAATTACCAACGCCCCCAGAGTCACTGCGCGATATTTCGCTGCCCGAGCTGCGCCGTGCGCAGCCAACGCTACCCACCAGTGGCGCTCCGGAGGTGGAGACGGACGCGCAGTAGGGCGTTGCTTGAAAATTCTTCGCTGGCGCCGGGTCACGGCGCCAGTGTTTGTCAGTTAGATGAACGTACGGGCTTGCGTCCGTAAGCCATGGTATCAAAGCGAGGTAACTGGAATGTGCGGTATAGTAGGCCTTCTGGCCAAGCAGGCGGTAAATCAGGGAATCTACGATGCCCTGACCGTACTTCAGCATCGGGGCCAGGACGCTGCCGGCATGATGACTTGGAGCGAGGGACGCTTCCTACTGCGCAAGAGTAACGGCTTGGTCCGTGACGTCTTCCACACTCGCCACATGGCACGCCTCAAGGGCAATTTAGGGATTGGGCACGTTCGTTATCCCACGGCTGGTTCCTCCAGTGAGGCGGAGTCGCAGCCTTTCTACGTCAACTCGCCTTACGGCATCGCGCTGGCTCACAACGGCAACCTGACCAACTCCGAGCAGTTGAAGCAGGAGCTGTTCTCCACCGACCTTCGTCATATCAATACCAGCTCTGATTCCGAGGTGCTGCTGAACGTGTTTGCCCACGAACTGGGCAAGCAGGGGCTGCACCTGGAAGCAGAAGATATCTTCGATGCGGTTCGTAGAGTGCACCGGCGCTGCAAAGGCGGCTACGCGGCGGTCGCGATCATCAATGGCTTTGGCATGGTAGCGTTCCGTGATCCCCACGGTATCCGTCCGGTGGTCTTCGGTACCCGTCAAGACGCCGATGGCCAAGAGGTCATGATTGCTTCTGAATCCGTGGCGTTGGATGTCGGTGGCTTCGAACTCGAACGCGATCTGGCTCCCGGCGAGGCGATTTTCGTCGATATGCAGGGGCAAGTGCACACCCAGGTGTGTGCGGATCGCCCGCAGCTGCGCTCGTGCATTTTCGAGCACGTGTATCTCGCCCGTCCCGACTCCATTCTGGACGGTGCCTACGTGTACGGCACCCGAATGCAGATGGGTCGCAAGCTGGGTGACCGTATTTTGAACGAGTGGCCGGACCACGATATCGATGTGGTTATTCCCATCCCCGATACCTCGCGAACCTCGGCACTGGAGATGGCGCAACATCTCGGCGTGACCTACCGCGAAGGCTTTATGAAGAACCGCTACATTGGCCGTACCTTCATCATGCCGGGCCAGACTCAGCGTAAAAAGTCGGTGCGCCAAAAGCTGAACGCCATTGATGTGGAGTTCAAGGGGAAGAACGTTCTGCTAGTGGACGACTCCATCGTGCGCGGCACCACCTGCAAGCAGATCATTCAGATGGCGCGGGATGCCGGTGCGCGTAAGGTCTACTTTGCCTCCGCTGCGCCGCCCGTGCGCTATCCCAACGTGTATGGGATCGACATGCCAGCAGCTTCCGAGCTGATTGCCCATGGTCGTACCGAGGACGAAGTGGGGCAGTTGATTGGTGCAGACCGCATTTTCTATCAAGATCTAGAAGACTTGAAAGACGCCTGTCGGGAAGTCAACCCAGACATGGAGGCCTTCGACTGCTCGGTGTTCGATGGTAACTACGTGACGGGCGACATCGACGACGCGTATCTCGCCGTTCTAGAGGCGAGCCGTAACGATGCGGCAAAAGATCAGAGCGCGGGTGACCACGCCTTGGTCGATATGCATAATCAAGACGATGATCTGGACGATTGAGCGTCGACGCCTGCGGTGCGGTTCGCCCGCAGGCGTTATGCCTAAGTTTTTTGCACATTGAATGTGCAGCTTTTTGATATCGCGGTTGGAATAAGGGGCTCTGCCATGCACGACGATAGCCATCAGGATGAGTGGTCGCTGGAAACGCTCGCCATTCGGGCGGGGCATCACCGCACGTTCGAGCAAGAACACGCGGAGCCGATTTTCCCCACGTCGAGCTTTGTGTATGAAAGTGCTGCCGAGGCGGCGCGCAAGTTTGGCGGAAAAGAGCCAGGCAACGTGTATTCACGCTTCACCAACCCGACCGTTCACACCTTTGAGCGTCGTTTAGCAGCACTGGAAGGCGGCGAGCGCTGTGTGGCCACCAGCTCCGGTATGTCGGCGATTCTTTCGACGGCGCTGGCGTTGCTATCGGCGGGAGATGAAATCGTAGCTTCCCGCTCTCTCTTTGGCTCTACGGTCAGCCTGTTCGATAAGTATTTGGGTAAGTTCGGAATCACCACACGCTATGTGGAACTATCCAATCTTGCTGCTTGGGAGGAGGCAATCAGCCCCAAGACCAAGCTGATGTTTGCCGAAACCCCCTCTAACCCGCTTTCTGAAGTGGCAGATATCCCGGCCCTAGCAGCGCTTGCCAAACGCAGTGGTGCGCTGCTTGCCATTGATAACTGCTTTTTGACCCCCGCTCTGCAGCAGCCAATCGCGCTGGGTGCCGATTTGGTCATTCACTCTGCGACTAAGTACCTGGACGGACAGGGGCGCGCCGTGGGTGGCGCGGTCGTCGGTAAGCACGATGTGTTAGAGGAAGTCTTCGGGGTGGTGCGTACCTGCGGGCCCTGCATGAGTCCGTTCAACGCGTGGATTTTCACCAAAGGGTTGGAAACGTTGTCGCTGCGTATGAAAGCGCACTGTGACAATGCACTGACGCTTGCGCGCTGGCTCGATCAACATCCGGCGGTGAACCGCGTCTATTACAGTGGGTTGGAAGCCCATCCTCAGCATGCGCTGGCGAAACAGCAGCAGCAGGGCTTTGGCGCGGTGTTGGGGTTCGAAGTCACAGGAGGGCAAGAGGGTGCGTGGCAGGTCATTGATGCCACCCGTATGCTTTCCATCACGGGTAACCTGGGTGATGTCAAAACCACCATTACCCATCCGGCGACGACCACCCATGGCCGTCTTTCAGACGCACAGAAAGAGGCAGCAGGCATTGCGCCGGGGCTCATTCGCGTAGCGGTAGGACTAGAGAGCCAAGAGGACATCCAACGGGACTTGGCTCGTGGCTTGGATGCGCTAGCGGCGCGCTGAGTTTGCAAGGCGCGTCTCAATAAAAAAACCCACCTGCCGGTGGGTTTTTTTTACCTAATTACCTAAGCGATGCTTAGGAAGCATTGCGATGCGGCAGGTCAGACTGTGCGATTTGACTGTCGCCACGGTTGGCAGACGTCGCTTCGGAGTGAGGCTCAGAGACACGGTTTTTGGCAGCGTCGCCGTTTACCAGTGTCAGGTCTGCAGGCGTCATCTTCAGGCTGTCAGCGCTGTGATGGACCGCGGAGCTAGCATGAACGATCTCATTGAGTTCCGCAGAGCCTTGCTCAGCGAGCGCGGCAGTGGAGGTCAACGTCATGGCAATGGCAGAAATAAGGGTCAATTTTTTCATGTGTCATACTCTCTATAGATAATGGAACGTGTTCTTTGACGTGGTGACGTGTCGTGTCAGAACGTGCGCTAATAATAAGCGCGCTAAACAAATTGTAAAATTGATTAAAATTGCTGGTTTTGTTCGATTTTTTAAACTTTCGTCTAAGGTGCAAAATGTTGGCGTATCGATGCGCTTTCGTGAGGAAGGGGGCAAGCCGTTAGCGACGTAACCAATGGTTTTTACGAACGATGTATTCTGCTTTTTTCAGCAGAGTTTTGGCCGGTGAGACGGTATGCTCTTAACGAAACGAGCGGGCAGCCACTTGCGAGCAGTTTTACACGGGGAATCAAGGATGTTGCGGAACACGCGCAGCGGTTGGGGTGTCATTAGTATTCTTTTTCACTGGCTCAGCGCCCTGACGATCATTGGATTGTTCATACTGGGCTGGTGGATGACCGGGTTGGGTTACTACGACCCGTGGTACAACCAAGGGCCATGGGTTCACCGCTCGATCGGTATTTTGTTACTACTGGCGACCATAGGCCGATTGGCGTGGCGTTTCGCGCAACCCACGCCTGCGGCAGAGGGTCGTCGTTTTGAACGGCTGGCCGCCCATCTGGGGCATATCGCGCTCTACGTTTTATTACTGCTGGTTTTGACCAGCGGCTATTTGATTTCCACCGCCAACGGGCGCGGCATCAGCGTATTCGACTGGTTTGAAGTACCTGCAGTGCTATACGACTTGCCCAACCAAGCCAGTTTGGCCGGTGAGGTTCATTGGTACAGCGCGCTTGCACTCATGGTGCTAGCGGGTGGTCATGCGGTGATCGCATTGGTGCATCACTACCGTTATCGCCATGCTACGTTACGCAGGATGATGAATCCGCGTTATAGCAAGACAGATCATTGAGATATTCGACACTTTTTGAACGCTGTTACGGCATGAAGTGACTTTGCTGGCAGTGCCCATAAGGAAAGAAAGGAGATGGACATTATGATGAAGAGAAGCGTAATGGCAGCAGCGGTCGCGGCAGCTGCGCTGGTTCCCCTGAGCCAAGCACAGGCCGCTGATTATCAAATTGATACGGAAGGCCAGCACGCCTTCGTTCAATTCAAAATTAACCACCTAGGCTTTTCCTACATTCTAGGCAGCTTCGAAGAGTTCGACGGCCAGTTCTCCTACGACGCTGACGACCTAGCCGCATCTTCCGTTGAGATGGAAGTACAGGTAGATAGCCTGAACAGCAACCATGCAGAGCGCGATCGTCACATCCTGAGCGGTGATTTCCTGAACGCCAGCGAATATCCCACGGCGACCTTCACGTCGACCGGTTTCGAACCAACGGGCGACAACGAAGGCGTCGTCACGGGTGAGTTGACGCTGCACGGCCAAACGCAAGAGATCGAGATGCCGGTCACGCTAATGGGCGAAGGTGAAGACCCCTGGGGCAATTACCGCGCAGGCTTCGAGGGCAGCACGATGCTGACCTTGGGCGATTTCGGTATCGACATGAGCGATTTTCCGGAAGCCATGCATGAAGTCGAGCTCTACGTGACGTTCGAAGGTATTCGCCAGTAAGCGATACCGGTCCAGAACGCCGCCACCTTCACGGGTGGTGGCGTTTTTTGCGTTTAGTCTTTCTAGTTTTGTGACGCTAAGGAGTCCGTTTTTGGCAGCTGTCATGCAACAACGCGAGTTGGCGATAACCCTATGGCGGCAAACGTGGCCAATGGCCATTGGTGTGCTGGCGCTATTGGGTTTTCAGCTTGTGGACAGTGCGTTTATCGCACGTTTGGGCACTGCGCCGCTGGCGGCTCAGTCGTTTACGTTTCCGCTATCGTTTTTGATTATCGGCATCCAGGTGGGAATGGGGATCGCCATTGCCGCGCTGATCTCTAGAGCGCTGGGCGCAGAGGAGCACGCCAGAGCCAAACGGCTCTCCTGCCTAGTGCTCATGGCCGGTGGGGCGGTCATTGCGTGTTTAGGTCTCGTGTTATGGTGGTTACAGGTGCCGCTGTTTCAATTGCTAGGCGCGGACGACACGGCGTTGGCCTACATTCGCGCTTACTGGGGGCCACAGCTTTTAGCTGCGTGGCTAGGTGCCGTGCTCTATTTCATGTACAGCGTCTTCCGTGCTCATGGGGATACCCGTATGCCGGGGAAGATGATGGTCGTCAGTAGCCTCGTCAACCTGGCACTGGATCCGCTATTCATTTTTGGTGTAGGTAGTTGGGACGGCTGGGGCCTGCCAGGCGCGGCTTGGGCGACTGCAGTGGCATTTTCTGTGGGGTTGCTGCTGACGGGGCGAAAGCTGCATCGAAGTCAGTGGGCCACCACCGACGGCATTGGCCGGGAAGCGAAACGCTCGTGGCGACCGTTCATGGGTATTGCGGCGCCGGCCATGGTCAGCCAATTGATGCCACCTTTGGCCGCCATGCTGGCGATTGCCGCCGTAGCGGGCTTAGGGGATACCCAAGTAGCGGCATGGGGGTTGGCGAGTCGTCTTGAGACGCTGTCACTGATGGTGATTCTTGCCATGACCATGTCGCTGCCACCCTGGTTGGGGCGCTGCTACGGCGCGGGCGACTGGGGGCAAATTCAACGGCTGCTTCGTTTGGCGCTGAAAGTGGCCGTGATTTGGCAGTTGAGCCTGGGAGTCCTGCTTGCATTGGCATCGCCTTGGGTGGCGATGGCGCTGGCGGGTAATCCCGAGGTGCAGAGTGAGCTAGCGCTGCTGATCCGTTTCCTGCTGCCCAGCTACGCAGCACTGGGAGTGTGCATGCTGGTGGTGTCGGCAGGTAATGCGCTGGGCTGGCCGCTGCGGGCCATGCTGCTGTCGAGCGCACGGCTGTTCATCTGCTACTTGCCCTGCCTATGGTTGGGCGCGCAGCTATTTGGCTGGACAGGCCTGGCCGCAGGCGCTGCCATAGGTAATTTGCTGGCTGGGCTGACGGCGTGGTTCGTGTTGAAGCGCATTCTCTCCCGCCCGCATCGGCAGGCGGGAGTTTCGCATTGAATCAGCGCTTATGAGGGGCTTCTTGAAACGAGAAGTAGACGAACAGTAACGCCATCGCCAAATAGCCCATGACGAACTCCGGCGCGGCGTTGAAGGCCAGTTTGGGGGCATGCATCAAACCGACGAACGAGAAGCCTGCGGCAATTACGGCGAAGGCCGCTGCTCGGCGAAATTGATGGTCGATCACCGAAACGGTCATGGCACCCAGGAAGATGGCCATGAACATGGCGCCTTGGCCCATTACGACGATGGCACTGGAAATGTCGCTCACCACTTCGCCCGCTCCTCGGTTGAAACGGGTCATGACGTAGTTGGCGAAGTAGGGCAGCATGGCCAGCGCAATGGCTGGGTAGTAGCGCGTGTCGTTGGCTTGGAACGCCGTTGCAATCATCGACATGCCGACGAATACCAAAATCGGAGCGACGACGGAGACGGGGATGATGGCGGCCAGCGCAGCAATGAGCCCGAACATGGTCGCTAGTGCGTAAACCGCCCCGTTGAGCAGGCTGTAGCCGCGCCCTGCGCCCATCCATTTCGCGCCCACCGTGGCGATATATACCGTCGTAGGAAACACGCCGCCAAACAACGCGCCGATCATGGTGCCTGCACCATCCACTGCCTGGCACTCGCGCACGTCGTACTTGTCGCCAGCGGCCTCCATGGCTTCGACGTTGTTCATCGTCTCGATGGCGTTATAGAGCGTGATGGGCAGTACCACGGTCAACACGGCCAGCATGCCGGTGAACAGCAGGCCTAGCCCTTCGAACCAAGCAAGGTTGGGGAGTAGCGGATAAAAGCCGAGATGCGTGAACGCATCGCTGAAGCGTTCACTGCCAGCGTCGCCGATCAGATAGGCCATGGCCGTTCCCACCACGATGGCGAACAGCGATGTCGGTAGTTTGAAAGGCATGCTGACGCGGGCCACCAAGCCAACGATGATGATCCCTAGCACCAGCAGGCCAATGACCGGCATTTCCAACGTTTTGAACAGCATTTCACCGGCAATGAAGGTCAAGGCTACGCCTGCGACGGCGCCCAGCATGGCGGCACGGGGTAGGTGATACTGTACCCAGCGGCCGATGACGCTAATCACCGCTTCGATGGCGCCGCTGATGAAGCAGGCCGCTACGGCGACTTTCCATGCGAGTTCCGCATCGCCGGTGAGCTGTTTGGCAGGCAGGAGAACGCCAAACAGAAACACAAACATGACGGGGGTCGAAATGCCGTAGGAGAGGGCGGTGACGTCGCTGCGGTTCTCTTTGCGTGCGAGCCTGGCGGCGCTCCAGGCGTAGTAGAAGTTACCGACCATCACCGCGACGGCGGCGCCGGGCAGCACCTGACCATAGACGATCGACGTGGGAAAACCCATCCCTAACATCGTAATCGCGATGATGACGAAGTTAGCGATATTGTTTTGAAAGAGCGCAAAGAATGCGTCGGTATCTTCCTTTTTGTACCACGGGTAGTGAGTGCCGGCAGCCGCCATGATATGCCTCTTGGTTATGGTGTGTTGTATACAAGGCTACGCTGAGTGTGCCGAAAGTTTGACTGATCGGTCAAGCGCTGCGTTGTATCGGACGCCGCACGGGCGCCCCAGGCTCTGGCGGCGAAGGCGCAATTGTACACAACCTTGGCCAAAGGGTTGATAACCTTATGGCTTTTCTTGTGGGTGACCAAAAAAAACGCCCAGGCGATGGCCTGGGCGCTGTGACGGCATGCGATGTATTAGTCGTTAACTGCCGCAATTGCTTTGGCGAGGTAGGGAAGGTTCTCGTGGGAGAAGCCCGCCACGTTGGCACGACCAGAGCGAACCATGTAGATGCCGAACTCGTCACGCAGACGGTCGACCTGTTCCGGCGTCAAGCCGGTGTAGGAGAACATGCCGCGCTGTTCGGCCACGCAAGCGTACTTTTCATCCAAGCCGTAGGGCTTCAAGGCTTCGACGAAGTCGCGGCGCAGCGTGTTGATGCGGTCGCGCATTTCGGTCAGCTCTTCACGCCACAGGGCGGAAAGCTCGGCATCGTGCAGAATCTCGCTGACGATCGCACCGCCATGAGCGGGCGGGTTGGAGTAGTTTTCACGCGCTACGATAGCCACCTGAGAGCGCACGTTCTCCATCTGCTCAGTGTTTTTGGCGACCAGGATCAAGCAGCCTGTGCGCTCGCAGTAAATACCGAAGTTTTTGGAGCAAGAACTGGTGATGATCACCTCATCCAGATTCTCGGCCAGTAGGCGAACGCCGTATGCGTCTTCGTCCAGACCTTCTCCGAAACCTTGGTAGGCAAAGTCGATCAACGGCAGCAGCTGACGCTCTTTCAGCACGGCCATGACCTCTTGCCACTGCGACTGAGAAAGATCGAAGCCGGTGGGGTTGTGGCAGCAGGCGTGCAGCACCACGACATCGCCTTCAGGGATCTTTTTCAGCGCGGCCAGCATGCCTTCGAAGTCCAGACGGTTGTCCGCATCGACGTAGGGATACTTATGCAGCTCGATACCCGCTGACGTGAAAATGCCGTGGTGGTTCGGCCAAGTGGGGTCGCTCACCCAGATGCCTTTGCCCGGCAGCTGGCTGGCCACGAAGTCGGCCGCCAGGCGCAGGGCGCCGGTGCCGCCCGGTGATTGAGTGGCGCTGGCTCGCTTGGCGTCGAGCACCGGAGAGTTTGCCCCCAGTACCATGGGCAGCACGGCGTCGCCATAGGCGGGAGCGCCGTGGGAGCCGATGTAAGTCTTGGTGGTTTCATTCTTGAGCAGGCGAGCTTCTGCTTCCTTGACGGCACGCATGACCGGCGTGTTGCCAGCAGCGTCTCGATAAACACCGACACCCAGGTCGACTTTCTGCGGGTTGGTATCTTTTTTGAAAGCTTCGATCAGCCCGAGAATCGCGTCTCCAGGGACTCGCTCAATTTGCTCAAACATTTATTCGGCTACCTCGTCGGTTCTGGCGGCAAGAATGAAGTCGTTAAGATGCAGGCCGTTGATTTCATGGGACCACCAAGTGACGGTGGTTTTGCCCCATTCGGTGACCAATACAGGATGATGACCCGCCTGCTCTGCGACATCGCCCACCCGCTGGCTAAACGCTAGCGCGTCGGCAAAGTTACGAAACGTGAATTGTCTCGACAGCTTCATGATGCCATCGTGTTCGATAATCTGCCACTCTGGAAGTGCCTTGAGGTGCGCTTGGCATGCGTCATGAGTGAGCGGCATGGCGTTGCCGCTGCAAGGTTCGCACTGTAATTGCGCTAGCGATGTCATGGGAGTACCTTCGCGTTGAAGTCCTCTCTTCAGGGTAGAAGGCATACGCAGTCGCGACCAACCTCTTTGGCGCTGTAGAGCGCGCGATCGGCCCGCTCGATGAGACTCACCAGCGGTTCACCCAAGCGGTACTCCGCCACGCCGATACTCAGCGTGACACTGCCCTGGCCGATACCGAAATCGTGCTCGGCGATGGTCTGACGTAAGCGGTCGGCAAGCTTATGGCATTGCTGTAGCGAAGTGAGCGGCAGCACTACCATAAACTCTTCGCCTCCTAGCCGGGCAATCATGTCTTCGCAGCGCAGCAGCGACTGCGCCAGGGTGGCCAGCTGTTTGAGCACGCTATCCCCTTGTAAATGTCCCCAGCGGTCGTTGAGCTGTTTGAAATGGTCGATATCGATCATCATGATCGACAGCGGCGTGCCGTGGCGAGTGCTCATCGAACTCAGATGGTTGAGCTGACCCATCAGCTTGCGCCGGTTAGGCAGGTTGGTGAGCGGGTCGGTGTCGCACAGTTTGCGAAGCCGCTGCTCCTCGATGACCTGATCGGTAATGTCCATCATCAGCCCATTCCAACGTACCCCGAATTCGATGGGTTCCGGGTTGGCGCTCACCGCAATCCAGTGTGGCTTCTCTTTAGGAAAGGGCAGCCGAAAGCGCGTGTTGAGCGGCAGCATCCAGCGCGCAGAGCGCTCGATGGCCGACATCACCTTAGGGTGGTCGTGACCGGTGAGTTGTTCTAGCAGTAGGCTGGCATCTTCGGCGAGCTGCTGCCTATCTACGTACGCTAACGCCATGCCGCCACCCTCAAGATAGGGAAAGTTCATATGGCCGCTATGGGAGCGGTAGAACTGAAAAATGACCCCAGGAATACGGGGTACGAGACTATCGGCACTGGCGGGTATGCCGATAGAAGGTGCGGGTAGGTCATTCACGGGCATGCGTGAATCTCCGGTTTTATGCCTGTTGTAAGTTAGCCGTGAAGATTAGCGGTAAAAGCGTAAACAATATGTAAGCTTTTGCTGACAATTTTGCGGTTTTTAATACTTTTTGGTCATTAAAAATCTGTTGTATATTCCATTTTATCAGATGTACCGCGAAAATGGTCGATTGTGTAAAGAGTGGCCGTTTTCATTCTTTTCTGAACTATCATTAGACTTGAATTTCCCATGGGTGGTGGCTTTGGATACGCAACGATCACACACGGTTCATGCCGACGCGGGCGTGCCAGAGGAGCCTCAAGCGCCGCTTGGGCGTGTCAGCTTGATTGGCGCAGGCCCTGGCGACCCCGATCTGTTGACGCTGAAGGCTTACAAGCGACTCATCAACGCCGAAGTGGTGCTGTACGACCGCCTGGTGAGCGATGAAATTTTGGCACTGTTACCGGCTAAGACCGAGCGCTATTACGTGGGCAAGGCACGCTCTTCCCATAGCGTACCGCAGGAGGAGATCAACCAATCGCTGGTGACTTGGGCTCAGCAGGGTAAGCAGGTCATTCGCCTCAAAGGAGGTGACCCGTTCATCTTCGGACGTGGGGGGGAGGAGCTCGAAACACTGGTGGCGGCGGGTGTGCCTGTCGAAGTGATTCCCGGCATTACGGCGGCGTCTGGCTGTGCTGCTTATGCGGGCATTCCGCTGACCCACCGAGATCATGCGCAGTCGGTACGCTTCGTGACGGGGCATTTACAAGACGGGGAATTTTCGCTGGATTGGGCGACGCTGGCGCAGCCGGGGCAAACGCTGGTGTTTTATATGGGGTTGAGCAATTTGGCCTCCATTTGCGATGCTTTAATGGCCCATGGCATGACGCCCTCGACGCCGCTGGCGCTGATCGAGCAAGGCACGACACAGCAGCAGCAAACTCACGTAGGAACCCTGCACTCACTGCCCGATAGCGCTCATCGCGGCGATATCAAGCCGCCTGCGCTGTTGATCATCGGTAGCGTGGTCTCTCTTCATCAGACGCTATCGTGGTTCGAGTGCGACCGTGGCACATCGGCAGGGTTCTCGCCGGGAAAACATGCTTGGTTGACGCGGGACTAGGCGAGGGGAGCGCTTTGTCGGGTGGCGTTATGACCTGCGCTGTGTATGCTAGTAACGAACAGATTCATAAAGCGACGACCTGATCACCATCGTGCTACTTGTCACTAACGCTGCTGATGTCAGCAGCCCAGCGAAAAGAGGGACGCAGCATGTCAGAAGCTAACCACTCCGATTCGAACACGCCTGCCCACAAGCCGGACATGAAAACGCTCTTTCAGGATAACCGCGTGAAGGGTATCGCCGGGATCGCGGCGATTGCCGTGATATGGGCCATCATGGCGCAATCCAACTCAGGCACGCATCAAGAACGCGTCGAGACCTTGGAAGGTCAGCTGGCCAGTGTCGAGCAAGAGAACGCTGAATTGAGCCAGCGGCTTTCGGAAGTTGAGCAGGCGGAAGCTGACCTGACCGCGATGCGCGATGAAATGGCCTCTTTAGAGCAGCAGCAAGCGGACGCCACGGCTAACCTCGAGTCGGCGCAGGAAGATGTCAGCAGTGTCGAAGCGCAGCTGGAAGAGCTAACGAGCCAGCGTGACAGTTTGCAGCAAGACATCACGGCGCTGGAAGAGCAGCTGGCAAGCGCCGAGGGTGACCTGCAGACGCTACGCGAAGAGCGTGATCAGGTCGTCAGTGAGCGTGACGAGGCCCAAGCTTCTCTGCAGCAAGTAGAAGAAGCGCGTCAAAGCGCAGAAGAGGCGCGCCAGCAGGCCGAGTCCGCGCGTCAGGAAGCAGAAGAGCAGCGCCAACAAGCCGTGGAAGCGCTAGGTACCGCAGAGACCGAGCTCGGTGAGATAGAGCGCCAGGTCAGCGAGGCCAACGAGCGATTGGCCTCACTCGAGGAGGAGATCTCTGCTCAGGAGAGCGAGCTGCAATCCCTCCAGGAAGAGCGCGACAGCGTGATGAGCGAGCGTGATTCGCTGCAGTCCGAGGTGGATTCGCTGACGCAGCTACGTGAAGAGGAGCAGCAGAGCCTAGAGCAGGTGCGCACCGAAATGGACGACCTGATGGTGGCCCTGGACATTGGCCGCGATGAAGTGGCGAAAGTCGAAAACGACATCGAAGCACGGCAAGAGCAGCTCGCCCGGTTGGAAACGCAGCTAAGCGAGTGGCGCGACGAGCTGTCGACGCTCGATGAGCGCCTGCATGTCGAGAATCCTGCTTCGGGTGACGTGCCTGACCTCACGGGGGAGCAGCAGAATCAGCAAGAAAATGCGGATGCTGACAGTGGCGAAGAAGGTGAAGACGCCCAAGCGGACGAGACGAGCCAGCAGAGCAGCAACTAATCGGAGACCAGCCGTCTTTGCGTGCTGAGCTCGAGCGGATGTGGTGTTCCCACATCCGCTTTTTCTTTGCTGGTTTAGAAATAGGGCGCTGAGGAGTATCATTCACGCCATGTTCACAATCGATAACCCACGGGAGTGCCATTGATGGATGGTGTAAAGCATATTGTGGCAGTGGCATCCGGCAAGGGTGGCGTTGGTAAATCCACCGTAACCGTTAATTTGGCGCTGGCGCTATCTGCCCAGGGCTACCGCGTTGGCGTGTTGGATGCCGATATTTATGGCCCGAGCCAGGCACAAATGCTGGGTGTGGAAGAAGGCGTCCGTCCTCAGGCGGCGGCAGACAATAAGTTTCTGCCGCTGGAGGCCCACGGCATTCAAGCTATGTCGATGGCGTTCATGGTCAACACCCGCGACGCGATGGTGTGGCGTGGACCGATGGTGGTGGGAGCGTTCCAGCAGATGCTGACTCAAACCCAGTGGGATGACCTGGACTTTCTGCTGATCGATATGCCGCCGGGCACGGGGGACATCCAGCTGACGTTGGCGCAGAAGGTGCCGGTATCCGGTGCGGTGATCGTCACGACGCCGCAGGACATTGCGCTGCTGGATGCCCGCAAAGGCATCGAGATGTTCCGCAAAGTCAACGTGCCGGTGCTGGGCGTGGTAGAGAACATGAGCCTCTACCACTGTGAGAAGTGCGGCCATGAAGCCGCGATTTTCGGGACGGGCGGCGGTGATCGTATTGCACAAGAGTATGACACCCAGGTGCTGGGCCGTCTGCCGCTTACGCTGTCGATTCGCGAGCTGGCCGATTCTGGACGCCCCAGTGTCGTGTCCGAGCCAGAGAGCGCGGTCAGCCGCACCTTCGCCGAGATTGCCAGCCAGGTCGCGCAGTCCGTCAGCGCTAGCCACAGTGGCGGCCCTACGATTTCTTTTAGCGAGTGATGAAGTAACCGATGAGCATTAAATCAGACAAATGGATTCGCCGGATGGCGCAGAGCGATGCCATGATCGAGCCTTTCGAGGCAGAGCAGGTGCGCTATGTGAACGATCAGCGGGTCATCTCCTACGGCACGTCCAGCTACGGCTACGACGTGCGCTGTGCCGACGAGTTCAAGGTATTTACCAATATCCACTCGGCCATCGTGGACCCTAAAGCGTTCGACGATAAAAGTTTCGTGGATGTGAAAGGCGATGTTTGTATCATCCCGCCGAACTCGTTTGCGCTGGCGCGGACGGTGGAGTATTTCCGCATCCCGCGTAACGTACTGACCATTTGTCTGGGTAAATCCACCTACGCACGCTGCGGTATCATCGTCAACGTGACGCCGTTGGAGCCTGAGTGGGAAGGGCACGTGACGCTGGAGTTCTCCAACACCACCAACTTGCCTGCGAAAATCTATGCCCATGAAGGCGTCGCCCAGATGCTTTTCCTGGAATCCGACGAGGTGTGCGAGACCTCCTATAAAGATCGTGGGGGCAAGTACATGGGGCAACGTGGCGTAACGCTGCCGCGCACCTGAGACGTTGCTTCGCTCGTGCTACAAAAAAGCCTTGCCGCATCACTGCGGCAAGGCTTTTTAACGCCGGTATTAGCAAGTTAGGCGTCGTCGATCTCTTCATCCAGCTCTTCGGCGGCATCCGCGTGAGAAAGGCGCATGCCGTATGGTGGAAGCGGGTGGCCGTCCATCGTGGCGCCCTCGGCCGCGTACTGCAGGCGTCCTTCTAGAAACCACTGTACTGCAATCGGGAAGATCAGATGCTCGCGGGCGTGAACCTTCTCTTTTAGTGTCTCCACCGTGTCATCTGCACTCACCTGAAGCTCCGCTTGCAGCACCACGGGGCCACCATCCAGCTCTTCGGTGACGAAGTGCACGCTGCAGCCGTGATGCGAAGCACCGTCGGCCAGCGCACGGGCATGAGTGTTCAAGCCTTGGTACGCGGGCAGTAGCGAAGGGTGGATGTTGAGCATCCGCCCCAGGAAGCGCTGCACGAAGCGCGGGGTGAGAATTCGCATGAAGCCTGCGAGTACGATCACATCCGGCTCGTGTCGCTCGATGACTTTGATCAGCGCGCCGTCGTAGGCGTCGCGGCTATCGTACTCGCGGTGAGGGAGAACCACCGCTTCGATGCCGGCTTCATGAGCCCGCTTCAAACCATAGGCGTCGGGTTCGTTGGAGATGACCGCGACAATCTCGCCGCCCAGACGATCATGCTGCTGGGCGTCGATGAGCGCTTGGAGGTTGCTGCCACTGCCAGAGATCAGTACCACCACGCGGCGGGCGCCCATGGGTTCAGGCGTCATGCCGTTGAGGGTATCGCTGCTGTAGTCGGTATTGCTCATGCTTGTGAGCTCGCTTCGCCGTGGTCGAGGACGACGGCCTCTTCCTGGCGTTGAACGATCTGGCCGATCTGGTAAACGGTCTCGCCTTGGGCTTCCAGATGTGCTTTGGCGTTCGCGGCCTGAGTGGCGGGCACGACCACGACCATACCAATGCCGCAGTTCAGCACGCGATGCATCTCGGTCTCGTTGACGTTACCTTTCGCCTGTAGCCAGTTGAACACTTCCGGGCGCTGCCAACTGGTCAAGTCGATACGGGCTGCCAGCGTGTCTGGCAGTACGCGGGGAATGTTTTCCAGCAAGCCGCCGCCAGTAATGTGGGAAAGCGCATGAACCGGGATATCGGTGCCGCGCATCATCGATAGCAGTGACTTCACGTAAATACGCGTGGGAGCCATCAGTGCGTCACCCAACGGCTGGCCATCGACGCTCTCCTCCAAGGACGCATTGCTGACTTCCAGAATTTTGCGGATCAGTGAATAGCCGTTGGAGTGCGGACCAGAAGACGCCAGGCCTAACAGCACGTCGCCTTCGGCGACCTTGCTGCCGTCGAGAATCTCGGACTTCTCCACAACGCCCACGCAGAAGCCAGCCAAATCATAGTCGCTGCCTTCGTACATGCCGGGCATTTCAGCGGTTTCGCCACCGACCAGCGCACAGCCCGCCAGCTCGCAGCCTGTGCCGATACCGGTCACGACGTCGGCGGCAATGTCGACATCCAGCTTGCCCGTGGCGTAGTAATCGAGAAAGAGCAGCGGCTCGGCACCGGCCACGATCAGGTCATTCACGCACATGGCTACCAGGTCGATGCCGATAGTGTCATGCTTGCCAAGGTCCATGGCCAGACGCAACTTGGTGCCGACACCGTCGGTACCTGAGACGAGAACCGGCTGTTTGTAGCCTGCGGGCAGCTCGCACAGCGCGCCGAAACCGCCAAGGCCACCCATCACTTCAGGGCGTGACGTGCGCTTGGCAACGTGCTTGATACGATCGACAAGAGCGTTGCCGGCATCGATATCGACACCTGCGTCTTTATAGCTGAGAGAGGGCGTAGCCTGGGAGGGAGAAGTCTCGGTCATGACAGGTCCTGTGAAGCCTATGCAATGCTGCAATGCGATTGTGCTGGCAAGTAGCCAGTGCCGGAGCAATAACGGGGTGCGATTGTATCACCCAGCGACGTAAGTCGCATCGATGTGACGCGTTATCAGGTGCGTGGCGGCCAACTTTTGTTACTATTCAAGCACTACCGCTGACCGTATATCCAGGAAGGAGCAGGGAATGAGACATTCATGGTGGGGAATCGCGCTGGTCGTTGCGCTGGTGGGAACGGTGTATTTTCTTGATGCCGTGCTAATGCCCTTCATTGCAGGGTTGATTTTGGCCTACCTCGCGGACCCGCTAACCGACTATTTTCAGCGTCTGGGCATGCGGCGCACCTGGGCGGTCAGCAGCGTGTTCTTGGTGTTGATGTTCGTGCTGGCGCTGAGCCTGCTGATTCTCATTCCCCTCGTGGTACAGCAGATCAAGCAACTGGGAGAGGCCCTGCCGGGCGTGCTCAACTGGGTAGAAAGTGTACTGGCTCCCCAGGTTCAGGAGTGGACCGGTTATGACCTTGCCACAGAGCTTGGCAACGTTCGCGAAACCTTGATCGAAAACTGGCGGGACGCGGGTAGTTACGTAGCGCAGGCTCTGGGCCAGATTGGTCGCTCGGGCATGGCGTTCGTCTCTTGGGTGACGTATGTCGCGCTCATTCCCGTAGTGACGTTCTATTTGCTGCTGGACTGGGATCGTATGCTCGACAACCTGGGAAACTTGGTGCCGCGCCAGTGGGCAGACGATACGTTTCGCCTAGCGCGCCGCTGCGATGAAGTGTTGGCGTCGTTTTTACGCGGCCAGCTGCTCGTCATGCTGTGCTTGGGCATCATTTATGCCGCAGGGTTGACACTGCTAGGCCTCAATTTTGGCCTGCTGATCGGCGCGCTCTCGGGGCTGGTCAGCATCGTGCCGTTTTTAGGCTTCATTGTCGGGCTAGTGATCGCGTTGGTGGTGGCACTGTTCCAGTTCGATACGTGGTGGGCGCTGTTAGGCGTTGTGGCTGTTTTTGGTTTGGGACAGGTGGCGGAGAGCGTCGTACTGCAACCCAAGCTATTAGGCGATAAGATTGGCTTGCATCCGGTGGCGGTCATCTTTGCGGTGCTCGCGGGCGGGCATCTTTTTGGCCTCACGGGCGTGCTATTGGCGCTACCGGCCGCAGCGGTGATCATGGTGCTGCTACGTGAAGTGAAAGACCGATATAAAAATAGTGCGCTCTACGACGCACACTTAGAAACCCCAGAAGCGCATACTCCGGATGATGCACGGGGTCGCGACGACAAAAGGGAGTCATCATGAGCCGATTACCGGCACAGCTGCCGCTTGGGGTGGGGCTGCGCGACGATGCCACGTTCGATAACTACTATGCGTCCCGTGCGAATGCGTCGTTGGTCGATCACCTCAGTCATCAGCTTACGCCTGGCTCAGAGCCGTTTCTTTACGTATGGGGCGCCCCGGGTAGTGGGCGCAGCCATTTATTGCAAGCGGCCTGCCATGCGGCTTCCGACCAAGACAAGCGGGCCCTCTATTTGCCGCTTGCAGATCTTGGTCACTTTCCGCCACTCATGTTGGAAGATATCGAGCGGCTCGATCTGGTGGCCATCGATGACCTGGAGTACGTCATTGGACGCAAGCGCTGGGAAGAGGCGCTATTTCATGCCTTCAACCGTTTGCGAGATGAGGGCAAAGCGCTGCTGATTGCGGCCAACAAACCGCCGCGCCATTTGCAGGTGGTACTGCCGGACTTGGCGTCACGGTTGGCCTGGGGCGTGACGTTCCATCTTCACCCGATGGACGATAATGACCGATTGGCTGCACTGAAGCTGCGTGCCAATGTGCGTGGCATGCAGCTGCCGGATGACGTGGGGCGCTATATCATGCACCGCGGGCCGCGGGAGCTGGGTGAACTTTGCCGCGCCTTGGAAACGTTGGATCAAGCGTCGCTATCAGCAAAGCGAAAACTAACGATTCCCTTCGTCAAGTCGGCGCTCAATTGGTAAAACGCCCCTGCCAGTCAACTGGCAAGGGCGTTGGAAGACGGCTCTATTGCGCGATCTATCAGGTGCGTTAGGCGGTCTTGCTCATCTTGGTGGCAGCGGCTTGTGCCTGCTTCACGTTCTCTTCAGTCAGCTTTTGACTCTTCTGCAGGAAGTCCTGCTGTAACGACACGACTTTGTCTGCATCGCCTTTGACACGCTCTGCCAACTCTTTCGCCACTTTTTGCTGGCCTTCCATGTAGCTGCGGAGGCCGTCGGCATCTTTGACGCTCATCAGCTGGCGCATTTGCGCAATGCCGGTATCGACATAGGCTTTGTTCGCGTCTAACTGAGCGTTCATCAGTTTTTCGGAGTAATCGATGCTCAAGCTCATGTAGGCGCGGGCCGGTGCCATGAACAGATTATCGAACTGCTGGGTCATTTCGTTGGTGTTAAACGTACGCATCATCAACACTCCTGTGCCATTTGCTAAGGTCGTGGGCTGCTAAGCTGCGCCCAGGACGGTTCGTTAATCAGCGTCGGCGAGTCAAGGAATGCACCGTCACTGATGAGATATCTTGCATTGCAGCATAGCAAGCGCTTTTGTGCAGTGCAACATTGCTGGCAAATAAACCTAGTCTAGCGTTTGTGTCAATGGTGCAACGCACGGGGTTGGCAAAGCACGGGTTTACCAAAGAGAGTGGGGCCGCTAGGCTGAATTATAGAGAGAATCGTTATCAAGCAGCGGAGAGGGAATGCCCTCCCGCCGATGAATCACCAGGAGGGTAGTATGGAAACGCGTATTGAGCGGGATAGCATGGGGGAGTTGGAGGTGCCTGCCACGGCGCTCTACGGCGCACAGACCCAGCGTGCCATCAACAACTTTCCCGTATCGGGCACGCCTATGCCGGTGGCGTTCGTTCATGCGGTTGCTCGTATCAAGCTGGCAGCGGCGCGCAGTAATCATCAGTTAGGGTTATTGGATGCCGAGCGTGCCCAGGCGATCGAAAAAGCCGCACAAGCGGTGATCGATGGCCAGCACGACGAGCACTTTCCTATCGATGTTTTTCAGACGGGGTCGGGCACGTCCACCAATATGAACGTGAACGAGGTGTTGGCGACGCTGGCCAGCCGTGAGGGCGTTGACGTCACACCCAACGATCACGTCAATATGGGGCAATCCAGTAACGATGTAATCCCCACGGCGATCCACCTCTCCGCCGCCATTGCCGTGCATGAGTCGCTACGCCCGGCGCTAATCGAGCTCAAGGCAACGATTGATCGCCGTGCCAGTGAGCTTAGCCATATCGTCAAAACCGGCCGTACCCACTTGATGGACGCCATGCCGCTCCGTATGGACCAAGAGCTAGGCGCGTGGTCCAGTCAGGTGGGGCAAGCCATCGAACGATTCGACAGTGCCATGACGCGGCTATGCCGCCTCGCCCAAGGCGGTACCGCCGTGGGCACAGGCATCAATGCGCCGCCAGAGTTTGCCGACTTGATGGCCAACGATCTAAGCCAGCAAACGGGCCTCTCCTTTGCGCCTAACGACAGCTTCTTTGCTAGCTTGGCGTCGCAGGATGCCGCGGTAGAACTATCTGGTCAGTTGAAGGGGTTGGCATGTGTCGTCATGAAGATTGCCAACGACCTGCGCTGGATGAACTCGGGCCCGCTGGCGGGGTTGGGGGAAATCGAACTGGAGGCGCTGCAGCCGGGCAGCTCGATCATGCCGGGTAAGGTCAATCCCGTCATCCCCGAGTCGGCGGCGCAAGCGGCCGCTCAAGTGATTGGCTTGGATGCTGCCATCACGGTGGCCGGGCAAAGCGGCAATTTCCAGCTCAATGTCATGTTGCCCCTCGTGGCCTCGAACCTGCTCACCTCAATCACTTTGATGAGCAGTACCGCCAAGCTGCTGGGCGAGCGTGCCATCGCCACCTTCAAAGTCCGTGAAGACAATCTGCAAGGCCCGCTAGCGCGCAATCCTATTCTCGTCACCGCACTCAATAGCGTGATTGGCTACAACGCCGCCGCCGCGATTGCCAAAAAGGCCTACCAAGCAGGCCGACCAATCATCGATGTGGCGGAAGAAGAGACCGAGCTGGACCGAGCGACCTTGGAGCGGCTGCTCGATCCCACGGTATTGACGAAGGGCGGCGTCCCAGAGTAACGGGGCGCCTCGATGCACGGGCAAAATGGCTACGTTTCTTGACGTTCCGTTTTGCCTTTTTGAATGGTTTCGCTGGCTTCTTGGCGCTCCTCTCGGCTCGCCTCTGGGTTGTCGTGCTCATCTTGACGGGAGGGGCGATAGCAGAGCGTCGCGAGGATCGGGAAGTGGTCGGAGCCGAAGGCGTCCAGGCGTTGCATGCTGTCCAGCGTAAAGTGTTCGCTCACGAATACGTGATCCAGTGGCCAGCGCAGAAACGGATAATTTGCATGAAACGTACTAAACATACCGCGCCCGCGGCGAGGGTCGAGCATGCCGCTGATACGGCAAAATCGACGCGTGGTGCGTGACCAGGCGACATCGTTGAGGTCACCTGCGACGAGCGTGGCCGATGGGTTTTGATGTATCTCTTTACCCACCAAGAGCAGTTCGGCGTCTCGCCATAGCGATTTTTCGCTTTCACTGGGAGCCGGGGGGCGAGGGTGCAGCGCGTGTAGGCGAATATTGTCGCCGCTTGCCAGAGTGACATAGGTGTGGATGGAGGGAATGTCATCCTGGATCAACCATTTTACTTCCGTCTCACTGAGCGTAAGTCGAGAGTACAGATGCATGCCGTAGAGGTTATCGAGTGGGATTTTTACATTGTGCGGCCAGCGGTCCGCAAGGGCCTGATCGAGCTGATCTTGCCACCACTGGTCGGACTCTAACGTGATCACGATGTCGGGCTGGTGCTGCTCTATCATGGCCAGCAGCGTGTCTGCCTTGCGGTTGGGGGTAAGTACGTTGGCAATCAGCAGCGTGATTTTTTGGTCGTCTGGCGCGTCGTGAGACGATTGCACTTGTACGGGCCACAGCCGTGTCCAGGGAAGAACGTAGCGCAGCTGAAGTATGCAGGTGAGTAGCGCAAGCCCTATCGTCGCTGTTTGCCATCCGCTGGGTTCCAAAAGCAGTATGCCAACGGCGGCGCAGAGCCCCGCAAGTACCGCAATTTGCAGGCGGGGAAACTCAAAACTGCGTACCCACCACCAGCGGAGTCTTACCCGCGCGATGAGCGTTGATAGTAATAACAAACCGGCGACGCATCCCAGCAAAGGCCCTAGCAAAATTTACCTCCTTATCCGCAAGCGATTATGATTAATCTATGTGCAGCTTAGCCGTTAGCTTTGATAAGTGTCGATGTAATTTGCGGTAGCGGGCAGAGGAAGGCGCTAATGTAGCGGAAGACGCAAAAATGACTTGCAATTCAGCCATGAAGCCGTAGAATACGCATCCGTTGCACAGCAGGACCATAGCTCAGTTGGTTAGAGCGCCACGTTGACATCGTGGAGGTCGGCGGTTCAAATCCGCCTGGTCCTACCAAGTTTGTTGGTGTACATGTTTAGGACCATAGCTCAGTTGGTTAGAGCGCCACGTTGACATCGTGGAGGTCGGCGGTTCAAATCCGCCTGGTCCTACCAGATTCTAAAAAGCCCCGCTCATTGAGCGGGGCTTTTTGTTGTTTAATGCGCCATCAAACGAAGCGGGGAAGGTCTGTTTGCCGCACGAAAGTGGCCACCAGCGCCTCGATGCCAGCCTGGTCTGCTTGGCTAAAGCGCGCGTGCTGGGGGCTGTCGATATCCAGAACGCCCCATACGAAACCGTCGTGTACGATGGGGACGACCAGCTCGGAACGTGAATCGGCGTCGCAAGCGATGTGGTCAGCCACCGCGTGAACGTCATCGACCCGTTGCGTTGCCTGTTCACGGGCCGCAGCCCCACAAACGCCTTTGCTAAAAGGGATGGGGTGGCAGGCGGGTTTGCCCTGGAATGGCCCAAGGCACAGTAGCTGCGGTTCGCGCTGCAAATAAAAGCCAACCCAGTTCAGCGCTTCTAGCGTTTGCTGAATGAAGGCGCAGGTTTGGGCGCTGTTGGTCAGCCAGTCGCGTGTGTCTAGCAAGGCCTCTAGCTGGCGGTTGAGCAGGGTGTAATCGGTGGTCGACATACCATCTCCTTGGTGAAACGCATCAGGCCAGCCTTTCGGCTGGCCTGATAATGAATGACGAACGGATGAGAGTTACTCGTCGGTCCAGCCCGGTACCGCCGCGCCTTTGAACAGCTCGTCGGCTTTCTCGATCACTTCGTCACGCTGATAAGCGTCGACCAACTGGCGAATCTCTTCGCGATCTTCATCGCCACCGCGAACTGCGATCAGGTTGACGTAGGGAGACTCAGGGCCTTCCTTGATCAGCGCATCGTCCAGGCTCAGGCCAGCCGGTTGGGCGAAAGTGTTGTTGATGAAGGCCATGTCTACGTCAGGCAGTACGCGGGGCAGCTGCGCCGCTTCGATTTCACGGAAGCGGAAGCCGCGCGGGTTTTCTGCGATATCGATCGGCGTGGCTTCCAGGAACGTCGGATCGTTGAGCGTGATCAGGCCTTCGTTGTGCATCAGAATCAGCGCACGCCCTTCGTTGGAAGGGTCGTTGGGCAGGGCGATTTGTGCGCCGTCCGGCAGCTCATCAATGCTATCGTACTTCTCAGAATACGCGCCGATGGGGTAAACGAAGGTGTAGCCAGCAATGGCGAAGTCGTAGCCACGGTCATTGACCATCGCCTGCATATAGGGCTCGTGCTGGTAGGCGTTGGCATCCAAGCTGCCATCGGCCAGCGCTGCGTTCGGTGTGACGTAGTCGGTGAACTCAATGATTTCGACGTTCAGGTCGTACTCTTCTTTGGCAATGCGCGCGGCCACTTCCATGACTTCGGTTTCGGGGCCGGCGACGGTGCCCATTTTGATGGTACGGGTTTCCGCATTGGCCACGTTGATGGCCAGAGCCAGTGCGGTCAGGCTGCCGATAATGACTTTTTGCATGGCGTTACTCCAGTGTCGTTGTGCATCGTGTTGCAATGATGCGGGAATAAGAAGCGCAAGTCTAATGCGTTTTTGTTATATTTAGCTATGCCCATAACAAAGGCTGGCTATGACTATTTGCGGTCGCTTTTGCGCACCAAGTAGTCGCCCAGGCTTTGAAACCCCTGTACCAGTACGACCAGGATCACCACGGTGATCAGCATGATCGTGGGGTTGAAGCGGTTGTAGCCGTAGCGAATACCCAGGTCGCCCAGTCCGCCACCGCCTACGGCGCCCGCCATGGCCGAATAGCTCACTAGGGTGACGAGCGTAATGGTGAGGCCCGTAATGATGCCGCCGCGCGCTTCAGGAATCAGCACCTTGGTAATGATTTGCCAGGGTGTCGCCCCCATGGATTGTGCAGATTCGATCAGCCCTGGCGAGATCTCGTTCAGCGCGCCCTCGATAAGGCGTGCCACGAATGGAATCGCAGCAATTGTCAGCGGGACCGATGCAGCGTTGATGCCGATGGAGGTCCCGACCAGCATGCGGGTGAAGGGGATAATGGCGACCATCAAAATGATGAACGGAATCGAACGCCCGATATTGGTGATGATGCCCAGTGCCTGGTTGAGGACGGGCATCGCCATGATTTGCCGCGGGCGGGTCACGTAAAGCATCACGCCCAGGGGGAGTCCCAGTAGGGTGGCGATCACGCCCGACACGGCCACCATATAAAGGGTATCCAGCGTGGCCTGTAAAATGAGATCAAACATTGCGCTGGACATGACCAAGTACCTCCACCTGTAGTTGATGCGCTTCTAGATAGGACATGGCTTGCTGGGTTTGCTCGTGGCTGCCCAGCAGCTCGGCAATCATCAGGCCCAGCGTGCGGTCTTGAATGGACTCGACTTTGGCTTGCAGGATGCTGACATCCACGCTGCACTCTCGCGCTAGACGAGAGATGAGCGGCGTGGAGACGGCGTCGCCCGAAAACGTCAGGCGCACCACCGGGTGCGTATGTTCACTGGGGCTCTCTTGCAGACGCTCCAGTAGCTCTTTCGGGGGGCTGAGCTGTAAGAAGTCGTTCAAAAAGTCGCGGCCAAGCTGCGTTGCGGGCGCGGTAAAGAAGTCGCCCACTTCCGCGTCTTCCACCAGCTTGCCGTCAGAAATCAAGCTGACCCGATGGCAGATCGATTTCACTACTTCCATTTCATGGGTTATGAGCAAGATGGTAATGCCCAATTGGTGGTTGATGTCCCGCAGCAGCTCAAGGATCGAGCTGGTCGTCTGTGGGTCCAGTGCCGAGGTCGCTTCGTCGCATAGCAGCACGTTGGGTTTGCTGGCAAGGGCGCGGGCAATGGCGACACGCTGTTTCTGGCCGCCGGAGAGCTGAGCGGGATACTGCTTCGCTTTATCGGCGAGGCCGACCATCTCTAGCAGTGGCAGTACGCGGTTTTTGATCGCGCTGCGCTTCTCACCCATGAGTTCCAGGGGGAGGGCGACATTGTCAAAAACGGTCCGCGTGGTAAGCAGGTTGAAGTGTTGAAAAATCATGCCGATACGGTGACGAGCTTGGTTGAGCTCGTTGCGGCCAAGCTCGGTCATTTCCTGCCCGTCCACAACGACGCTGCCGCTCGTAGGGCGCTCGAGCAGATTGACGCAACGGATGAGCGTGGATTTGCCCGCGCCTGAGAGGCCGATGACCCCGTGGATGGTGCCTTTGGGGATCGTTAAATTGACATTTTGAAGGGCGTGAACGGCACTGTCGCCGTTGCCATAGGTTTTACTAACGTTGCTAAGTTCAATCATAGCGTCTGCCTTAATGGTAGGCCGAAGACGGAGTGCGAGGGGGCAAGCGTAGGGCGGGGAACAAAAAAAGGCCACCCTTGCGGGTGGCCATCAACGCTGGACACACCCTTTTAGCTGCACTTCACCCCGCCAAAGGCCAGGTGGACGCCCGCAATCTGGGTACAAATCGGCGTCATTACATTTGCGGCGAAAGTCTAAAGAGCGGCCAGGGTGTTGTCAACGAAAACCGTTCTATTTCATGTTTTTAAGTTGTTAAACAGGGTGATTTACTTTTTAAGTGTTTTTATTTGGTGGTTATTGCTGTTGGCGGCGGGTTTGGCTGGGTGTTGGTAGCAAAAAACCATGATCGATCACGCGGGGTTGCCGACTGGCTGCACAAGGTTGGGTCATTAGTAGTAAGCTTGCGCAAGTTTTTATGGCCTACGCCACCCTGTTCACCTGTTTTGAAAGGAAGGGATCATGTTTACGGGTATCGTTCAAGGTACTGCTGAGGTTGTCGAAGTGCGCGAGCTAGAGGAGTTCCGCACGCATGTGGTGGCCTTGCCAGAGAGTCTGCGTAGCGGACTGGAGATAGGCGCGTCCGTCGCGCATAACGGTGTGTGCTTGACGGTGACGGCCATCGAGGGCGAGCGTGTCAGTTTCGACCTGATGCGAGAAACGCTCCGGCTGACCAATCTTGGTGCAATTACGCCAGGGCAATGCGTCAACATAGAGCGTGCGGCCCGCTTCGGGGACGAGATCGGTGGGCACTCCATGTCCGGTCACATCATTTGTATGGCGCAGGTAGTCGCCATCGAGGAGGCGCCCAATAATCGCCGTCTCTGGTTCGCGCTACCCGAAAAAGCCGCCAAGTTCGTATTTGAAAAAGGCTACATTGGCGTTGATGGGATTAGTCTCACCGTGGGTGACGTGCGTCCTTCGGCGGATGGGGCAGGGGCCGAGTTCAGTGTTAACCTGATTCCCGAGACGCTGTCCCGTACGGTATTGGGTAGTCGCTTAATGGGCGACTGGGTCAATATCGAGATCGATCCGCAAACACAGGTCATTGTGGAGACGGTAGAGCGGGTGTTGGCGAGCCGGTCCATGTAGCCATGTGACGGTATCGTTTTGGGTTTTTGTTGACCGATCGGTTAGCTGATGGCCTAAAGTTTGCTAAACAGTAGGTGAGGGGACATGCCCTCGATCAACGGCTGCACGTGAGGCACTCGCATCACGCGGTGCCTTTCGGTAGTATGTGCGGCTTTTCTCGCACCAAGGGACGCATTCGGCGTAAGCGCGAAGGATAAAAACTACATGAAATTTCTGGACAACTACTTCAAGCTCACAGAGCAGAAGACCAACGTCAAGACGGAAGTGATCGCTGGGGTCACGACGTTCTTAACCATGGCCTACATCATCTTCGTCAATCCGAGCATCCTCTCGGAAGCGGGAATGGATTACGGCGCTGTCTTTGTTGCCACCTGCGTGGCTGCGGCCATTGGCTGTTTCGTCATGGGGCTATGGGCGAACTACCCTATTGCACAAGCACCCGGCATGGGGCTGAACGCCTTCTTTACCTATGGCGTCGTGCTGGGCATGGGCTATACCTGGGAAGCGGCGCTAGGGGCCGTCTTCTTCTCCGGTTTGACGTTTTTCTTGCTGAGTATTTTCAAAATCCGCGAATGGATCATCAACTCCATTCCGCTTTCGCTACGTTTGGGTATTGCTGCGGGGATCGGCCTGTTTCTGGCGATGATTGCTTTAAAAAACGCAGGCATCGTGGTCGCTAACCCGGCAACGTTCGTCTCTCTTGGAGACTTGTCCGAGCCAGCTCCTCTTTATGCACTGCTGGGCTTCTTCGTGATCACGGCCTTGGCCTACCTGCGCGTGACTGGCGCAGTCATGATCGGCATTATCGGGGTGACCGTCTTGGCCATGGTGCTGGGGCATAACCAGTACGGTGGCATCATGTCCATGCCGCCCTCCATTGCGCCAACTTTTATGGCCATGGATCTGATGGGCGCGCTGGACGTGGCCATGCTCAGCGTCATCTTCGCCTTCCTGTTCGTCGACCTGTTCGATACGTCCGGCACGCTGGTAGGGGTGGCCCACCGAGGCAAGCTGCTGGACGAAGATGGCAAGCTGCCGCGCATCGGTCGCGCCATGATGGCCGATAGTACGGCGTCGATGGCCGGTGCCGCGCTGGGTACCTCCACCACCACCAGCTATATTGAATCCACGGCGGGCATCGTTTCCGGTGGGCGCACGGGGCTGACGGCAGTCGTGGTTGGTGTGCTGTTCTTGATCAGCCTGTTTTTCGCGCCGCTGGCAGGCTCTATCCCTGCCTATGCGACCGCCGGTGCACTTCTCTATGTCGCTGTATTGATGGCGGGAAGTTTGGCGCATGCGAATTGGGAAGATCCCACCGACGCTGCCCCGGTCCTCATTGCGGCGATCGCCATGCCGCTGACTTTCTCCATTGCGGAAGGTATCGCCCTGGGCTTCATCAGCTACGTTGCGATCAAAACGCTGTCGGGCCGCTTTGCGGACCTCAACCCGGCGGTAGTGGTGTTAGCGCTGCTATTTGCAGCAAAGTTTCTATTCATGGGTTAACCACCCAATCTTCGACTAATCAATGAGAGACGCGATGAGCATCTACGGCGATTACATTAAGTCCGTTATTCGCACGGTTCCTGACTGGCCAGAGCAGGGGGTGAATTTCCGTGACATTACTCCCTTGCTGCAAAACAGCGCTGCCTTTCGTAAGCTGATCGACAGTTTCGTGCACCGCTACCAGGAAATGAATCTGGATGCCATCGCGGCCATCGATGCCCGTGGCTTTATCATCGGCGCACCGTTGGCGTACGAGCTGGGCTGCAGCTTCGTTCCCGTGCGTAAGAAGGGCAAGCTGCCGTTCAAAACCATCAGCGAAACCTACACGCTGGAGTACGGTCATTCGGAAGTCGAGCTTCATGCCGATGCGTTCCAGGAAGGTGATCGGATTTTGCTCATGGATGATCTGATCGCCACGGGCGGCACGATGCTGGCAGCGGCCAACCTGATTCAGCGCTGCGGTGGTCACGTCGTCGAGACAGCAACGATCATCGATCTGCCCGAACTGGGTGGTTCTCAGAAAATTCGCGATGCGGGTTACAGCGTATTCGCGGTCTGTTCCTTCAACGAAGACGAGTAACGTCCCATGAGCAGCGAACGCTATCATCAACACTTCACCGTTTCTTGGGACCAAATTCATCGCGACGTGCGCCAGCTGTGCCACCTGCTCATCGAGCGGGATTTCAAAGGCATCGTGGCGATTACCCGTGGCGGCCTGATTCCGGCGGCCCTGATTGCCCGCGAGCTGAACATTCGCCTGATCGACACCGTGTGCATCAAAAGCTATGACCACATGGAGCAGGGCGGCTTGGACATCATGAAAGGCGTCGACCACGATGGTGATGGCTGGCTGTTGGTCGACGATCTCGTCGATACCGGCAAAACGGCCCGTGCCGTGCGTGAAATGCTGCCTAAAGCACATTTTGTCACGATCTACGCCAAACCAGAGGGGCGTCCTTTGGTGGATCAATACCTGACCGAAGTGGCTCAGCAGTGCTGGATCCAGTTCCCTTGGGATATGGGCATTGCTTACGTCGAGCCACTCGCCGATCAAATGAAGAAGTAATATGGCTAACCCGCTACCCGATGATTGGAGCCAGTGGCTAGGGCAAGAGTTTCAGGCGGAGTACATGTACGCCCTGAAGGCGTTTTTGGCC
This sequence comes from Halomonas sp. LC1, assembly GCF_030247125.1. Lineage (NCBI taxonomy): Bacteria > Pseudomonadati > Pseudomonadota > Gammaproteobacteria > Oceanospirillales > Halomonadaceae > Halomonas > Halomonas sp. LC1. The sequence continues at coordinate 47,383 of NZ_JASSPG010000009.1, read as the reverse complement.
GATGAAAAAGCGGCCAAGAAAGTTATCTACCCTCACTCGTCGAACTGGTTTCGTGCTTTCGAGCTTACGCCTCTCGCTTCGGTGAAAGTGGTGATTCTGGGGCAAGACCCCTATCACGGGCCTAACCAAGCGCACGGGCTCTGCTTTTCGGTACAGCCGGGGGTGCCGGTGCCCCCGTCGCTCGTCAACATTTATAAGGAGTTGGCGAGCGACGTGGGTTTTACTCCGGTGCGTCACGGTTTTTTGGAGTCGTGGGCCAAGCAAGGGGTGCTGCTATTGAACACGGCGCTGACGGTAGAGCAGGGCAATGCCGCGTCGCATCGTGGTAAAGGGTGGGAGCATTTCACCGATCGGGCCATTGAGACCGTAAGCCGACACGCCGAACCTAGTGTGTTTCTTCTGTGGGGTAGCCATGCGCGTCAAAAGAAGTCGCTGATCGATACTTCTCGCCATTTGGTGTTGGAGTCGCCACACCCCTCGCCGCTATCGGCTCACCGCGGTTTTTTTGGCAATCGTCACTTTTCCAAGGCGAACCAGTTCTTGGAAGCACAGGGGCGTGCACCAATTGCGTGGCAATTACCGGAAACCCCTTAACCTGATGGTCAGTTGCGGGTAGAATGGCGCGCAATTTTGTAAGCATGTCGATGGCGGCCTATGTCGCCATCCTGAATCCCCTGCAGTGAGGAAGTCCCATGAGTGTCTACGCCATTAACCATCCGCTTGTTCAACATAAGCTGGGACTGATGCGCGAAGCTGATTTGAGCACCAAGAGCTTTCGTGAACTGGCAGGTGAAGTGGCTAAGCTTCTGACCTACGAAGCCACCAAAGGTCTGGAGCTTGAGGATCATGAGATTCAAGGCTGGAACGGCGAGCCCATTGCGACGCGTCGTCTGAAAGGTAAGAAGGTCACCATCGTCCCGATTCTGCGTGCAGGCTTGGGCATGCTCGAAGGCGTGACGGATTTGATTCCCAGCGCGCGCGTGAGCGTCGTCGGCTTGTACCGCGACGAAGAGACACTGCAGCCGGTGCCGTATTTTGCGAAGTTCGCCAACGACATCGAAGAGCGGATGGCGATCGTGATAGACCCGATGCTGGCGACCGGCGGTTCCATGGTGGCCACGTTGGACATGCTGCGTGAGCGCGGCTGTGAGCATATGAAAGTCATCGTTTTGGTGGCTGCCCCTGAAGGGATTAAACGGGTGCAAGATGCTTATCCTGATGTAGAAATCTACACCGCGTCGGTGGATGACCGACTCGATGAGAACGGCTACATCGTCCCCGGCTTGGGAGATGCCGGCGATAAGATTTTCGGAACGCGTTAAGCGCTCCGCCTCTAAAGGCCCCTTACGCATCGCGTTGGGGGCATTTTTTTGCCTCCGTGATGAATAACAGACCCAGGAGTGGTGTGATGACAACGAGTGCGAGACAAGAGTCTTGGCCAAAAATGCTGCTGACCGGCGCGCAGATGCTATTCGTCGCCTTCGGTGCGCTGGTGCTGGTGCCTCTATTGACCGGGCTAGATCCCAGCGTTGCGCTCTTTACCGCCGGGCTAGGTACGCTGGTGTTCCATGGTGTGACCAAGCAGAGCGTGCCGGTCTTTTTGGCCTCATCGTTTGCCTTCATTGCCCCGATACAGGGTTCCATTGCCAGCTTTGGCGTGTCGGCCACCTTGGGTGGATTGATGGCAGCAGGCCTGGTGTATGTGGCGATTTCCCAGGCGGTGCGGTTGAAAGGCACTGCTTGGCTGCATCGCTTGCTGCCTGCCGTGGTGGTTGGTCCCGTTATCATGGTGATCGGCTTAGCCCTCGCGCCGGTCGCCGTCAGCATGGCCACCGGGGAAACCAGTGACCAGATTGGCTACGGTCAGGCGATTTTTCTTTCCATGGCGAGCCTGCTGGTCACTCTAGTGCTAGCGGTGTTTGGGCGCGGCATTCTGCGCCTGGTGCCTATCATGGGGGGCATCGCGACAGGCTATGCCCTGGCACTCATCATGGGAGTGATCGACTTCACGCCGGTGCGGGAGGCTGCCTGGCTCTCGTTACCCAATTTTACGGCCCCTAGTTTTCATTGGGCGGCCATTCTCTTCATGATTCCTGTAGCGATTGCACCCGCCGTCGAGCACATTGGGGACATGGTGGCCATTGGTTCGGTCACGCGCACCAACTACCTGGAAAAGCCCGGCTTGCACCGAACGCTGCTGGGCGACGGTTTGGCCACCACGGCTGCGGCGCTATTTGGCGGGCCGCCCAACACGACTTACTCGGAAGTGACCGGCGCCGTGACGCTGACCAAAGCGTTCAATCCCGCCTACATGATGGTAGCGGCGGTCATCGCGATCGTGCTGGCGTTCGTGGGTAAGCTAGGGGCGCTGCTGCAAACCATTCCTGGCCCGGTCATGGGGGGCATCATGACGCTGCTGTTTGGTTCGATTGCCGTGGTGGGAATGAACACCCTGGTGCGCGCGGGGCAGTCGTTGACGGCGGCGCGTAACTTGGTGGTGGTGTCGCTGATCTTGGTGTTCGGGATTGGCGGCATGCAGTTTGGCGGTGGGCAGTTCACGCTCCAGGGTGTCAGCTTGGCGGCGCTGGTGGGCATTGCGTTAAACTGGCTGTTGCCTGCTGAAAAAGAGGGTGAATGACCCGTGGCGCTAATGGTGAATTATGAGTGATACCCTACACTGCCCGTTTCCCGTATTGGGGGTGGCAGCCTGGAGCGGAACCGGCAAAACCACGCTGCTAGAGAAGCTTTTGCCTAAGCTGCGTGAACAGGGCCTTTCGGTGGCGGTGATCAAACACGCCCATCACCAGTTCGATGTGGATCAGCCCGGGAAAGATAGCTACAAATTGCGCAGTGCTGGCGCAGCGCCCATGCTGATTGCATCGCGCCAGCGTTTTGCGCTCATGCAGGAAACGCCCGGGCAAGAGGAGCCCGATCTTGCCTACCTGTTGACGTTGATGACCCCCCACGCGCCTGATTTGGTGATAGTGGAAGGGTTCAAGGCTTGGCCCATTCCCAAACTGGTGCTCTACCGCGACGGTATCGGTGATCCGGCGATTTTGTCCGATCCGTGGGCCCAGGCCGTCGCGCTGAGCGGTGAGCCGCCCGTGGCGCTGGCGCCCTCCGTTACGCGCTTGAATTTGAATCAACATGAAGAGATTGCTCGCTGGGTAAGCGAGTGGGTCGACCAACAACGCCGCTCTTTGGCTTGATGATGAAAAGGTGACACCATGCAGTTAACCCACCTGAATGCGCACGGCGAAGCAAATATGGTTGACGTCGGCGATAAGCAAGAAACCCGTCGAGAGGCGGTCGCCTCCGGGCGTATCGTCATGCAGCCCGCCACCTTGAAGTTGCTGAGTGATGGGGCGCTGCCTAAAGGCGATGTGCTGGCCACGGCGCGCATCGCCGGTATCCAAGCGGCCAAGCGAACCCATGAGCTCATTCCGCTTTGCCACTCACTGGCGCTATCCAAAGTGGCGGTAGCGTTCGATATCGACCATGACCAAGGGTGTGTGAACGTGTCGGCCATGTGCCGCTTGAACGGCCGCACTGGCGTCGAAATGGAAGCGCTGACCGCGGTGTCGGTCGCATGTTTGACGCTATATGACATGTGTAAAGCGGTCGACAAAGAGATGCGTATCGAGGCAATACAGCTGGATAGCAAGCAGGGCGGTCAGCGCGGCGATTACCGCCGGGAAATGACCGCGCCCATCGTCACCGGTGAAGGGACTGCGGGCGAGGTGAGTCTCGGCGAGCGCTGCGCCTCCCCCTGTGTGCGGGTCAAGTTTCTGGCCGAGCTGCGTGAGCGTATCGGTGAGAGCGATCTGGCCATTGGCTTGGACAAGCTGCCAAGTCGCGATGTCGCTGGCTTGAAAGCGGCGCTCAGCGCTCAAGACACGCGTTTTGCCGTACTTGCCGATCAGCGGACGCTATGTGCCATCAACCAGGTAATGGCTAATGACAGCGCACGCATTACCGATGAAGACGAAGTGGCCTTTTTTCCGCCGGTCACCGGAGGCTAAGCCGTGTCCGTTCACGAACCGACAGCGCCAGACATTGCGGTAGCGGTACAGCCCGCGCCATTTTCCATGGATTATGGCTATGAAAGTGCGTTGCGCCAGCGTACTGATATTGGCGCGATCGTTACCTTTACCGGGTTAGTGCGAGATTTCAACGAAACGCCTGATGTCACCGGCTTGACCCTGGAACACTACCCAGGCATGACCGAGCGCACCTTGACACAGATTGCCGAGCAAGCTTGGCAGCGCTGGTCACTGCAAGCGGTGCGGGTCATTCACCGGGTGGGTGATTTGTCCCCTGGGGATCCCATCGTGCGGGTACTGGTCGCCAGCGCGCACCGCCGTGATGCGTTCGAGGCGTGTGATTTCATCATGGATTATTTGAAAACGCAGGCACCCTTTTGGAAGAAAGAGCACTCTAAACAGGGAGCTTACTGGGTGAAAGAGCGCGACACCGACCAGCAGGATGCTGCTCGGTGGTAGTACTCAAGGCTCGTCGTTCAGCTCTTCGATGGTCGGCATTTCGGCGGCCATGATCTGCAGGTGCACGTCCGGCATATGCTGTAAGTGGTTCGCTAGCCAGTGCACCAGCCTTGGCTGAAGCGCATGACGCAAATCGGCCAACGTATCTGCCGGGATCTCGTCGAGCTGGTCATCCAGCCACTCGCTGAAGCTATCTTCGTCCATGGGGCTGGCGCCGCTGGCATCTAGCATCAAGCGCCCGATCCGGCACCAGCCGGTCTCTGTGGCAGCGACCGGCAGAGCCAGAAAGAGGCTGCCCCGGCGGGAAGAGGGCTGGCCAATATCCAAGCCGGGGTGGGGCACCACGCTATTTTGATTGACGATGCAAGGGGGCTGCGGATAGCGCGTCTCGCAGCGCAATCCCTGGTGGTCGAGCATGAGCATGTCGCCATTTACGGGTGCCAGCGGTGCTTGAATACCTAGCTCCTCGGCCAGCGCCTGATGCGCCGCTTGGTGGCGAGCCTCGCCGTGCACCGGCAGTAGCATTTTGGGTCTGACCCACTGATAGAGCTTTTTGAGCTCTTCCTGAGCGGGGTGGCCGGTGGCGTGAAGCTCGGGATGATTCGTTTCATCGAAGAGCGTGACATCGAGTTGCAACAAACGTTTTTTAAGCTGCTCAATGGGGCGCTCATTGCCCGGAATGGCTTTGGCAGAAAAAATGACGCTATCGCCTGGCTCCAAGTCGACGAACGGATGGCGTCGCTGGGCCAAACGCTGTAAAGCGGCGCGCGGTTCGCCCTGGCTGCCGGTGGCAATGATCACGACCTCTTCGGGGGGGAGGTAACCCAGGTCGTGGGCGGGCACTAGGGGCGGAAAGTCGTCCAAGTAGCCAAGGCCTCGGGCCACACTGACCATGCGCTCCATCGAGCGGCCCATCAGGCTAACCCGGCGGCCACATGCCTGGGCCGCTAAGCCGATGGCCAACACCCGCGCCAAATTACTGGCAAAGCAGGACACCACTACGCGGCCTTTGCAGGCTTTCAGCGTGGTGGCCAGTGCCTTGGCGACGTCTCCTTCGCTCGCCGACTGTCCCGGCATGGGGGCATTGGTAGAGTCACCCACCACCAGATCCACCGGCGCCAAGGCTCGAAACTGTGCCGCACTGACCGGCGCACCGATGAGCGGCGTTGGATCGAGTTTCCAGTCTCCCGTGTGCAGGATGCGGTAATCTCCCGCTTGCATCATGATGGCGCAGCTTTCGGGGATGGAGTGGGTAACGCTGAGATAGCGAAGGGTGAATGGACCGCTCTCCACCGCGTCCCCTGGTTCGATGATCTGAATCGCTGCGCTACTGAGCTGGTGTTCGGCAAACTTGTAGCGAAGTAGTCCCGCCGCCAGTGGCGTGGCAAAGATCGGGCAGCCCCATTTAGGCCACAGCCACGCTACGGCACCGATATGGTCTTCATGGCCGTGCGTAATGAACAGCGCCTTAGGTACGATCTTGAGCGCTTCCAAGGTATCCGTGTTGGGTACTTGAAGCGGGGAGTTAGGCAGGTCTTGGCGAATCATCATGCCGCAATCGACGGCGATCCACTGATCGTCGTATCCATACAGCGTAAGGTTCATTCCAATTTCGCCACAGCCACCTAGCGGCAGTAGGCGCAGAGGCGGGCGGCGACGGGGACGAAGTTGAACGCGTGATGGATGCATCAGTTATGAAAAGCCTAGAAAGTAATCCCTTAACTATACGGGATGCGGGGGGCGGGTAACAATCATCGCGGCACCTGACCACGGTGCTTCATCATCCGGCTTACGTTACACTAAGGTCGCTACAGAGTTTACCTGCCGCCCGGCAGGTGCTTGGCGAGCGTGCCGTTAAATACGTTAAGAGTGTTTGTGATGTCTCATTATTACCGGTTAGTTGTTTCCTGCCCAGACCAAGTGGGCATTGTGGCGCGTGTCTCAAGCTTTATTGCTCAGCAGGGTGGTTCCATTACCGAGGCAAGCCAGCACTCGGATTTAGAGACTGGCCGCTTTTTCATGCGTTATGAAATTCTGGCGGACTCACTCGGCATGTCGGCAGAGGCGCTGCGTACCGCGTTCGAACCCGTCGCTGCGGAGTTCGATATGCAGTGGTCGCTGGTGGATACCGAGAAACGCCGCCGCGTGGTGTTGATGGTATCCCGAGAGTCTCACTGTTTGGTCGACTTGCTCTACCGCTGGCAGGCAGGGGAGTTGGATTGCGATATCGTCGGCGTGATTTCCAACCATGACGATATGCGTTCGCTCACCGAGTGGTACGGTATTCCCTACCATCATGTGCCGGTCGATCCTGCCAACAAACAGCTGGCGTTCGATCAGGTGCAAGAGCGGATCGACGCGGCCCGTGCAGACTGTGTTGTGCTGGCCCGCTATATGCAAATACTGCCGCCCTCGCTGTGCGAGCGCTATGCAGGTCGAGTCATCAACATCCACCACAGCTTCCTGCCGTCGTTTGCCGGTGCCAAGCCCTACCATCAAGCCTATGAGCGGGGCGTGAAGCTGATTGGTGCGACATGCCACTACGTGACCGAAGAGCTGGACGCCGGGCCGATCATCGAGCAAGACATTCATCGGGTCAGCCACTGTCATACGCCTACCGACCTCGTTCGGTTTGGTCGCGACGTGGAGAAAGCGGTGCTGGCTCGCGGCTTGCGTTGGCACTTGGAAGATCGCGTACTCATCCACGGCAATAAGACGGTCGTCTTTAGTTAATCGATTCTGGGGGCGCTATGTCCTTTGCACAAAGCGTATTGGCACCGTGGGCGCTCGTGATGAGTGGGTTGTTGTCACTGGGTGTGATGGGCTGGTGCGTTTGGCTGCGCCCCTGGCAACCTCTTCTGGATGATCCGGCGCTTCAGCACCGCTGGCTGGCCGCAACCCTGATCGTCATGCTGTTTTGGCAGCTACGCGCGCAAGCGGTGGATTGGCTGACGCTGCATTTGGTCTTTACGGTGCTGATGACGCTGGTATTCAAAATGCCGTTAGCGCTCATCAGCAACCTGATGATCAACGTTGCCATGGTGGCGATTGGACGAAACGACTGGGCCCTGCTGGGGGCAAACGTGCTGGTCACCGGCATCGTACCTGCCATGGTGACAGGCGTAGTGTGGCGGCTGGTTGATCGCCGGCTGCCGGATAATTTGATGGTCTTTCTGTTTGCCTGCGGCTTTTTTGGTGCGGCGCTGTCGACATTGGGGGGGGGACTGTCGGCGGTGGCGCTCATCCTCATGGCGGGCACTGACCCTGAAGCCGTGTATCTGGCTCAAGAGTATGCCCGCTTTTTACCGCTGCTGATGCCTTCCGAGGCCTTCATTACGGGGATGCTGCTCAGCATCCTGCTGGTCTACCATCCGAACTGGGTGGCCACGTTCAATGACCACCGTTATATCGACTCCCAGTAACGCAGGCGAGTGTGTGCAGAGCGTCGGTGAGGATCAGCCCAGTGCCTGACCGTTGCCTCCACGAATTACCCCAACGCCGACGCCTTCGATATCCAGTTGCTGCGTGCGCAGATCGATCTCGATGGGGGCAAAGTCGGCGTTCTCGGCAATCAACGTCACTTGATGCCCCTGGCGTTTAAAACGCTTGACCGTGACTTCGTCTTCTAGTCGTGCTACCACGATCTGACCATCCCGCACGCGGTCGGTACGGTGAACGGCCAGTAAGTCGCCTTCCAAAATGCCGACATCTTTCATGGAGAGGCCGCGTACCCGCAATAAATAATCGGCCTTGGGCGTGAAGTACTCGGCAGGCAACGGGCAGTAACGGTCAATGTGCTCGGCGGCCAGAATCGGGCTGCCAGCGGCCACTTCACCAATCACGGGCAATCCGTTGGGGAGAGGGTCAGCGGCGACCGATGCTGTGGCAGGGGCTGGCGTATCGGCAGGTTCCAGCGGCTCTTGATTAGGCAGACGGATCCCACGGGACGTATTACGAATAATGCGAATGGCCCCCTTGCGCTCTAACGCGCGCAGGTGCTCTTCCGCTGCATTGGGAGAGCGGAAGCCAAGCGCTTTGGCGATTTCGGCGCGCGTTGGCGGATAACCCAGCTCACCCATGGTCTTAACGATGAAATCAAATACGTGCTGCTGACGTGCTGTGAGTGGACGCGACATACCAAACTCCAAAACAGTGAAAAGACAGTAGCTACATGTCGGCTTAATCAGTATGTGGTTAAGTATACAGTATGTTGCTCTGTCCAGTACATGGCGAGGACCACGAAAGCTAGACAAACATGAAACCCGTCAATGACTAGGCACGAATTGGATAAGAGATTGAGCCAGCAAAGCGAATGGCATAGTATTCAGCGTTGTTTAAAACACCTGTTTTTTGGAGGGCGTTATGGCCCAGTCGGATACGGTAACGCGTATTTTGGATACGGCAGAGGTGCTATTTGCAGAGCGAGGCTTTGCCGAGACGTCGCTGCGCAATATCACTAGCAAGGCGCGGGTCAATTTGGCCGCCGTGAATTACCACTTTGGGTCCAAAAAGGCGCTGATTCAAGCGGTGTTCGCCCGCTATCTTGATCCGTTCTCGGCGCGCTTTCATACCGCACTGGATGAACTAGAGGCGCGCTACCAGGGCCAGCCGATTCCCCTAGAAGTGTTGCTGGAAACCATGGCGACCACGGTGCTCGCCGTTCCAGCCGAGCGCAATAGCTTAAAAGTGTTCATGCGACTGCTAGGGTTGGCCTACAGCCAAGCGCAGGGACATTTGCGGCGTTACATCCAGCAGCAGTATGGTGATGTGTTCACCCGTTTTACGGAGCTAGTGCGCAAAGCGACGCCGGATCTGCCGGACGCCGAGCGCTTCTGGCGGCTACACTTTATGTTAGGAACGGTAATATTCACGCTGTCAGGGCTGGATGCACTGCGCGATATTGCTGCCAAGGATTATCAAGAGCAGGTCACGGTGCGTGATTTGGTGCGACGGCTGCGTCCTGTCGTAGTGGCGGCCATGAATGCACCGTTACCCGCTGTGGTTGAAGAGGGTCACCATGGTAACGCCCAAGCTAGCTGAGCTGCCGCCGACAAGCGGGGGTTGGATAGAGATCGATACCCAGCGCCAGAGGCTGTGCTGGTGGCAAGGGAACGACATTCAGCATGAGTGTGCGATTTCGACGGGGCTGGCAGGCGTGGGGCAGGAAGAGGGTAGCGGTCAAACACCGCTTGGCTGGCACTATGTGCGAGCGTCGATTGGCCGCGGTTGTCCGGATAATGCCGTGTTTCGTGGTCGCCGCTGGACAGGCGAAGTCTTTTCGCCAGAGCTTGCGGCCGCGCACCCCTCGCGCGACTGGATTTTGACGCGCATTCTATGGCTGTGCGGGTTGGAGCGGGGTGTGAACCGCGGAGGGAGCGTGGATTCCCAGCGGCGCTATATTTATCTGCACGGTACTCCCGAGGACCAGCCCATGGGCGAGGCCGCTTCTCACGGTTGCATACGCCTGCGCAATGACGATTTACACTTCTTATTCGACCATGCCCAGCCCGGTACGCCGGTTTGGCTTCATTAAGCCCATTGATGCGGCGTCCTGCCAGAATTTTGACACGCTAAGCGGTTAGTCTAGAATGGCGCCCTTTTTTGTTGGACTCACCACCATGACGCAACCCATCGGCCCGGTCATGCTTGACCTAGAAGGGCCACAGTTATCCAACGCGGAAAAGCGCCTGTTAAAAGATCCCGCCGTGGGCGGTGTGATTCTATTTGCCCGTAACGTCGAAGACGCGTATCAAGTTCGCAAGCTGTGCGAGAGCATTCGTCGTGTGAGAGGCGATTTGCTACTGGGGATCGATCAAGAGGGGGGACGTGTCCAGCGAATTAAGCAGGGCGTTACCCGGTTGCCCGCCATGGCGCGTCTTGGAGAGCTGTTCTCCAGCGACCCAGTAGCAGGTTTGAACCTCGCCAAAGATACCGGCTGGCTGTTAGGCATGGAAATGGCCGCCTGCGGTCTGGATATTAGCTTCGCTCCCGTATTGGACGTGGAAAGTGGCGTGTCCAGCGTGATTGGTGAGCGCAGCTTCAGCAGTGACCCGCTTCACGTGGCCAAACTTGGCCATGCGTTTGTCGAGGGCTTGCATGATGCCGGCATGGCCGCCGTGGGTAAGCACTTTCCCGGCCATGGGGGCGTGGCGGCAGACTCCCACGTGGCGCTACCCGTTGATGACCGAACGCTGGCGGAATTGAAAGCCCGCGACCTCGTGCCGTTTCGCGAGTTGGCGAGCGTCTTGAATGGCGTCATGCCGGCCCATGTGATCTATTCGGCTTTTGACAAACGTCCCGCCGGATTTTCGCCAACATGGCTGGGCATGCTGCGTGAATCGCTCGGGTTCAAAGGGTGTATTTTCTCGGATGATTTGAGCATGGCCGGTGCGCACGAAGCCGGTGGCCCCGCGGAGCGCGCCAAGGCAGCCCTGGCGGCTGGCTGTGACATGCTGCTGATATGTAATGATCGTGCGGCGGCTCTTGAAGTCGTTCACGCCTGTGACGGGGTGTTGAACAAACGTCCTGCCAAATTACGTTACGGTCGCGCAAGGCCAGAGCTCGATGCTTTGGCTGCGCTTGGTCGCTGGCGGCGCACCCATGCCAAACTCGACGCGTTGGCACACTGATTTTTATACCGTTATCTTTTTGAAGGCTTTGTGGAGAAGTAGCATGTCCAAGTTGGATACAGAAGCGCTTGAATCGCTGGATTCCATGCGTGAGTTGATGGATAACGCCGACTGCCTGATTTCGCAAGAACAGGTAGAGCGGGCGCTGGATCGCATGGCAGAGGAGATCACGCGTGACTTGGGCGACAAGCTGCCGGTGTTTTATTGCGTCATGAACGGTGGGCTCATCACGACGGGGCACTTGTTGACACGTCTGGGGTTCCCGCTAGAGGTCGATTACCTGCACGCCACGCGGTATCGGAACGAACTGCGCGGTGGTGAGCTTTTCTGGCGCGTCTCGCCTGAAGTGCCCATGGCGGGACGTCATGTGGTCATCGTCGATGACATTCTGGACGAAGGGGCGACGCTGGCCGCCATCCTCGAATACTGCAAAGAGGCGCAGGCCGCCAGTGTCACGACCGCCGTACTGGTCGACAAGCAGCACGACCGTAAAGCAGTGCCGGGTCTGAAGGCCGACTACTGCAGTCTGGAAGTGGCCGACCGTTACGTTTTCGGTTTTGGTATGGATTACAAAGGCTATTGGCGTAACGCCCCAGGGATTTTTGCGCCTAAGGGCATGTAATACAAAGCGTTGTCTAGCGGGGAGAGAAGCGCCTCGCTAGGCCCGTCTCCGCGATCATGCGGGTCGAAATCTCCTCCACGGAAAACCGCGTCGTATCGATGTAAGGAATGTGCATCGTTCGATACAGCGATTCCGCCTGCTCTACCTCCTGCAAGCATTGATCCATCGAGCTATAGCGGCTGTTGGGTCTGCGCTCATTGCGAATGGCCGATAGCCGACGGGCATCGATGGTCAAACCAAACAGCTTGTGTCGATGGGGTGCCAATGCTTTGGGCAGCTTGAGGTGGCCGTCTTCGTCCAGATCGTCCTCGGTCAGCGGGTAGTTGGCTGCACGAATACCGAATTGCAGCGCGAGATACAGCGACGTGGGGGTTTTTCCGCAGCGAGAAACGCCTACCAGAATGATGTCGGCTTTGTCGTATTGGTGCGTGCGTGCACCATCGTCGTTATCCAGTGCAAAGTGGACCGAATGGATGCGATCCATGTAGACATCGTCACTCCCGATGGAGTGAGTGCGACCGACGCTGTAGGAGGAGTGGGTTTCCAGCTCCTGTTCGAGCGGCTCCAGGAACGTCGAAAAAATATCCACTTTGAATCCTGATGCCTGACGAATGACGTTCCGGATGTTTTGATCCACGATGGTATCGATGATGATGGGGCGGTGACCGTCGCGGATAGCGGTGGACTCGATGATCTCGGCCAGTGCTTGGGCTTTCTCCACCGTATCGATATAGGGTTTGGTCAGCATGTTGATCTCGACATCGCTGAATTGGGCCAGCAGGCTGCGTCCCAAACTCTCTGCAGTGATGCCGGTACCATCGGAAATGAAAAAGGCCGTTCGCTTCATAGACTGTTCCGCCAGCTAAGGGTGCATGATGCGTCTATTGTGGGCTGCGTCTGCCGTCAGCACAACGCTTCACCGTCACTACATAAAACGGCTATATCAGTGAGTTGTTGTAAAAATCCTCCACTCCCTTCGCTGTTAGACCAATGGCGAATAGGAGCGCGTGGTGCTAGGGTGACAGCGTCTAACAGTGTCGCCCTATGGGGTTGCAACAAAGTCTGAAAGCGAGGGGGTTGCGTGGAAGAGTACATTCTGTGGTTCGATCAGCTAGGTATGGCAGACGTCGAACGCGTGGGTGGTAAAAACGCCTCGCTGGGCGAGATGATTTCCAATCTGTCGGGGGTTGGCGTGACGGTGCCCGGCGGCTTCGCGACCACTGCCCACGCGTATCGCGAGTTTCTCTCCCATGAGGGGCTGAACGATCGCATTAATGACACGCTCGCTCGCTTGGACGTTGACGATGTCAAAGCCCTGGCCGAAGCCGGTAAGACGATTCGTCAGTGGATCATCGATACGCCACTGCCACCCGCTTTCGAGGCCGCGCTGCGCGATGCTTACGAAAAGCTCCAGGCTCAGCACCCCAGTCTGAAAGTCGCCGTTCGCAGCTCTGCCACTGCAGAAGATCTGCCGGATGCCTCTTTTGCAGGGCAGCAAGAGACCTTCTTGAACATCGAAGGGTTTGCCAATATCAAACACGCCGTGCATGAAGTGTTTGCTTCGCTGTTCAACGATCGCGCCATTTCCTACCGCGTTCACCGTGGCTACGCTCACGAAAACGTGGCGCTATCAGCAGGCGTCCAGAAGATGGTGCGCTCTGAAACCGGTGCTTCCGGCGTAATGTTTACCCTCGATACGGAGTCAGGCTACCGCGATGCCGTCTTCGTCACGGCCTCATGGGGGTTGGGTGAAACCGTGGTACAGGGGGCTGTCAATCCCGACGAGTTCTATGTGCACAAGCCCACCTTGGCCGCAGGTCGCCCGGCGGTGCTTCGCCGCACGCTGGGGTCCAAGCTGATCAAGATGGTTTATGGGCAAGATGCTAGCGCCGGTAAGTCCGTCGACACCGTCGATGTGCCTTTCAAAGATCGCGGTCGCTTCTGTATCAACGATGAGCAGGTGATGGACCTCGCCCGTCAGGCGGTGACCATCGAGCAACACTACCAGCGCCCGATGGACATCGAGTGGGCGCTGGATGGCGACGATGGCAAGCTCTACATCGTACAGGCGCGTCCGGAAACCGTGGTGTCTCAGCAGGAGGGCGGGAAGCTCGAACGCTTCCAGCTACGCGAAAAGGGCCGCACCCTGATTACCGGTCGCGCCATCGGTCAGCGTATTGGACGTGGAGCGGTCAAGATCGTCTTGAGTCCCGATGAAATGGACAACATTCAGGAAGGCGACATCCTGGTCACCGATATGACGGACCCCGACTGGGAGCCGATCATGAAGCGCGCTTCGGCCATCGTGACGAACCGTGGTGGCCGCACCTGCCACGCGGCCATCATTGCCCGTGAGCTGGGTATTCCGGCGGTGGTGGGCTGTGGCGATGCCACAACGCAGCTTCAGGAAGGTACCGACGTAACGGTGTCCTGTGCAGAAGGCGACACTGGTCACGTGTATGAAGGGCTATTGGCCTTTGACTGCAACGTGTCCAGCGTCGATTCGATGCCGGAAATCCCCTTTAAAATCATGATGAACGTGGGTAACCCAGATCGTGCGTTCGGCTTTGCAAGCTTACCCCATGCTGGGGTTGGCCTCGCGCGACTGGAGTTCATCATCAACCGTATGATCGGTGTGCACCCGAAAGCGCTGCTGGAATACGATACGCTGCCTGCCGATCTTCAACAGGTGATCGACCTGCGTACTGCTGGCTATGCCGACCCGGTGAGCTTCTACGTCGATAAGCTGGTCGAAGGGATCTCCACGCTGGCAGCAGCATTCTACCCGCAACGAGTGATCGTCCGCCTGTCGGATTTCAAATCCAACGAGTATGAAAACCTGATTGGCGGCAAACTCTATGAGCCGGGCGAAGAGAACCCGATGCTGGGCTTCCGTGGTGCTTCCCGCTATATTTCGGACGCATTTCGCCCTTGCTTCGAGCTCGAGTGTCGCGCGTTGAAGCGCGTGCGTGACGAGATGGGCTTCACGAACGTCGAAATCATGGTGCCATTCGTTCGCACCACCGACGAGGCACGCGAAGTAGTGGACCTGCTAGCCGCTAACGGCTTGCCGCGTGGCGGGGACGAACATCCAGACGGCTTGAAAGTCATCATGATGTGCGAGCTGCCAGCCAATGCGCTGCTGGCGGATGAGTTCCTCGAGCACTTCGACGGCTTCTCGATCGGGTCGAACGATCTTACCCAGCTAACGCTGGGCTTGGATCGGGATTCCGGCATCGTGGCGCATCTGTTCGATGAACGTAATCCCGCAGTGAAAAAGCTGCTCGCCATGGCGATCAAAGCCTGTAAAGAGAAGGGTAAGTACGTGGGCATTTGCGGCCAGGGGCCGTCCGACCACCCGGATCTTGCTAAGTGGTTGATGGAGCAGGGTATCGATTCGGTGTCGCTCAACCCTGATGCGGTCCTGGAAACTTGGTTCATGCTGGCAGGTGAAACCATCGCCTAACGCATTGTTCATACGCTTAGCGTGCTTGCTATTTTGCGCCCGACCATTGTGTCGGGCGCAGTCGTTTTATAGGCTACGCTGTTGTTTGAACGACGACCGGGCGATTCCGCCTAGGATGTTAACGTCAGCGCGAAGGTTTCAAGGAGAAAAGCGATGCGGCCAACAAGGGCACTCTCACTGACTGGTTTACTGCTGGTGCCAATGGTGAGCTGGGGGTTTAGTTACGAGACACCCTCCATTACACCGGAAGTGGGATCAGGTTTCGAAGAGAAGCCCGGTTGGGCGGCTGACACCTTTGCCGTGGCGGCAGCGAACCCGCTAGCCACCGATGCAGGCTACCAAGTGCTCAAAGCGGGTGGCAATGCCATCGATGCGGCAGTAGCCGTACAAATGGTATTGACGCTGGTCGAACCGCAGTCCAGCGGTATCGGCGGTGGCGCTTTTTTAATGCACTTCGACGGAGCGAAGGTGCAAGCCTACGATGGCCGCGAAACGGCGCCTGCCGCAGCCACTGGGGAGCTGTTCATGGAAAACGGTGAGCCGCTGCCCTTTATGGATGCCGTGGCCAGCGGTCTCTCAGTGGGTGTGCCCGGTACGGTACGCATGTTGGAGCAAGCCCACGCCGAGCACGGACAGCTCCCTTGGGAAGCGCTCTTCGAGCCTGCGATCACGTTGGCAGAGGAGGGGTTTGCCGTCAGTCAGCGACTGCATACCAGCCTTGCCAACGACGAGGCCTTGCGTCAGAACGAGCGTGCCCGGGCATTTTACTACACAGCCGATGGCGAACCGCTTGAGGTGGGTTCCTCCCTAAAAAATCCTGCGTTGGCTGCCATTTTGCGCCTTATCGCGGAGGAAGGCAGCGCCGCATTTTATGAAGGAGCGGTCGCGGAGGATTTGGTCGAGCAAGTGCAGTCACACCCCGTCCGGCCAGGTACCATCACGCTGGAGGATATCAGCGGTTATCAGTCGTTAGAGCGTGAGCCGCTGTGTACTTCCTGGCAGCAGTGGGAGGTGTGTGGTTTTCCTCCCCCCTCGTCGGGTCATCTTACCGTCATGCAGATTCTAGGCATGATGGACCAGCAGCCGCTGCTCGAAGCGCCGCTGGAGGATGGCGTGACCAGCAGCGGTTGGTTGCATCAGTTCTTGGAAGCCTCTCGACTGGCCTTTGCTGACCGTGGTCGCTACATCGCCGATCCTGACTTCGTCGATGCACCCGGCGGCGACTGGTCTCTGATGCTGGCGCCCGATTACCTGGACAAGCGTAGCCAGCTCATCGGCGACGAGAGCATGGGAGAAAGCGCCGAGCCTGGTAACCCAGGCGAACTCACCGTTAGCTTTGCCAGCCAGCCGGAGCAGCCCGAGTATGGCACGAGCCACATCAGCATCGTTGATGCCGACGGCAATGCCATCGCTATGACCACGACGATCGAACAGGCCTTTGGATCGCGACTGCTGGCGGACGGCGGGACCGACCTGCCCGGCGGTTACTTGCTCAACAATGAGCTAACGGATTTCTCGTTTACCCCAGAGATCGATGGCCAGCCAGTGGCCAACCGCGTCGAGCCGGGTAAGCGACCCCGCTCTAGCATGAGCCCGACCTTGGTGTTCGACCAGGAAACCGGTGACCTGGTGGCGAGCCTAGGCTCCCCGGGGGGAGCGGCCATCATTCACTACACGGCGCGCACGCTGGCGGCCATGCGCGATTGGGGGTTGAACGCTCAAGAGGCGTTGAATCTCCCCCACGCGATTACCCTAGGGGGGGATGTTTACCTGGAAGAGGGGCGTTTTCCCGAATCGACGATCGAATCACTGCGTGAGCGTGGCCATACCGTCAGTGAGCGTGAGTTGACGAGCGGCTTGCAAGCCATCCAGCGTTTGGAAGATGGCACCCTGTACGGCGGTGCCGACCCTCGTCGCGAAGGCGTCGTCATGGGCGAGTAAGACTCGCTGTCACTGGCGTAGCCAGTTACGTAGCTTGACCAACATGAGGCCGCCGTCGCTGAGAGCACGGCGGTCTTCGATGAGAGCACGCAGCCGATCTGGGTAGTCGGTGATGATGGCATCGACCCCTAAGTCGATCAGCGCCGACATGCGTGCTCGGTCATTGACCGTCCAGGCATGAATTTCGTACCCAAAACGAGCCGCCAAACGAACTTCCTGTCCGCTAATACGGTTATGACGCAGCCCCAGCGCGTCAAACCGGCGACGATCCAGCGTGCCCGGCAGTATTAGCTGCGCCAGCAGTGTCACCCGTAGTTCGGGCGCCTGCGCTTTGATGAAGCGTACCAAGTCAGGTGACATGGTCGCCATGCGCATCTCCATCAGCGCATTGGGAAAACCGCAAGCGGCCATGCCGGTCAGTGCGCTCTGCTGCGTCGCCCAGCAGCGATAGCGCATGTCACTCTCCTGATTCAGCGTCTCGATGACCGCGTGTGCGAGCGCTTGCTCTTGGCCCGGTAGCGCTTTCATATCGATCATCAGTGACGCCCGACCGCGAACGGTGCGCAAGGCGTCATCCAGCCCAGCGATGCGCTCGTTCTGGAACGCGTCGCCAAACCAACTGCCTACATCGATGTCGTTCAACTCTCGACGTGTTAGGTCACCAAATTCCCGTGGATCGCCGGTGAGCCGAGCAAGCGTGCGGTCGTGATACAGCATGACCTGTTGATCGGCGCTCAAACGAACATCCAGCTCAACGGCGTGGGCTCCATCTTCCAGTGCCTGCGAGACGGCCGCCAGCGTATTCTCCGGTGCCACCATGGAGCTGCCGCGATGGGCAATGATGGTTACGCTGTCGCGGATCTCGAAGCTGTTGAGAATCCACCATGCTTGCAGACCTGCCAAAAGCAGGACACTGAGCTCCAGTGCCCATGCCATGCGTCCAGAGTGTGCATCGGCCGACGGTGGCGCTGGGCGGGGTTCTTGATGGGCCAGTTGTACGTATAGACAAGCCGACAGCAGAGCGTTAGTGGCAATACCCAGAAAGGTGAGGGTCAGGGTGATTAATACGTAGCCAGTCAAGTAGGCCAGCATCGCCGGTATCAACAAGGCGTTATGCTCGGGGAGCCACCACAGTAGCGGCGTGACTATGCTGTCGAACAGCCATGTAATGACGATGGGTAGGCTGATGATGATCACTAACAGAGTAAGTACCGCGCCGCCAATCGAACGATGCCAGCCGCGGGTCAAGCGAACGCTTCGTTTTAGCGCTTGTAAAGGCGAGCAGGTTTCCAAAGCCACGAGCGGCAGTGCCAACAGCCAGCGTAAGTACAGCCATGCGGCTAGCAGCATCCACAGCGTGACGAGCGGAAGCGCGCACGCCAGAAAATACCACAGCACCGGTGGGCGGACGCGCTGAAGATAGTAAGGATCGATGCCGCTCAGCCACAGCTCATACAGCCACGTCAGCGCCAACATAAAGGGGGCCATGAGCAGCAGGTGGCTGCCCACTTGCAGGATGACCAGCAGCGCCAGCGCCGGAAGTCGTCGAGTGCTTAGCCACAACGCCTCGAATGCCAGTCGGTAGTGGTGGTCTTTCGGCCTCACCGCAACGTGCAACATGCCCGCCTGCTGCCAGTAGATCAGTAAAAACGTCAGGCCAAGGCCGACCAGCATGACCAGTAACCCTGTAGGGCTGAAAAGCAGCGCCAAGAGCGCGTCCGTCGTAACCACCGTGCGATTGAGCTGCGCTAGCAAGCGCTGGAACAGCCAAGCAACGGCTGGAAGCAATAAGGCAGAGGCCAGCAGGGTAAACAGCAGGTGATAAGCAATCAGTGGACGGAGATGGTCTCGCAGGGTGCGAAGGAGGGCATGGCCTAATGAGGTGAGCGGCTGCATGGTCACAAAAGTGTCAGAGTGAAGCCTCAGGGTGGCACTCTCTGCCACCCCTGGCAAGTGGGTTCAAGAGAGCTTTAACGGCTGCTCGGCTATGAGAATGCCGTTGTTGTCGGCATAGAGCCATTGACCAACGCGCAGCGTGACACCCGCAAACGTGACCGCAACGTCTCGCTGGCCCTCGCCGCGTTTATCACTCTTACGTGGGTGGCTGCCCAGTGCCTGGACACCTAGTGGAAGGGTGGCCAGGATATCGACATCTCGGACACAGCCATACATGACGACCCCGGCCCAGCCGTTTTGTGCGGCCTGCTCCGCTAGCATGTCGCCGAGCATGGCGCAGCGATGCGACCCACCAGCATCCACTACCAGCACGGCGCCTTCACCGGGCTCCGCCACGGCCTGCTTCACTAGGGAGTTGTCTTCGAAGCACTTTACCGTACGAATGGGACCATAAAAGCTGTCGACACCGCCGAAGTTCGTAAAGAGAGGCTCGAGCACCTCGACATCGGGGTAAGCGTCGCACAGATCGGGGGTAACCACTTGAGTTGTCGTTGTCATCGTTGACTCCTGTGTTGACGGCACTATGTTCACAGCGGCATAAAAAACGCCCCGTCCTTGAAAGGAAGGGGCGTTCTGTCATCGGCTCAGCGAGGCATTACCCTGGCTGCGATGTTGCGAGCATCGGCGATGGGTCGGTGCCACGAAGCATTTACGCTTCTTGAGCAACCGGAATCACGTTCGAGGCGATTTTTTGATACTCCTCGATTTCGTGGAAGTTCATGTAACGATAGATCTCGCCTGCCATGGCGTCAAACTCGCCCATGTAACGCTGATACTCATCAACGGTGGGCAGGCGACCTTCTACAGCGGCAACCGCTGCCAGCTCTGCTGAGGCGAGGTAGACATTGGCACCATCGCCCAGGCGGTTCGGGAAGTTACGTGTAGACGTGGACACCACGGTGCTCTTCGCGGCAACGCGTGCCTGGTTACCCATACACAGTGAACATCCCGGCATTTCCATGCGAGCGCCTGCACGGCCGTAGATGCCGTAGTAACCCTCTTCGGTCAGCTGGTGCTGATCCATTTTGGTCGGCGGCGCGAGCCACAGACGGGTTTTCAGACTGCCCGCAGGCTGTTTCTCGAGCAATTTACCTGCCGCGCGGAAGTGACCAATGTTGGTCATGCACGAACCGATAAACACCTCGTCGATTTTTTCGCCGGCAACGTCAGACAGTAAGCGGGCGTCGTCCGGGTCGTTCGGGGCGCAAAGAACCGGCTCTTTGATGTCAGAGAGATCGATCTCGATAACTTCGGCGTATTCGGCGTCTTTGTCGGCACGCATCAGGCTCGGGTTCGCCAGCCATGCTTCCATGCCTTCGATACGGCGGCTAATAGTACGCTCATCACCGTAACCGTTGGCAATCATCCACTTCAGCAGCGTGATGTTGGATTTCAGGTACTCGGTCACGCTCTCTTCGGACAGCGTGATGGTACAGCCAGCGGCGCTGCGCTCAGCGGAGGCGTCGGAAAGCTCGAATGCCTGCTCGACGGTGAGGTCTTCCAGGCCTTCGATCTCCAGCACGCGACCGGAGAAGGCGTTTTTCTTGCCGGATTTCTCGACGGTCAGCAGGCCCTGCTTGATGGCGTACAGCGGAATGGCATGAACTAGGTCGCGCAGCGTGACGCCCGGCTGGCGCTTGCCTTTGAAGCGCACCAGCACGGATTCCGGCATGTCCAGCGGCATGACGCCGGTCGCGGCGGCGAAGGCCACCAGGCCAGAACCGGCAGGGAACGAGATGCCCAGGGGGAAGCGGGTGTGGGAGTCACCGCCAGTGCCCACGGTGTCCGGCAGCAGCATGCGGTTGAGCCAGCTGTGGATGATGCCGTCGCCGGGGCGCAGCGAAACGCCACCACGGTTCATGATGAAGTCCGGCAGGGTGTGGTGAGTGTCCACGTCCACCGGCTTCGGATATGCCGCCGTGTGGCAGAACGACTGCATGACCAGATCGGCTTGGAAACCAAGACATGCCAGATCTTTCAGCTCGTCACGGGTCATCGGCCCCGTGGTATCCTGGGAGCCCACAGTGGTCATCTTCGGTTCGCAGTACATGCCGGGACGAACGCCGTCCATGCCGCAAGCCTTACCCACCATCTTCTGCGCTAGCGTAAAGCCTTTGCCGGTATCGGCCGGCTGATCTGGCAGGCGGAAGACATCAGAGGGCGCTAAGCCCAACGACTCACGCGCTTTGCCGGTCAGGCCTCGGCCAATGATCAACGGAATGCGGCCGCCAGCACGCACCTCATCAAGAATGAGCTGAGTTTTCAGTTCGAAGGTGGTCAGCACGTCATCGGTGCCGTGTTTGCACACTTTGCCTTCATAGGGGTAAACGTCGATGACGTCGCCCATTTCCAGTTTGGAAACGTCCATTTCTACGGGCAGTGCACCGGAGTCTTCCATGGTGTTGAAAAAGATCGGTGCGATTTTGCCGCCAAAGCAGAAACCGCCAGCACGCTTGTTCGGGACATAAGGAATGTCGTCACCGAAGAACCACAGTACGGAGTTGGTGGCGGATTTACGTGAAGAGCCGGTGCCGACGACGTCGCCGACATAGGCCACTGGAAAGCCTTTGGCTTTGACGTCTTCGATCTGCTTGAGCGGGCCCGTGGTACCCGGTACTTCAGGCTCGATGCCTTCGCGCTCGTTTTTGAGCATGGCGTTGGCATGCAGCGGGATATCGGGGCGTGACCAAGCGTCCGGGGCGGGTGAGAGATCGTCGGTGTTGGTTTCACCGGGTACTTTGAATACGGTGAGGGTGATTTTCTCTTCCAGCGCCGGCTTGGAGAGGAACCACTCGGCATCGGCCCAGGATTGGATCACGTCTTTGGCGACGGCATTGCCTTGTTTGGCGCGCTCTTCCACATCGTGGAAAGCATCGAACATCAGCAGAGTGTGCTTGAGCTGTTCACCGGCTTCGCGGGCCAGTTCTTCGTTATCCAACAGCTCCACCATAGAGACGATGTTGTAACCGCCCTGCATGGTGCCGAGCAGCTTGACGGCGTGAATTTTGTCGATCAGAGGAGAGGTTGCTTCCCCTTTGGCAATTGCGGTCAAAAAGCCGGCTTTGACGTAAGCCGCTTCGTCGACACCGGGGGGCACGCGGTTGGTGATCAAGTCGAGGATGAACTCCTCTTCACCGGCCGGGGGCGCTTTGAGCAATTCGATCAAGGCCGCGACTTGCTCGGCAGTCAGGGGCTTGGGTGGGACGCCCTCTGCGGCGCGTTCCTCGACATGTTGGCGGTAAGCTTCAAGCACGTTGGGGCCCTCTCATCTTCTTGGTAGTGATGACTCAGTGGTGCCGAACGACTGCTAGCACGGTGGGTGAGGCGTTCGGACACGTGACATACGCTTGACAAACAGCGTCTGGTGGATGAGCGAGATTCTACGGGAAACTGTCGACAATGTTAAGAAGCCAAGCTAAGTGCTTGCTTGTACTTTATGTTGAGGCGCTGATATTCGGCTCCTTCCAAGCCGTTTTTTTCGTTAATGTGCCTTATATCTGAAAGTTTTTTACCAATCGGGGTGTTTTACGGTAAGGGCGGGTGTGATTATTGTGATGCCGCGTTACCATAGCCACTGATTTATAACGATGGATCGCGCGTCATTACACGGTTTATGGGGTGTGTGGAGCACCAAATAAATCGGGCTTATATATTAGCGATATGCTATATGAGAATTGAGCCGTCATTTAATAAGCGGCCTTCGGTTATTAGGGAACAAACGCCAACGGCGTTTATATATTGTACAATAGTGTGATAAACGCTCGGTAGCGGTATTATGTCTATACAATTAGTCGAACTCAAAACGGCAGAGCACTCCCTTCAAGCGGACGATCTGCTGCCTGAAAGTCTTCATCAATTTCTTGCCTGCCCCACGCCGGATACCTGGCTTCAATGGGCGCTTGCCAATCCTGAAACACTGCTGATCGATCATGCCCAGTGCGAGAAAAAAGCGGCGTCCACGGCCATGAGCTTGTTATATCGCTACGTAGATCAGCCGCTGTTGCTCAGTAAAATGTCACAGCTTGCTCGTGAAGAGCTGCTCCACTTTGAGCAGGTCGTCGGCCTCATGGAGAAGCGCGGGGTGGCGTACCATCACCTGACGGCATCGCGCTATGCCGAAGGACTGCGCCAACACTTACGCAGCAATGACCCCGAGCGTTTGATCGATGTGCTGATCATCGGTGCTTTGATCGAAGCGCGAAGCTGTGAGCGCTTTGCTCGGCTCATTCCTTACCTAGACGAAGAGTTGGCAAAGTTTTACCGCACGCTGGTGAAGTCAGAGGGACGCCATTTCGAAGATTATCTGCTGTTGGCCCGCCAACAGACCGATGAGCCGATCGACGATCGCATTGCCTTCTTCGTTGCACGTGAAGCGGAGTTGATCACGACTCCCGATACGGCGTTTCGTTTTCATAGCGGCGTGCCCGCCTAAGCCGCCGCTAGCCAGGCAGGATGTATTCCATGCGCGATGCTCAACAGACAGATCAACTGACCTTGTTTGGTCACTTCTCCTTAACGCAGGGGGAGGACGTACTCACTCATTTCAGTTACGACAAAGTGAAAGCCCTGTTGGTGTATCTGCTGTTGCATCGCCAGCCGGTCAATCGGGCAGCGCTGGCGGAGTTGCTTTGGCCAGACCAGGGGCTATCGTCGGGGCGCACCAACTTGCGCCACGCCTTGCACTGCCTGCGCCAGTCCATGGGTGACAACGCCGACCAAGTGCTGAATGTCTCTCGTCAGACGATTGCGTTTCACTTGCCGGCCCACTGGCAGGTCGATCTACACGATCTGCAGCAGCTACTGGAAGGCCCTAAGGATCTAGACACTCTCGAAGACGTCATGGCCTGCTACCAAGGCGATCTCATCGAAGAGCTTCAACTCGCCAGCTGCAGTGAATTCCAACGCTGGCTCGTTCAGGTGCGCAACGAGTGGCGCCAACGGGTGATCCGCTTTGCCGAGCAGGTGCTGGAGACCCATGACGAAACGCCGGACGGCATGCTGGAAGGGCTGGTCAGTCGCTTTTCAGGGTACGGGCCTTTCCATGAGCGGCTGGTGCGTCAACTGGCAGAAAAGAACCAAATGGCCGCCGCTCACGAACAGTACAACAGCTATTTACAGCTGTTGGCGCTGTCGGGTCAGCAGCCGGAACCCAGCTTTTTGCAGCTGGCGAGCTACTGGTCAGACGGCCACCACGACCCGCGCGCCATGTCACCCCAAGGGGCCTTTTCTCGCGCGTTGGCCGCCGATAGCAAGCCGCTGCGTGAAGATGAAATCGAGCTGCGCCAGTTATCGGTCATGGCGATTCGTTTGCGTTTGAAGGGGGATTGGCAAGATCGCGCCGCTACCCGCAACTGTCTTGCGCTTCAACTAGAGCTGATGCGCTGGCTGGAACAGCAATGCCACCATTTGGGCGGTTTCTGGCTTCCAGGGGCGACCGGCGGCTTGGGCTTGGCATGCTTTGGTACGCATGGCCCAGCACACCAGCTCGCCGAGCTGGTCGCGCTTTACGAACATTGTCGCCAAGCGCTCCCCCAGGAAACCCAGCGCCACTGGAGCGGCGACGGCGAGGCTCCCTCCTTTGAACTGGCGGCGGGGCTCAACAGTGGCCGCGTAGTTTATCTGCCCGAGCGCCAGTTGGCGGACCCGCTGGGCCAAGTCACCCAGGTATCGCTTGAATTGATGAGCGCTGCCGAAGGCAGTGAACTGGTGATTTCGCAAGAAGCCAGCCAGCACATGCCCCCCGCACTGGATCTGCAGCCGCGCTTGGTCTCGCGGCTAGTGGCCAGCGACGGTCGCGTTCGCTTGCGCGCACTGGTATTGGGTCAGAACGAGGGTGGCCGTGACGCGCTGCCGCCGAGTCTGGTCGGCCGCGAAACGTCGCTGCGTACCCTGCGGGATGCCCTGGCAAGGGCCGGCATTGGTTTACGCCAAAGCGTTTTGGTACGCGGGGCGTCTGGGATGGGGAAATCGGCGTTGATGGTGGGGTTTCGTCAGCTTGAACTGAGTCGCGATGCCGCCATCTGCTGGCAGCCCACCACACGCCTATCGGTGTTAGAGCCGTATGGCGTCGCGCGCACGCTCTTAGCTTGGCATCTCGATACAACGCCGACGCTGGCAGCGCTGCATCAGTTGCAGTCATCGCTGGGCGAGACGCCATTGGACGATGCGCGACAGCAGCTGTTAGAAGAGGCGCTGGGCGTTAGAGACGTTCAGGAAATCACCCAGCTCACACAAAACGGAGAAGCGGTAGAGCTGGTCGTGAAACTGCTGCACCGTCTGATCGACCAGCGCGCAGGCACCCAAACCCTCGTCTTGATGGTCGATGATTTGCAGTGGCTGGACGAGCCCTCCTTCAAAGTCCTTGCCGGGTTACAAGCGCGTCTGCCCATCAATACTGCATTCATGCTGGTCGCGAGCCATCATGGTCGTGAATCGCTGCCGGTGAAGCTGCATTGGGATCAGCAAATTACCTTGGGTAAACTCGATGCGCTGCAGTCGTCGCGACTGCTGTCACAACTCTCCCGCCGGTATCGAATGCATTTGAGCCCCCGTTTGCGCAACCAAATCATCGAGCGATGCGACGGTGTGCCGCTCTATATGCAGGAGATTTGTCGCCGTCTAGACATGGATCGCCGCGAAGGGCGCAGCGTTCAGTTCGATGAGTTGCCGAAAGGGTTGCTGGGTCTACTGGCCAGCCGTATCGATCAGTTGGAAGGAGATCGCGAGATCGCCCATATCGCTGCCGTGCTGGGCAAGCGCTTCCGTCTGGATTTCTTGGCCGAGTGTAGCGGATGGGATAAGACGCGGCTCTCCCAGGCGGTGGAGCATATGCGCCTTTTGGAGATCATCGAGCCGGTGGACAAAGAGAGTGGTGAGCATGAGTACCAGTTCAGCCATCAGCTTCTGCAAGAAGCGGCGTACCTCTCCTGCCCACGAGACGTGCGGGTGAAGTTGCACCAGCAGGTCGTCACCTTGATCGAAGAGCGTTTCCCGGTGTGGATCAGCCGCCATCCTGGCGATTTCGCGACGCACCTACGCCGCAGCGGTCATTACGCCCGGGGGGCGCGCTATTTCGAGCTGTCTGCCCGTGAGGCTCTGAAAGTGAGTGCCAACCGTACAGCGCTGCGAATGGCCGACTTCGGTTTGGCGAGCCTGCGCCATGTCGAACATGAGGTAGAGCGCGAAGTCAGCTTGCTGACTGTGCGAGGCCAAGCGGCTTTTGCGCTGGAAGGCCACGGTTCGCCCACCGCTCACGAGAGCTTCGTGCGCGCGCGGGAGCTTTTGCGTCAGTCCGGAGGTGACACCCTGGACGACCCGGAAGATTTGGAGCAAATTTTCCTCGTGAAGTGGGGGCTATGGGTCGGCCGCAGCCAGCGGTACGCCCATGCGGATGCTTTTGCCCTCGCGTCGACGCTGGCGGACATCGCCGAGCGCCTGGAAGACCCTCGCTATCGTCGCTTGGCTGACTACGCGCGAGCGCACTGTGAGTACTGGGCCGGGCGCATTCAGCAGGCTCACGATCATCTGGATGAGATCGATCCGCTCAATGCACAAATGATGATCGAATGGCTGCCGTTCTCGGATCATCCCCAGGTCACGGCGGCCTGTTTCCAGGGCTGGGCGCTCTGTTTGCGTGGCGACTACCAGCGCGCCGAGCGACACGTATCGTCAGCCATTCGGCTGGCCGAGAAAATCGGTCATCCGGGCACGCTGGCCATGGCGCTGATGTTTGCCGCTGCCCTGTATCGTCAGTTGGGGCACGTGCATCTCGCGGCGCGTCACGCCGAGCGTGCTGCCGCCATGACCGGCACCCCGGATCTACAGCTATGGCAAATTTCTGCCCAGGGCGTGCTGGGTTGGCAGAAGGCCATGGCAGGGGATCACGCAGGGCTGGTGCAGTTGAGAGACAGCCTGGATCAAATGGCCGAGTTAAACGGGCGAGACCGCTTCCAGCGCCCTGTCCTATGGTACTCGGACGCCTGTATCGAACTGGGCGAACTAAAGGCTGCCGAGGAGTATCTGGATCAGTGTCTGGTCATAGCCCGCGAGCGCACCACGCTCTTTTTACCCGAGCTGGCGACTCAATTGGCGAGAGTGCGTGATTTGCTGGGGCACCCCGCCAGTGAAGTGAGGGCATTGGCCGAGATGGCGATCGTCCAGTCACGGGAACATGGTAATCGCCATCAGGAGCTGGCGGCCCTGGAGCTTTGGCTAACCCGAATTGCGCCCAACGATCAGGCGGCCAAAGAGGCCTTCCGTCGGCTGTTGAGCGAGGTGAGCCACAGTGATGCGCCGGTCTTGGTCCGCTGGGTGAGCCTGCTGGACCGCCGTTTACCTCACTCATTGAGTGTCGAAAGCGAGGTTTGAGCGTTAGCGTGTGTTCTCTTCTAGCCACGTCAGCGTGGCGAGCGCCTCATCTCGGTACTCGCCACACACCAACGGGTCGTAATCGAACTGCCCGCACACCCGGGGGCGCTGAGGGCTGCCAAACAGTTTGCACAAGTTATTGGCATCGAGCTGGACGCAGCGCTCGCCTGCGGGTTTGCCGTTAGGCATACCTGGAATAGGGGAGCTGATGGACGGTGCTATGCAGCAAGCGCCGCAGCCTGCTCGGCAGCCCCCTGACGTGTCGCTGGTGATCAAGTCGCTCATGCGTGTGCCGTGGCACCTTTGTCGATGCCTTCGAACGCGTGGACGGTGGTTGCGGTGGCCGTTTGCTGGGCAATTTGGTCGGCTAGCCACTGGGCGATGTTTTCGACCGTAGTCGGTTTAGGGAGCACGCTGCAGCGCTCGGCGGGCAGGGTGATCGAGAAGCGTCCTTGGGCCGCCTCATATCGGCAGGTCAGCCGCGTGTCACTCAGCTCGGCAATATCCGCCTCTTCCAGCAGATACCGATTGTCCAGCCACGCGCTCCATGTCTGCTCAAGCTGCGGCTGTCTCTGCTGCTCCTGGAAAATATGTAAGCGGGAGCGGTGCCCATGGGCAATTCGCTGGCAGTTCCCAGCATGGCGCTTCAGCCCATGGCTGTAGCCGTAGGCCGCACCATCAATGTGTTCATCGCTGAGTAGCAGCGTGACGCGCTCCACATTGACTGGCCGCTGCTCGGTGAGCTGATCGCTGAGATGACGGGTCACGCGCTGTAGCGTGATCGATTCCCAGGGGAGGAGCGTAAAGGCTTCTTTTGGCCCGCGAACCTCCATGGCATAAGGCGTGGTGGTACGAAGGCAGAGGCCCTCTTCGCACTCACTGACCTCCACCCCTGGCGCCTGAGTGGGCACCAGCAGCGTGTGATCCAGACCGTTGTCCAAAGTACGTTTGATCCACGGCTTCACTTCACCGAAATCAAATAGCATACCATCTTCACCCAATTCCCCCTCGAGTTGGGCATCTACCTGCCAGCTACAGCCAACCAGACCCTTCGTGGGGCACCAGAGGGAAACGTCGATGTGGGTCAGATGGTTAACGAATAGTGCCATTACTCGAATCCTGCGATTTTGTGCGTTTGTAGTGACAATCGCCACTGAGGGTGGGCCATGCAATAGGCCGTCGTGGCGTTCACCGTCTCTGCGCCATCGGTGGCAATGTGCTTTATCGCCACGGCACTGAGATCCATCGGCTGTAAGAAAAAGTGGCGAAAGGCGAGGTGAGCGAACCGTTCCGGTGGTGCATCGGGTTGGGGGTAGACCAGTTTCAGCTCATCGCCCTGGGTGATCGCAAGCGGGTTGTTGCCCTTCGGGCTCACGCAGAGCCAATCGATACCTTCAGGGGCGGGCACCGTGCCATTGGTCTCGACTGCCACTTCAAAGCCTTTGCTGTGTAGCGCGGCAATCAGATCGCTATCGAGCTGTAACAGCGGTTCGCCACCGGTAAATACCACATACGGCACGGCATGGTTGGCTCCTTGGGGCCACAGCGCTGTGATGTGGTCGGCCAGCGCTTGAGCGGTATCGAACCGACCGCCGTTGATGCCGTTCGTGCCGATGAAGTCGGTATCGCAAAAGGTGCATTTGGCGCTTTCGCGATCCGCCTCTCGTCCTGACCACAGGTTGCAGCCCGCAAAGCGACAGAAGACGCTGGCGCGTCCTGCCTGGGCGCCTTCCCCTTGCAGAGTGTAGAAAGCCTCTTTGACGTGATACATCAGCGGCCACCTTGTGCCGTGTCGATGGCATAGTCGAGAGGGTCGACACTCTGGTTGGCTGCGAAGGCGGCTAACCGCTCACGGCAGCTGCCGCACTGGCCGCAGGCAAGCTCGCGGCCTTCATAGCAGGTCCATGTCTGGCGATAGTCCAAGCCCATGGCTAAACCATCACGCAGGATGTCCTCTTTCCGAGCGTGCAAGTATGGGGCATGCAGTGCCACCGGCTCGAAGTTGGCAATGCCTGCGACGTGGTTCATGGCATCGACGAACTCGGGGCGACAGTCTGGGTAAAGGATGTGGTCGCCACCGTGCGCGCCGTAATCCACGCGTTCGGCGCCAATGTTGACCGCTTTGGCGATGGCCAATGACAGCAAAATCATATTGCGATTAGGCACCACCGTCGCGCTCAGATTGTTCGCGTCATAGTCGCCGGTGGGCATGTCGATGGCGCTGTTGGTCAGCGCCGAATTATCGATCAACCCATGGATTGCGCGAATATCGACGACTTGGTGAGGAATATCAAGAGAGCCACATACTTGGCGGGCGGTGTCGAGTTCTCGGCGGTGGCGCTGACCATAATCGAAGGAGAGTGCGTGGACCGTCAGCCCTTCACGAATGGCGCGGTGCAAGACCGTGAAGGAGTCCATACCGCCGGAGTAAATCACGACGGTGGCTGACGCGTTAGCGTCAGATGAAGCGATAGGGGACATACGAAATGCTCATCGTCGGAGAATTTATGCGTCCTTGCCAGGTTGGCAAGACAGTGTTCCGGGGTCCGGTCCGGAAGGGCGGCAGTTTACGCAATAGCAAGGAATCTGACCAGCACCGGCTGACGTTTCATTCGGTGTGTGGGAGCGGTTTGCCATGTTAAGCTTATCGTCCAAGCCGTTAGGAAGACACGTATGGCCACGATAGAACATAGTGAAATCGTTAAAGCCTCCCCGGAGCGAGTGTTCGATCTTCTGCGCCGAGTCGAAGATTTTGCCGATTACTCGGATCTTATCCGTTCCATCGATAGTTTGGGGGAGAATCGCTACCGCTGGCACGTTCGCGCGGTGGGAATGGATTGGGCATTCGATGTTGCGGTCACCGAGATTCAGCCGCCCCACGTGCTGGCTTGGGAGTCGTTGGAAGGCGTCAAAAATCAAGGGCGTTACCAGCTTCGCGCGGTGCCCGAAGGCACGGAGGTGGCCTTGAAGTTGCAGTACGACATTCGTAATCGTCTGATGGAAAAAGCCGTCAATAAAGCCGCAAAACCCTTGGTGGGCAAAGTTAGCCGACAAATTCTCGAACGGGTCGAGGCGCGCCTGAATGGCTAAGCGCCGCTCTTCAGAGCGGCGCTTCTTCGGTCAAGTCGTTTTGTGCATGGAGGCATCGAGGTGGTCGACCACTTCCGCCCAATCGGCGTCTTCCTGTACGGCCTCTCTGAGAAAATCCGCTTGACCCTCGTTCCAGCAGGGAGCGTCTGCCAGCGGCATCTCTTTGGGGAGCGGAGAATGGCGCTGAATGAAGCGCTCGATAGAATCCGCATCCGAACGTAAGCCAAGCTGCTCGAACAGTTCACTAAAGTGATGTACCGGCTGATCCATAGATGGCGTCCTATCCCGTCGGTGGTCAATACATGTTAAATGCGTTGTTTAACCATAGCGGTTATCAGCCAGTACGCCAGTCCAGGAGCGGGTGCTGCGTTATCGCTCGCCCACAAGTGGCATCAAAAAGCGCCGCCGCCGGTCCTCGAGAGAAATGGGTTGAGCGATGAGGTGGACCAGCTTGGTGTAGGCGGCCTCGGGCGTCATGTCATCGCCTGAGAGCACTCCTGCGTCGGTTAGGCCGTCTCCCGCCGCGTAAGCACCCATGTGCACCCGCCCCTGTGAGCATTGGCTGATGGCAGCGATCAGCTTGCCTTCACCGCTCGCTTTGGCAATGACGGCAAGCAGGGCGGGGTCGTCAGGCAGATTGCCCGCTCCCCAGAGCTGTAACAGGGCTCCTTTGATGCTTGGGTGGCTAAGCCATGCGTCCAACTGCCAAGCGGCCATTCCTGGCCAAAGAGTAATGCGGACCACCTCGCCCTGGGCCACGGGCCGATAATCCACTCGTTCGAAACGCGGCGCACCGCGCTGCTGATACGCTAATCCACGGCTTGGAAACAGAATGAAATCGTCTCCAATGCGCTCTCCCAAGTAGGGATAGTTCGGTGAGGTGAAGGCATCTGCGGCTTCACTGTGCTGCTTGATGGCACGCGTGCCCCGCAATAACCGGTTGGCAAAATAAATGGCCACTTCCTGCAGCGCTGGATGGGCGGCAAACCGCAACGCGCCATAGAGGTTGTCCAAGGCGTCGCTGTTGGGTGCTTCGAGCGGCGCCATCGCACCCGTCAAGACGACGGGACGATCCAAGCCCTGTAGCTGATATGCCAGGCTGGCGGCAGTCCAGCTCAACGTGTCGGTTCCATGGATCACGACGAAACCGCGATATTGATCGAAGCGCTCGGCGATGTCGGTGGCCAGCTGCTGCCATGTTAGGGGCGTTGCTGCGCTGGAGTCGATCAGCGGCGAATAGCTGATGATGTCGTACGCTGGGAGCAGCGGCTGATCCCGCAACGGAAGCTGGCTTAACGCCTTGGCCAAGCGTTCAGCAAAATCCCCGGCCGGTGCTAAGCCGTTGGCCTGGGGCTGCATGCCTATCGTGCCGCCGGTGTAAATGACCAGAAGCCGCTCATGGCTATGGGGTGTGTCGGCAAGGAGAGGAGCTTGGCTCATCGCTGTATCCTGTGAGAGCTAAAAGGGTTATCGGTGGTGGACCTGCAGTTGGCCATTGTGGTCGTCGAGTTGCCGCTGGCGTCCTGCCAAGAGCGCAAAGCCACAGCAAATGCCAATCAGGCCGAGCAGCAGCCAAGCGATATGCTGCGTGCTGGCGCCAGCTTGCAGCAGCAGACCGACGCCGAAGGGGCCCAGGGCGGCCAGCGTATAACCACCTCCTTGTACCAGACCGGAGAGTTGGCCTGCCAAACGCTCGTTGGCGGTACGTAGCACCAACAAGCTTAACGCAAGGCTAAAGCTTCCGCCTTGCCCGAACCCAAGCAGGACAGCGCCAGGCCAACGCCAGCCCAAGGGGGCCGCCAGCAGGAAGACGAGCCCCAGTGCAGTGCATAGTAAGACCAGTAAGAGCGCCGGTCGCTGATCTCGGTATAAGCGTGCGAACCAGGGGGCGCTCAACGCGGAGATCAGTTGGCACATGATGGAAACGGCCATCGTCCAGCCTGCGGTGGCCTCGGTGTAACCCCGCGCGATGAGCAGCGTCGGTAGCCAGCCAAAAACGATATAGGCCATGGAAGATTGGATGCCCATGAAGAGCATCACCTGCCACGTTAGTGGCTGCTTAAGTAATGCACTAAGAGGCTGCACAGCGGGCCGTTGAAGAACGCTTGCGTTGTTTGGGGCAGGCGCATAGCGCATCCACACGATGAGCGTGGTGAGCGCCAAGAGTGCCCAGCTCACTAGACTGGCTTGCCAGTCCCCCAGCCACTGCATGAAAGGGACGCTGAGCCCTGCACCTAGAGCACCACCCAAGCAGAGCGCCATGGTATATAGGCCCGTCAGCAGGTCGGCACTGGCGGGAAGCTCGCGCTTGACCAGGGCGGGCAACAGCGTGCCAGCCAGCCCGATGGCACTGCCAGCCATGGCGGTACCGACGTAGAGCAATCCTGGAAACGGTAACACTCGCACCCATAAGCCGGTGGCCAGCAGCAGCAGGGCAGCGCTTAGTGCACGTTCGCTTCCAATGCGGCGCCCGATCATGGGGGCCAGTGGGGCCGTCAAGCCCAAAAACAGCACGGGAAGGGTAGTCAATACTCCAGCCGCAGAAGCAGACAGCCCCGCGTTCTCTTGCAGCCGATTAAGTAGCGGGGCTACCGATGACATGGCAGGGCGTAAATTGAGCCCTACCATGAACATCAGCACAATGAAGCGACAAGCGTGGCGTGAGACCATGACGCGAGCTTATTTCAGGTGAGGGCGAAGGTCGCCGCGGACCGCGTCGAGCAAGGTAATGAAGTGGAAGTCTTGAGGGGTGTCCAGGCAGTCGACACGTACTTGAGTTCGCATGCCCTTGTTGATATCGAGCTTGTCGTAAATCTCGAGCGTCAATTTGCTAGCGGGCTTATCCCCTGGGGCAATGATGCCCTCTTTCAGGGTAAAGGTTTCCAGCAGAGTGACGCGTACACGGGTGCTGTTGCCTTCGCTCAAGACGCGGCGCACGAACAGCCAGCCTTCACAGGGCAAAGACGCATTGTCGCGCTCACGAAGAAAGAGCGTACGGTAGCAGGCCCCTTCGGTGGACGCTTTTTCGGCCATGCTGCGATATGCCTGGACGACTTGATTGGCCGAGGCGCGGGCGTCCTCTAGGCGTTGCGCAATGCCCTGATGTTCGCGGCTGAGTTGCTCCTGACGCTGAAAGGTCAGCCATTGGCGGTAATCGGCCATGAGTTGTGAAGACGCCATAGTCACTCCATGAATTAATTCAGCAAAAACGCCGGAATAGGCGAGGCGCTACCTTCGCATATTCCGGGCATTCGGGCTAGCGGCGGCTACGACGACGGCGCTCGCCACCGGCGTTGGCTGCCTGTCCTTCCGGCTTGCGCTGGCGCGGTGAACGCTGGCCGCGGCGGCCATTTTCGATGGGCTCTGGTTTGGCATTCGGGTCAGGTTCGAAGCCAGGTTCGATGTGCTTGGGCAGCGTCTGATTGATCAGTCGCTCGATGTTTTTGAGCAAGCCATGCTCATCGACGCATACCAACGAGACGGCTTCACCATTGCTGCCCGCGCGACCCGTACGGCCAATGCGGTGAACGTAATCTTCAGCCACATTGGGTAGGTCGAAATTCACCACGTGGGGCAGTTCGTTGATGTCCAGGCCACGCGCGGCAATATCGGTGGCCACTAGCACCTGCAGGTCGCCGCTCTTGAACGCGCCCAGCGCTCGGGTGCGTGCGCCTTGGCTTTTGTTGCCATGGATCGCCATGGCCGGTATGTCTTGTTTCGAGAGCTGCTCGGCTAGCCGGTTAGCGCCATGCTTGGTGCGTGTGAATACCAGTACTTGGAACCAGTTGTGCCGCAGAATCAGATGCGCCAACAAGTCGCGTTTCTTATCACGGTCCACACGGTAGATAGCCTGTTCGATCTTTTCTGCTGTGGTGTTACGCGGGGCGACTTCAATCAGCGCAGGGTCGTTGAGCAGTTGTTTGGCCAGGGTCTGGATCTCGTTGGAGAACGTGGCCGAAAACAGCAGGTTCTGCCGCTGCTTGGGTACTAGACGCAGCAGTCGCTTGATATCGTGAATGAACCCCATGTCGAGCATGCGGTCGGCTTCATCCAGAACCAGAATCTCAACGGCGGCCAGGTCGACATGCCCTTGCTGGTGCAGGTCGAGCAGCCGCCCAGGGGTCGCTACCAGGACATCCAGGCCATGCCGCAGGGCATCGACTTGGGGCTGTTGGCCGACGCCGCCAAAAATAATGTGAGAGCGCAGCGATAGGTGTTGTCCGTAAGCGGCAACGCTCTCACCCACTTGAGCCGCCAGCTCACGGGTGGGGGTAAGAACGAGTGCACGCACCTGACGTTTGCCCGGGCGTTTGCCGTTTGCCAGGCGCTGTAGCATCGGCAGCGTGAAGCCTGCCGTTTTGCCCGTACCGGTTTGCGCGCTGGCAAGAAGATCGCGTCCTTCTAGAACGACGGGAATGGCCTTTTGTTGAATAGGCGTCGGCTGTGTGTAGCCCTGCGCATTCACCGCGCGCAGTAAATCGTCGTGCAGACCAAGATCAGAAAAGCTCATGCGTTCTCCGCAGTCGCATAGCAGTCGGCGCCACCAACTGGGCGGCGCTGCTAGGCGTCATGTTCAAAAAGCGAGGATAGTACACCGTCGCGGCAGCGAAGTTTGACAGATAGCACGCTGTGCCGCGACGGGCGTTAAAACGTCTTGTGATACCTCAGGGTGTCACAAGAGGGAGACAGGGTGGCGCTGACAGTGACGTCGTTAGTGGCCGTGAGTGTAACACGAAAGTCTCACGTCAACGCGCTACCCGTAGCGATCATGCTTAGAGGATTACAAGTGGCCGCCTTGGCGCAGCTGGTCGGCAATTTGCTCGGCCACTGCCTGCCAGCTCTCTCCCAACGAGCGCACCAGGGCAGGGTAGCCATCCTGGTCGAGGGTCGTTTCAGCGGTAAAGCTCTTGAGGGCGAGCATCTCGCCGTCGCTATCGCGCAGTTGCCACTGGCCGCTGGCCACGGCGACGCCATCGTAGCGACCCTGGAATTGATCCACTTCCATGGAGAGCGTCAGGGTACCGGGACGGCTTCCCTCTGCCCGCACGACTTGCACGCTGGGGAGCTGGTCAGCTAATTCAGCACGTAATGCACGCTCTAGCTGGCGGCCGATGCTCTCTGCCCATTGATGTTCGCGGGCTTCATTCAAGGTGATGTCGTCTAACTGCATCACGATGCCATCCACGTCTAAATAGTGGGCGAGGCGGGGCGCGCTGACTTGAAGCGTCGCCTCGGCGCTGCTGGATGCGCTGACTGCCGGGCTTGCAGGCAACATGTAGCGCGTGGGCGGAGAGACGCTGCTGGCACAGGCGGACAAGAGCAGGCTCATGGCAGCTGCCAGCCATAACAAGGGTAATCGACGTAGCATAACGGTCATCCTTAATTAGCGAGGAGCGCGAGGAATCGGGTCCTGGGTATCCAAATTGTCGAACAGCAGCGCCCGAGGGTTCTCGTTGAGCGTTCGGGTGAGCGGCTGAAGGTCACGCATCAGCCTGTCCAAGCGCTCGATAGCGCCGGTCAGTTCCTGATACGCCGGCGAAGAGGGCGATACGCCTTCCAGCGTGCTGCGCAGCTCTTCCAATGTGCCGTTCAGGTTGCCACCGATCGCTTGGGTGTCGGGATCGTTCAGCAGCTGATTGATGGATGCGCTGACCTCGCGCACTTCGTTGAGCACGCTTTCAGAGGCTTGCAGGTTACGATCCAATCCCGCCAGCAGTGGCTCCACTTCGAGGTCGTTGAGTTTTTCCAATAGGCTCGTTACCTGCGCCTGTATCTGTGCAAACCCACCGGCCACCGTTGGGAAAACGGTTCGATCGGCAAACCTCTCTGCCACGTATTCGTCGGCCAAATCGCGCTGGAAGTTAAGATCGACGAACAGTGCCCCTGTCAGCAGGCTACCGTTTTTGAGCGACGCGCGCAGGCCCAGGCCGAACATGCGCTTGAAGCGGTTATCCCACTCCTCCAAATCGATATCGGTATTTTCGATGCCCAGGCGCTGAGGCTCGATGCGAATGAGGACTGGAATCGCGAAACGCGCGCGTGAATCCGGCTGCGGCGCCGTGAAGTTCCAGGGGACGGCGGCTACGGTGCCGATTCTTACGCCGCGAAACTCCACCGGTGCGCCCCGAGACAAGCCACGCACCGTGTCATCCACCAGCAGGACATACTCCAGGTAGCGATTGAAGGTGCCTTCCCGGGCGGTGTCTTCATCGGCATAGAGGTTAAAGCGCGTATTGGCTTCAACCGGCTTGCCCATGGGGAGGTCTTCCGGTACGCCAAAGGTGACGCCGCCGCCAAGCAGCGCTTCGAGAGACTCTACGTTCACCCGTACGCCATCGGCATCCAGGCGGAAGTCGATGCCGCTGGCCGTCCAAAACCGGGTGCTGTCGGTGACGAGCTGGGCGTAGGGCTCTTCGATGAAGACTTGATGGTGCATGGTGCGGGTTTCTGGCTCGAAGCGCGTGTCTTCGACGCGACCTACCGTGTAGCCCTGATAAGAGACCGGATCGCCAATGCGCAGCGAGTTACCCAGCTGGCTTACCAGGTTGATTTGCAGGCCTGCTTGACCGGCGGGCGCAACGGGAGGGACATCGCTGACTTCAAATTCGCGTTTCGGTTCGTCGGATTGGCCGGGTTCCAGTTGAATGTACGCCCCCGACAGTACCGTGCCCAAGCCGCTGATGCCTTCACGGCCAATACGCGGTTTGACGACCCAAAAGCGACTATCTTCCCTCAACATGGCTTCCGCTTCGGGCTGAATGCGCGCCACCATGACCGCATGCGAAAGGTCGTCGGAGAGACGGACGCTTTGCACGCGACCGATTTCCACGTTTCGACTGCGGATGAGGGTGCTGCCCGCTTCGATTCCTTCGGCACTTTCCATGGTAAGTGTGACCAGCGTGCCGCGACTCGAGTAATTATCGTACACCAGCCATAGGCCGATGATGACGGCGACCAGCGGCACGATCCAAATGGGGGATAGGCGCGTTTGTGGCGAGGATTTCGCTTTGTGTAATTCGCCATTGTCGGTGTCAGGTGTGTTCTGAGGCGTTGAATCGTTAGCCATCAACAGGTTCCTTGGTGGCCGTTTTACGGCGAAGAGGGCGTGGAGTATGAGTGTCCCATATCAAACGGGGGTCGAACGTCATGGCCGCCAGCATCGTGAGCACGACGACTGCACCAAACGCAAGGGCAGCAGGCCCTGGCGTAATCGACATCAACGACCCGGCACGAATGAGGGCAACCAAAATGGCTACGACAAATACGTCAACCATAGACCAGCGTCCAATGAATTCCGTCAATCGGTAAAGACGGGTGCGGCTCTGGGCATTGAGGTCATTGCTGCGTTTCAGCATCAGGCAGAGCCAAGCCAGAGCCACCAGTTTGCCCACTGGAACGATGACGCTGGCCACGAATATGACAGCGGCCACCGGCCATGACCCCATTTGGATGAGTTGTACCACCCCGCCGATGATCGTGGACGGCGTGGCGTTACCCAAGCTCGTGGTGGTCATGATGGGGTACAGGTTAGCCGGCAGATACATGACCGTGGCAGCGAACAGCAGTGCCCACGTGCGCTGCAAGCTGTGAGGCAACCGCGTATGCAGTTTTTCATGGCAGCGCAAACAGCGCTTCTTACCGTGTTCGGTGCGATTGATCAAACCACAGGTGGGGCAGCCAGTGACGCCTTGGCTGGCAGCGGTCGTACCAGTTAGCGTTCCCTCGGGGGCGAGTGGCTCACCTTCGAGGGAGAACCACATCCAATCGCCATCGATGGACTGCACCGTCATCAACAGCAAAATTCCAAACAGACAGAACGCCCAAAACGAAATGCCCAGCTCGATTTGCGCCATGCCCGCTACTTTGATCAGACTGACCAATGCGCCAATGATGAAAACATCCGCCATCATCCACGGGTTCAGGTGAGCCAATGAGCGGGCGATGTCGCGGCTAAACGGCATGGGGCGTGCCCGCAAAAGGCCAAACTGTAACCATACCACCCCCACCAGATAGACGGCGGGCAGGACGATGATCGTCATCATCACCGCGATGGCGACGATGGGTTGGTGAAATTCGATGAGCGTCGTGGCGGTTTGCGACAGTTCGATTCGATTGCCTACTCCGCTGACACTGAAGCTGACGAATGGAAACGAGATCGCCACCATCAGTGCGATCAATGAGGCCAACGCCAGCGCCATGCTGCGCTGGGCGGGATAGCGGTGACGCTTGACCAATACATGCGAGCAGCGCGGGCAGGTAGCTTTCTCACCCGAATTGAGCGGCGGCAGGGCAGACACCCAGTCACACTCATGACAAGCGCGCAGACGCCGTCGCTGAGTGCGGGTCTCAGGCGGGAAACAATCCACCTCGGGCGTCTTAACCGGCAGCGATGGCCGTTTTATAAAGGAGTAATGGGGCAACAGCAAACTCTCTGTGCATAATGCGGTTAGAACCAATACGATGGGGCGTTGCTTATGTCAACCTAGGAAACGGGAAGGGCGCATGTAAACAGCGCTTGACCGAAGAGGCTAGTTAGACAAGGATGCAGCCGCGATAGTGCCTAACATTATGACATTAAGGAACTGAAATGTTACTCGCCTTTCTTGCTGTGGTCGCGGGCTTGGTCCTGCTGATATGGAGTGCAGAGAAATTCATCGATGGCGCTGCGGCGACGTCTCGCTGGTTGGGGTTATCGCCTCTGCTGATAGGCATGCTAGTGATCGGCTTTGGTACGTCGGCACCGGAAATGATGGTGTCGGTGTTGGCGGCCATGCAAGGCAACCCGGGCTTGGCGGTGGGTAATGCTTACGGTTCCAACATTGCCAATATGGGGCTGGTACTCGGTTTCGTCGCGCTGATGGCACCTTTGGCCGTTCATTCGAGCGTTATTCGCAAAGAGATGCCGCTACTCGTCATCGTCATGCTGGTAACGGGTTACATGCTGCTGGACGGCTGGATATCGCGCATCGAAGCGGCCTTGCTGCTAGTGGGGTTGGGCGTCTTCATCACGGCCAGCATCATCAGCTCGCGCGGTCAGCAGGATGACCCGCTGATGGCAGAAGTGACCGAAAGCCTGGATAGCAAACCGATGTCCCGTGGTAAATCCATCATGTGGACGCTGATTGGTTTGGTGCTGTTGATTGCCAGCTCTCGCCTGCTGGTGTGGGGCGCCGTCGAAATCGCGGTAGGGTTTGGGGTCAGTGATTTGATCATCGGTTTGACCGTCGTCGCGGTGGGTACATCGCTACCGGAGCTGGCCTCGTCAATCAGTGCGCTGCGCCGTAACGAACACGATATGGTGTTGGGTAACGTAGTGGGCTCGAACCTGTTCAACAGTATGGCTGTGGTCGGCTTGGCAGGGGTCATCGTACCGATCGAAGCGGGGCGGGAAGTGCTGGTGCGTGATTGGGGCGTGATGACGGTCATGACGCTCATCATGGTGCTGTTTGCGTTCTCTTGGCGTGGTCGCCCGCGGCGCATCAATCGTGTTGAGGGAGGTGTGCTGTTTTCCATGTTCATTGCCTACACCGCCTATATGGTCAGCGTCGTAGTCATGTCTTAAGTGTCGAATAACGGAAGTTGCCTGGAGAGTGTGCGTCAATGCGACACAGCTTTTCAGGCAAACTATCGCTGTATAACGATGGTCGAAGCGGTAAACTACAACTCATGTAAAGAATAAGCTTAGTGCTTATAACTAAAATGCAGCGCCATTAAGGCTCAACTAAGCTTGTGACACCCATTGACGGGATACCAACTCAGGTCTTAGGAGAGTGTGATGGAACTCGACCCCTTAGTACTATCGCGAATACAGTTCGCCTTCGTTGTATCGTTTCATGCGATCTTTCCAGTCTTTACCATTGGCCTAGCGTCTTACATTGCGCTGCTCCACGGGCTGTACTTCAAGACCGGCAATCCTGCGTGGGACCGCCTATCGCTGTTCTGGACCAAGGTGTTTGCCGTGGTCTTCGGTATGGGCGTCGTCTCGGGCATCGTAATGTCCTTCCAGTTCGGCACCAACTGGAGCAATTTCTCTCAGGCCGCCTCCAACTTCTTGGGGCCAGTGCTGAGCTATGAAGTCGTGACCGCGTTCTTCTTGGAAGCGGCCTTCCTTGGTGTGCTTCTCTTTGGTCGCGGTAAGGTCCCGCAAGGAGTGCACTTGTTTGCGGCTATCATGGTGGCTGTTGGCACGTTTATCTCTTCCTTCTGGATTTTGTCCGCTAACAGCTGGATGCATACCCCGGCAGGCGTGGAGCTGATCGATAATCGCTTCCACGTGCTCTCTTGGTCTGAGGCCATCTTCAACCCTTCTTTCCCGTACCGCTTTGCTCACATGGCCATGGCGTCGTTCTTGACCGGTGGTTTCGTGGTGGCCGGGGTCAGCGCTTGGTTCCTGCTGCGTGGACGCGACCCGGAAGCCAACCGTCGCGCGCTCTCCATGTGTTTGTGGCTGTTGCTGTTCCTGGCGCCTGCTCAAGCAGTGGTGGGGGACTTCCATGGCCTCAACACGCTGGAGCATCAGCCCACTAAGGTGGCAGCAATGGAAGGGCATTGGGAAACGTCTGGCAACGTCCCGTTGCTGCTGTTTGCCATTCCCGACCAAGAGGCACAAACCAACCATTTTGAGATTGGTATCCCGAATTTGGCGAGCATGATCCTGACTCACTCCCCCGATGGTGTGATTCCAGGTGTCAGCGAAGCAGCGCCCGACGAGCAGCCGCCGGTGATCATCGTTTTCTGGGCTTTCCGTGTGATGGTGGGGATCGGCTTATTGATGATTGCCACGGCCTTCGTCGGTTTATTGATGCGGCGCAAAGGCAAGGTGTATGAACATAATGGTTACTTGAAAGCGCTGGTGTGCATGATTCCGATGCCGTTTGCCGCCGTGTTGGCAGGTTGGATCGTCACTGAATCTGGCCGTGCACCGTGGTTGGTTTACGGCATGATGACCCATGCCGAAGGTCTGACGCCTTCGCTAACCGGGCCGATGGCACTGTTCACTCTGATTGGTTACGTGGCGGTATACGCGGTCGT
This sequence comes from Halomonas sp. LC1, assembly GCF_030247125.1. Lineage (NCBI taxonomy): Bacteria > Pseudomonadati > Pseudomonadota > Gammaproteobacteria > Oceanospirillales > Halomonadaceae > Halomonas > Halomonas sp. LC1. The sequence continues at coordinate 5,779 of NZ_JASSPG010000009.1, read as the reverse complement.
GTTTTACGCCGGTATCTACTACCTCACGCGTGTGGTGCGCAACGGCATGCTGCCCGAAGAGGAACAAGACACTACCAGCGAGAACTTCAAGCGTCCCATGCGTCCGTTCTCTGCTGCGCATACGCCTTTTGACGATGATGTCGATCCGGTAAGGAGCTAAACATGGAAATGTTTGATTTAACGCTAATTTGGGCGGGCATCATTGGCTTCGGCATCATGATGTACGTGTTGATGGATGGTTTCGATCTGGGCTTGGGGATACTGTTCCCCTTCGCCCCGGATGAAGATTCTCGTGATGTCATGATGAACTCGGTGGCCCCCGTATGGGACGGCAACGAAACGTGGCTAGTACTGGGGGGCGCTGGCCTGCTCGGCGCCTTCCCGCTGGTGTATTCGGTCTTTTTGCCAGCGCTCTATATCGGTGTTTTCTTGATGCTGGCCGGGCTGATTTTTCGCGGCGTCGCATTTGAGTTTCGCTTCAAGTCGCGTCGTAACCGCCGCTGGTGGAACCGTGCCTTCAGCTGGGGGTCTGGCGTGGCGGCGTTTGCCCAAGGGGCCGTCGTAGGGGCGTACATTCAAGGCTTCCGCGTCGAAAACTTTGCCTTCGTGGGTGGTGCTTTCGACTGGTTGACGCCGTTCTCAGTGCTCACGGGACTGGGTTTGATGGCGGGCTATGCGCTGCTTGGTGCGACCTGGTTGATCCTTAAGTCGGAAGGGCACATTCAAGATTGGGCCTATAAGATCACTCCTATGCTGCTGGCGCTGGTGCTGGGTGTGTTCGCGATCATTAGCATTTGGACGCCGTTTGTGAATCCGGTGGTGTGGGAGCGTTGGTTTGGCAACCTTCAACTGATCTGGATTTTCCCGGCGCTTGCGCTCTTTTCGGCCTTTATGGTGTATCGGTCCGTCAAACGCCGTGATGAGGGCATTCCTTTCGTCGCGACGATCGGTATCTACGTGTTTACCTACTTGGGGCTGATCGTCAGTAAGTGGCCGGTCATCGTGCCGCCCAATTACACGCTTTGGGATGCTGCGTCAGCGCCAGAATCACAGCTATTTTTGCTAATTGGCGTGCTGTTCGTCATTCCGATCATCCTGGCCTACACCGCATGGACCTATTGGGTGTTCCGCGGCAAGGTGCGTGTTGGCGAGGGGTACCACTAACGCTATGACAGACCATCCTCCCGAAGTAGAAACGGTGGAGGTCATGACGCCGCGCCATTGGCTCAATCAGCTTGCCAAGCGCGAGCGGAATCAACTGACGTGGGCGGCAATGTGGGGAGTGTTGGCAGGCGTACAAACGGTCCTGCTGGTGGTGGGGCTTGCTTGGCTTATCGATCAATTGGTCATTGCAGGCCGCTCCCCTTGGTCACTGATCACCCCATTGGCAGGCCTCGTGGCCGTTGTCTTACTTCGCTCTTTGTTCCAGGCGCTGCAGGAAATGTGCAGCGCCAAAGCAAGCCTTCGCATTCGCCAGTACGCCAGGCAAACCCTTCTCGATAAAATCTCGGCGCTTGGTCCGGTGTGTCTGACGCGTCAGCAAAGCGGTGCGTTGGCTACTCAGTCGGTTGAGCATATCGAGGCCTTGGATGGCTACTTCGCCCGTTTCTACCCGCAGCTAAGAATCGTGGTGGTTTTGCCACTGATTATCCTAGGGGTCGTCGTTGGGCTGGATTACTTGGTCGCCGCTTTCTTATTGCTATCTGCACCGCTGATCCCGCTGTTCATGGCGTTGGTCGGTATGGGGGCCGAGCGTATGAATCGCGATCAATTCATGGCCGTTTCTCGTCTATCGGCGCACTTCATCGACCGTGTGCGTGGAATGACAACGCTTCAGCTGTTCGGGCATACCAAGGCGGCCCAGCAAGACGTATGGTACGCCACCGATCACTACCGAAGGCTCAGTATGCGGACGCTGCGTTTGGCGTTCTTGTCATCGGCCGTGCTGGAGTTTTTTGCTTCCGTGGCCATTGCCGTCGTGGCCATGTACGTCGGCTTCGGTCTGCTGGGGTATATCGATTACGGGCCGTCGCCCCAGTTGACACTCTTCAGCGGGTTGGCGGTGCTTCTTCTAGCGCCAGAGTTTTTTCAGCCCTTGAGAACGCTTTCACAGCATTATCACGATCGTGCTGCTGCCCTCGGTTCAGCCGAAAGTTTGGTGGCCATCCTAAACGAACCTAGTCGCGTCGCATCACCGTCGAAGCCGCCTACAGAGGTGGGGGTGATTGTGGCGCTCGAGGGTGTCGATATTCGTTATGTAGAACGTTCGACGGTTTTAAGCCGTGTCAGCATGACGCTGCGGGCTGGCGACGTGGCGGTATTGACCGGTGAGTCGGGGAGCGGTAAGTCCTCGTTGCTGGCGCTCATGGCGGGGTTCATGGCACCAGATCGTGGGGAGTGCCGTATCGACACTTCGATACCCATTGCTTGGCTGGACCAATCACCCTGCATTTTGCAAGGTTCCCTGGCGGATAATCTACGCATGGCCTCGCCTGATGCAGACGATGCTCGACTCATCGAAGCGTTAGAGCGGGCCGGGCTTGGTGATCTCTTGGCTAGCTTGCCCCATGGCCTGGCTACCACGGTGGGTGAGCGCGGCGTTGGCCTTTCCGGTGGTCAAGCGCAACGGCTTGCGCTGGCGCGTGTTTATCTTAGCCATGCCCAGCTCATTTTGCTCGATGAGCCGACAGCGAGTTTGGATGCAGAAACGGAAGGCGCAGTCATTCGGGCGCTGCTGGAGTGGGCAAAAGAGGGGCGTACGCTGGTCATGGCGACGCATCATCCCGCAGTGGTGTCAGTGGCCAATCGTCATTTTGTGTGCCGCTCTGGTCAGCTAGTGGAGGTGACTCCATGAAGCAACTGTATCGTGACGTTGCGCCCTGGCTCAGCCTGCTGCTTCGCCGTCGTCAGGCGTTTTGGCTGGGGGCGCTGCTGGTATGGATTACCTTGCTCGCGGGGTTGTCGCTGCTAGGGCTTTCCGGGTGGTTCATTGTCTCCTGTGCCCTAGCGGGCATCGCTTTGGCAGCGGGCCTGCCCTCGTCGTTGGATGTCTACGTCCCTGGTGGGGGTATTCGTTTTTTTGCGTTGCTGAGAACCGTGGCGCGCTACATCGAGCGGCTTCATAACCATAACACCGTGCTTACGCTGCTGGCTGATTTGCGCTATCGCGTGTTTGGCGACTTGACGGGGTTGAATGATGCAACCCTCAAGCGTCGCCGAGTCAGCGAGTGGTTGAGTCGCCTCACGGCTGATATCGATCAGCTCGACAATCTCTACCTACGGTGCTTGATTCCACCGGTAGCCGCGCTGCTCACGATCTTGATGGTCTCGGGATTCATTGCGATATGGCTGCCCGCTGCCGGCATCGCGATAGCGTTCGTATTGACGCTTCTTTGGGGGGGGGGGACTTTTGGCTTTGGTTGGCTCGGCTTCGCCAATAGTTACCAGCAAGTCAGTGATCAGGAAGAGCTGCGCCGGCTGGTACTGGATCAGATACAAGCATCTGCGGAGCTGCTGAGTTATCAGACGGTCGCTTGGCACCGTCAGAAAGTGCACTCGCATGAAGTGGAGGCCATGACGAATCAGCGCCGTCTCGTCTTGAAATCAGCCCTGGGTAATGCATTTGTTTCCGCGGTCACTGGTCTTTTACTCATAGCGACGCTGTGGCTGGGCAGCCTAGCACTCTCAGCAGAAGCGGTCGTTGGGCCTATTGCCGTGATGGCAGTTATTGCCGTACTAGGCATTAACGAAGTGTTTGCACTGCTTCCTTCTGCGTTCTTGAAGCTCGGCGCGAGTTATGCTGCTGTTCAGCGTTTAAATGCGCTCAAAAAGGAGGCGCCTGGGCAGGGCGTGCAGCGTTTGCCATCAAATGCTGGCGAGTACGCCATCCAGCTCGACTCAGTGCATTACGTTTACCCTGGCGCGGCCTATCCCGCGCTGTCGGGCGTCCATGCCACACTTCGCCCACAATCGCGTGTTGTGATTACCGGCGTGTCGGGGTCCGGTAAGTCGACGTTAGCCAGCATGTTGATGGGGCGCATAGCCCCGACGCAAGGTACGGTCAGTATGGCCGGTATCTCCCCTCATCGTGTTTCCGTAGAGAGCAGGGCAGAGCATTTCGCTCTTTTAACCCAGCAAACGGATCTATTCGATGGCACGTTAGAAGCGAATTTGCGTATGGCGAAACCCAGCGCAACCGATGATGAGTTGTGGCATGTGCTGGCTATGGTTGCCCTGGAGGATTGGGTGAGGCAGCAGCCCAAAGGATTGTTGACCCACGTAGGAGAGAAAGGTCAGCAGCTTTCTGGCGGTCAAGCGCGAAGAGTGGCGTTAGCCAGGTTACTGCTACGTGACCCGTCGGTTGTGCTATTGGATGAACCGTTTGCGGGCGTGGATGCGCGCACCGCCAGGCATTTGGCGACGGCGTTAGATCACTGGCTCGTAGGTCGGACGGTGATTTTCTTTGTCCATCAAGTAGATGACGCCGCGCTTTTACCAGGGGTGGAAGCGTGCTGGCACCTTGATGGAGGGCGGCTATTTATCGATACTACCTCGTCAACCTATCCGCAAGCAGGAGCGCAGTATGAATGAGTTTTTACGCCAACTTCCCAAAGTCGAGCTCCACTTGCATATCGAAGGTTCCCTTGAGCCTGAGCTCATGTTTACCTTGGCGGCTCGTAACGGTATCGAGCTCCCTTATGCCTCTGTCGAGGAAGCAAAAGCTGCTTACGACTTTCAAGATCTTCAGGGGTTTTTAGATCTGTACTATCAAGGCATGAACGTGCTGCGTAACGAACAGGACTTTTATGACCTTGCTATAGATTATTTCAAGCGCGCCCGTAGCGAAGGTGTCATGCATATCGACATGCATTTCGACCCACAGGCGCACCTACAGCGTGGCGTCCCGCTAGAAGTCGTCATGGCTGGCCTGCTTCGTGCGAAAGAGGATGCCGAAGCTACGCTGGACTTGACGGTTGGAATGATCATGGCATTTTTGCGTGATCGTCCCGCCGAAGAGGCGTTGCATGTACTCGAGCAGGCCTCTCCTTACTGGAAGTTCCTTGACGCCATTGGGCTGGATAGCGCGGAGCGCGATCATCCTCCTGCTAAATTCCAGGCCCTTTTCGCCCGTGCCAAGGAATTGGGGCTAGTGCGCGTTGCTCATGCCGGTGAAGAGGGCCCCGCCGAATACATCGCAGACGCTCTCGACCTGCTGGACGTGCAGCGTATCGATCACGGCGTTCGCTGCTTGGAAAGTAACGATGTAGTCAAGCGCCTGCGTGATCAGCAAACGGTCTTGACGGTGTGCCCGTTGTCCAACGTCAGCTTGAAAGTCGTTTTGATCAATTAAGTGATCATCCGTTACCCCAGCTATTGGCAGAAGGGCTGAAAGTCACCATTAGCTCCGACGATCCTGCTTACTTTGGTGGTGGTCTGTTGGAAAACCACATGGCATGTGCTCAGGCGTTTGGTTGGAAAGAAGACACGTTTCGTATGCTCAATCGTAATGCGATTGAAGAAGCTTTTGTCAGCGAACAGCGTCGTGAAGAGCTTCTCAAGCGATTAGCGGCTGCGTAACGGATGCTTTGAAAAAAAGGTGTTGACGCGCGACGTTATATGCGTAAAATACGCACCACATCGAACGGCAACGCCATTCGAAAGCTCTTTAATAATTTGATCAGGTAATTCATGTGGGCGCTTGCCGATGAGGGTGAATCATCACCTATTATCAAGGCAAGCGACTCGTCAAATAGGCTTCGGCCTAATGAATGAATTCGTT
>NZ_JASSPG010000008.1:0-274114 GCF_030247125.1 Halomonas sp. LC1 | reverse complement strand
GTCACCCTCATCGGCAAGCGCCCACATGAATTACCTGATCAAATTGTTAAAGAGCTGTTTCGCTGTGCGGGCTCGATGACCTGAACCGTGTTGCTTCAGCGAGGAAGGCTTATTTTACGCATTCCGTGGTGTTTGTCAACCGCTGTTTTCAGCGGGTGAAGCGAGCGATCCAACCAATAACAGGACGGCGCTAACTTCCTGACAAACCAGAGGTTTTTCAACCTCCTTCACCGCTGGTAACGCTTGGCGTCCCCGGCAGCGGATGCGTACTTTACGGATTCGCGGCCGGGTTGGCAAGGGCTAATGTGAAAAAGTTTTCAGAAAGTTCAAACAAGGGTCACGCGAGCGTAACGCTTCTTGCCCGCTTGAATCACATACACTTTACCAGTGGCGAGCATGGTGTCTTGAGCAACGACCTCACCATCCACTTTGACACTGCCGTTTTTCAGCATGTCTTTCGCTTGCGCGCTGTTTTTGGTCAGCCCAGAGCGGTTGAGCACGGCTGCAATCGGCGCCTGCTCGCCACCCTCGAAATCGACCTCTACTTCCGGTAGGTCTTCCGGCAACTCACCATCGGCCAGTTGGTTACCCGCCGACTTGTGCGCATTCGCGGCGGCTTCATCACCGTGGTAACGAGCGATGAGTTCACGAGCCAGCTCCATTTTCACATCGCGAGGATTCGCACCCTGCTCGACACTCTGCTTCAGCGCCTCGATCTCTTCGTTCGATTTCAGCGAGAGCAGCTCGAAGTAACGCCACATCAAGCTGTCGGGCATGGAGACCAGCTTATTGAACATGGAACCCGGTGCTTCATCCACGCCCACGTAGTTGCCAAGCGACTTGGACATTTTCTGCACGCCGTCCAGACCTTCCAATAACGGCATAGTAATGACCACCTGGGGCTCCTGACCGAAGTGCTTCTGAATCTCGCGCCCCATGAGCAGATTGAATTTCTGGTCGGTACCGCCCAGTTCCACGTCGGCTTCCAGCGCGACCGAGTCGTACCCCTGCACCAGCGGGTAGAGGAATTCATGAATGGCGATGGACTGGTTGGCTTTGTAGCGCTTTTCAAAGTCATCGCGCTCCAGCATCCGCGCTACAGTACTTTGCGCGGCCAGCTCGATCATCTTGGCGGCACTTAGCTCGCCAAACCACTCGGCGTTGAAGCGCACCTCGGTCTTTTCTGGATCGAGGATTTTGAACACCTGCTCTTTATAGGTTTCTGCGTTCGCCTTGACGTCGGCTTCGGTCAACGGCTTGCGGGTAACGTTTTTACCGGTCGGGTCACCAATGCGGCCGGTGAAATCCCCAATCAAAAAGATAACGGTATGACCAAGATCTTGGAACTGGCGCATTTTGGTCAGCAGTACGCTGTGACCCAGGTGCAAATCAGGTGCCGTAGGATCAAACCCTGCTTTAATACGCAGCTTGCGACCGGACGCGAGCTTTTTACGCAGCTCGTCTTCTACCAGGATTTCATGCGTCCCCCGCGACAGCAGCGCTAACGCCTGATCCACCTCACTCATTGCCTCTCTCCATGTACTATGTGCCGTTAAAGGCGTTTAAATAATCAATAGTGGGCGATGTTATCACGCTCCACCGCCTTGGTTGAGCCTTCACCCCGTTTTGGATGACCCGCATGATGAAAACCTCGCACCCTTCGTCACCCGCTTACTATATTGGCTTAATGTCTGGCACTAGCCTGGACGGTATTGATGCCGCCCTAGTCTCTATCACTCCTGGCATGCCGCCTAAGCTATTAGCCACGGCTGCCGTTGCCATGCCCGATACGCTGCACGCGCAGCTACTGCACCTTTGCCACGCGCCAGCAGCGCGCTTTGCCGAACTGGCCGCCGCCGAGGATGCCTTTTGCCGCCTCCAGGCCCAGGCCGTTACAGCACTCTTAACGGAACAGGGGCTCGTCCCGGCTCAGATTACGGCGATTGGCAGCCACGGCCAGACGATTGAGCACGCGCCGCAAGGTCACCAGGGTGGTCCGGCGTATACGCTACAGCTAGATAACCCGAGCCTGCTGGCAGAATTGACGGGGTGCACGGTGGTGGCCGACTTTCGCCGCCGGGACTTGGCCGCTGGCGGCCAAGCAGCGCCTTTAGCACCCGCCTTCCACCAAGCGCTGTTTGGGCAGCGCCCAGGCGAACAGCTCGTGCTGAACCTGGGCGGCTTTGCCAATCTTACGTGGCTTCCTCAAGAGCAGGAGCGCGCCGTGGTGGGCTTCGATACCGGCCCGGCGAACGTGCTGCTGGATGCCTGGTTTGCCAAGCATCACACCGGGCGATTTGATGAGAACGGCACTTGGGCGGCCAGCGGGCAAATCGACCAAGCGCTGCTCGCCCGCCTGCTGCAAGAACCCTTTTTTCATCAGCCGCCGCCGCGCAGCACCGGGCGCGAGCTGTTTCACTTAGCGTGGTTGAGCGACCACCTCACTGGCGACGAAGCCCCCCGTGATGTTCAGGCAACGCTGGCCGAACTGACGGCGGTGAGTGTCGCGCAAGGGGTGGCCCAACTGCCGCTAAGCCAGCCCAGCGCCACGCTACTGGTGGGCGGTGGCGGTGCTCACAATGCCTATTTGATGGAAAGGCTAGCCGTGCACCTGCCCAAGGTCACGCTGCTCTCCCCCGCTACGCTGGGCTGGCCAGAGGATTGGATTGAAGCAGGAGCCTTTGCCTGGCTCGCCCACCAGCGCCTGCACGGGCTACCCGGCAACTTGCCTTCCGTGACAGGCGCCAGCGGCCCGAGGGTGCTGGGCGGTATTTATGCCCCCTAGCGGCGAAGGCCGTCAATAATCGTCACCGTCGCGCAGGGCAAGATGGGGCGGCACCTGCGCGTCTAACGGCTTACCGCTGGCAGCGGCGTCGCCCTGCTTGATCATCAACCGCAGGTCGTTGGCGGAATCCGCATGGGCCAGCGCCACTTGCTGGCTGACTTGGCCCGCTTGATAAAGCGCGTAAAGCGCCTGATCGAAAGTTTGCATCCCCGCGTCGCGGGAGCCTGCCATGGCCTGCTTTAATTCATCAATACGCCCTTTTCGGATCAGATCCACCACCCGTGGCGACGAGAGCAGAATCTCGATCGCCGCGCAGCGGCCACCCTGCTGAGTAGGCAGCAGCTGCTGTGCAACCACGGCACGCAGATTCAGCGACAGATCCATCAGCACCTGCTCGTGCCGCTCATGGGGAAAGAAGTGAAGGATACGCTCCAACGCCTGGTTGGCGTTGTTGGCGTGCAGCGTCGCCAAACAGAGATGTCCGGTTTCCGCGAAAGTGAGGGCGTGCTCCATGGTCTCGCGGGTACGCACTTCACCAATCAAGATCACATCCGGCGCTTGGCGTAGCGTATTTTTCAGCGCCACCTCGAAGGTCTCCGTATCCACCCCTACTTCGCGCTGATTAACGATGCCTCGCTGATGCGGATGCAAGTACTCGATGGGGTCCTCAATGGTGATGATGTGCCCACCGACTGAGGCGTTGCGCTCCTGAATCATTGCCGCCAGAGTGGTGGATTTCCCCGTTCCCGTGCCGCCCACCACCAGCACCAGCCCGCGTTTGGCATTGGCCAGCGTCGCTAACTGGCTAGGCACGCCAAGCGCGCTGAGGGTCGGAATGGTCTGCGCAATACGGCGCACCACCATGGCGGGCTCGTTGCGCTGTTGGAAGGCGCTTACCCGAAACCGCCCCGCACTCTCCAGGCTTAGGGCAAAGTTCGCCTCGTGCTCCTCATGAAATCGCTCCCGCTGCTTCTCGGGAACCGCATTCAGCACCAGGCTGCGCACCTGGCTAGAGGAGAGCGGCTGGCGCCCCAGCGGCATCAGCCCCTTGGGCGTTTTCAAGCTGGGCGGCGCGCCCACCGAAATCAGCAGGTCCGATGCCTGCTGCTCGACCATGATGCCCAGCAGTTGGTGCAGCCACTGGGTCGCGGTCATACCGCTGGCTGACTCACTCATCGCGTCTATTATCCTTGTGCCGCCTTACTCATCTTTTAACGTCAGCGTGCCTTTAGCCCTTACTTGGGCTTCCTCCATACTCACCACGCCCTCTTTAACCAGCTTGGCGAGCGAGGCATTCAGGGTCTGCATTCCCAGTGCGCCGCCGGTCTGGATAGCGGAGTAGATCTGCGCCACTTTATCTTCGCGAATGAGGTTACGCACCGCAGACGTGGCAATCAGGATCTCGTGGGCCGCCACGCGTCCGCCACCCTGACGCTTCAACAACGTTTGCGAGACAACCGCCTGGAGCGATTCAGACAGCATCGAGCGCACCATGGATTTCTCTTCACCGGGGAATACATCAATAATCCGGTCGATGGTTTTCGCCGCGGAAGTGGTGTGCAGGGTGCCGAATACCAAATGCCCCGTTTCAGCAGCGGTCAGCGCTAAACGGATCGTTTCGAGATCGCGAAGCTCGCCGACCAAAATCACGTCCGGGTCTTCGCGCAGCGCACTACGCAGCGCCCCAGAGAAGCTATGGGTGTCGCGGTGAACCTCCCGCTGATTAATCAGGCAGCGCTTGCTGGTGTGCACAAACTCCACCGGATCTTCGATGGTCAGAATATGCTCGAAGCGCTGTTCGTTGATGTAGTCGATCATCGCCGCCAAGGTCGTGCTTTTGCCCGATCCCGTGGGCCCGGTCACTAGCACTAATCCCCTGGGTAGCATCGAAAGGCGCTGGAACACCTCGCCCATGCCCAAGGTGTCCATGGAAAGCACCTTATTGGGAATGGTACGGAACACCGCCCCCGCCCCGCGTGCCTGGTTAAAGGCATTGACCCTAAAGCGCGCCACGCCCGGCACTTCAAACGAGAAGTCCGCTTCTAAGTGCTCTTCGTAGTCGCGGCGCTGCCGATCGTTCATGATGTCGTAGATCAGCCGCCGAACGTCGCTGTTCTCCATGGCGGGCACATTAAGCCGACGAATATCGCCATCAACACGTATCATGGGAGGCAGACCCGCCGAAAGGTGCAGGTCGGATGCATTCTGCTTTGCCGAGAATGCCAGCAGTTCGGTAATATCCATCTCTCTTTCCCAGCTGCGGTAAGGTGCTTGAGTATGACAGACAACGCGCTCCCCGAGTCACTTGCATCTGCGCGTGAACGCCTGCGCCGGGCGCTTGAGGATGCCGGACGCTCGCCCACCAGCGCCACCCTGCTGGCAGTGAGCAAAACCAAGCCCGCCGAGATGCTGCGCGAAGCGTGGCAGCACGGCCAGCGCGAGTTTGGTGAAAACTACCTGCAAGAGGCGCTGGATAAACAAGCGGCACTTGAGGATCTTGACGGCATTGTGTGGCACTTCATTGGCCCGCTGCAATCGAACAAGACCCGCGCCGTGGCCGAGCAGTTTGCCTGGGTACACAGCGTTGACCGATTAAAAATCGCCAAACGCCTGAGCGAACAGCGCCCGGCAGCGTTACCACCGTTAAACGTCTGCCTGCAGGTCAATATTAGCCGCGAGGCATCGAAATCCGGCGTGCTGCCGGAAGACGCCTTAGCGCTGGCCCAAGAGATTGCCGCCCTGCCAGGCCTCGCCCTGCGCGGGCTGATGGCGATTCCCGCCCCGGCGGAGACGCTAGAAGCACAGCGCCAGCCGCTGGCAGCGCTGCGCCAGCTCTTGGAAGAGCTCCAGACGGCACTGCCTGAAGCGCCGCTGGATACGCTCTCGATGGGCATGAGCGACGATTTAGAAGCGGCTGTCTTAGAAGGCGCCACGCTGGTACGTTTAGGCACCGCCATTTTTGGCGCTCGGGGCTAACTACGGTTCACACAGCACGCGGCTCACACAACACACGGTTTACTTTACACGCTGCAAGACGCAGCCATTTGCGAAAAAGGATACCCCCATGGCGAGCAAGATCACCTTCATTGGCGCAGGCAATATGGCCTGTGCCATTATCGGCGGCCTGATCGAAAGCGGTGTCTCACCTAGCGACATCACCGCCACGGCCCCCAACGAAAGCGAACTGGCTCCGCTCGCGGCGCGCCTGGGTATTCATACCCACACCGACAACAGTGCAGCGGTTAACGGTGCAGATGTGGTCGTGCTGGCGGTCAAACCGCAGATCATGCGCGGCGTTTGTGAAGCCCTGCGTGAAAGCGTTCAGCAGCAGGCGCCGCTGGTGATGTCCATTGCTGCTGGCCTGGATGCTAACACCATCGACCAGTGGCTGGGCGGCGGCAACGCCCTGGTGCGCTGCATGCCCAACACCCCGTCACTGGTCGGTATCGGCGCCAGCGGCCTGTACGCCAACGCGGCGGTCAGCGATGCCCAGCGCACCCTCGCCACCCAGCTCATGGAAGCAGTGGGCATTGTCGAGTGGGTCGAGGAAGAGCGTTTACTGGATGCGGTGACCGCGGTTTCCGGCAGCGCCCCGGCTTACTTCTTCTTGATGTTTGAAGCCATGGAAGAGGCCGCCGTGAAGCTCGGCCTGCCTGCTGAAACCGCCCGCCGCTTGGCCATTCAAACCGCCTTGGGGGCCTCCACTATGGCCCAGCGCAGCGACAAAGACCCGGCTACCTTGAAGCAGAACGTGATGTCACCCGGCGGCACCACCGAGCGCGCTATTGCGCATATGGAAGAGGCGCACCTGCGCACGATCATCGCCGACGCCATGCAGGCCTGCGCCGAGCGCGCCGATGCCATGTCCAAAGAGCTCAGCGGACACGAGTGAGTCGCACACCGCTAACGAGCCGTGAATGACGCCATAAGAACGATATGTTTGAGGAGAAGCCGCAATGGGAAGTCAATTAGGCAGCGCCGGATTAATGCTGGTGAACTCGCTGATCAATATTTATCTGTTTCTGTTGATGCTGCGCTTTTTGCTGCAGGCATCCCGGGCGGATTACTACAACCCGCTCAGCCAGTCGGTGGTCAAAATCACCCAGCCAGTCGTGGGGCTGTTCCAAGGCTTTTTAGGGCCGGTCGCCGGTCGCTTTGACCTTGCCACTCTGGCAGCCGGTTTCGTGCTGAAAGTCGTCAGTATGATTGCCATTTTCATGGTGATCGGCGTGGGCATGCCGCCCGTTGCAGGGTTGCTGATTGCCGGGGTGGCCGCGCTGGCCAACGCCATCTTGAAGATCTACTTCTTTGCCATGATCGTGATGATCATTCTGAGCTGGGTCGCGCCGAATGCCAGCCACCCCGGCGCACTGCTGGTGATGCAGTTGGTCGAGCCGATCATGGCTCCAGTGAGAAAAGTGATTCCGCCGCTAGGCATGATCGATCTTTCACCAATCGTGGTCTTTATCGCCATCAACCTGGTAGACGGCGTTGTGGTGGGCTCGCTGATTCGTGCAGCAGGCATTTCGGGGGCACTCGTAGGGCTATAACGCGCCTATCGATGCAACGAACGCCCCGAGCTTACTTTTTGCAGGACTTATTTTTGCAGGACTAGCGCTTTCGATGCCTGATTCAGACACTCTTGCTTATGACGACCGGCCAGCGGACTCCGTTGGCCTTGTGACCCCTCACGTGGTTAAGTTTGATACGCCGCTGCCGCTTGCCTGCGGCAAGACGCTGCCGGAGTACGAACTGATCTATGAGACCTACGGCACGCTGAACGCCGAGCGCTCTAATGCGGTGCTGATTTGCCACGCGCTGTCGGGGCATCATCACGCTGCGGGCTATCACACCGCTGATGATCGCAAACCTGGCTGGTGGGATGCTCATATCGGCCCCGGTAAATCCATCGACACCAATCGCTTTTTCGTGGTGTCGCTGAACAACCTGGGCGGCTGCCACGGCAGTACCGGCCCGGTGAGCCATAACCCGGACACCGGCCGCCAGTGGGGCCCTGACTTCCCCGTGGTGACAGTGAGCGATTGGGTCACCAGCCAAGCGCGTCTCGCCGACCATCTGGGCATCGAGCGCTGGGCAGCGGCAGTGGGCGGCAGTTTGGGCGGCATGCAGGTGCTGCAGTGGACGATCACCTACCCCGAACGGGTCGCCAATGCTGTCGTCATTGCGGCCACGCCGCGCCTCTCGGCGCAGAACATCGCCTTCAACGAGGTCGCCCGCCAAGCCATCCGCTCAGACCCGGAGTTCTTCGACGGTTGGTACGCCGAACACGACACCGTGCCCAAACGGGGGCTAAAGCTGGCCCGCATGGTCGGACATATCACCTATCTCTCCGAAGACGCCATGGGCAGCAAGTTTGGCCGCGACCTGCGCAGCGATGATTTGAACTTTGGCTTCGACGTCGAGTTCCAGGTGGAGTCGTACCTGCGCTATCAGGGCGATACCTTCTCGACCGCCTTCGATGCCAATACCTACCTGCTAATGACCAAAGCGCTGGACTACTTCGACCCGGCGGCCAGCTGCGACGGCGATCTTGCCTGCGCCCTGGCACCGGCGCAGTGCCCCTTTTTGATCGTCAGCTTTACCACCGACTGGCGCTTCCCGCCGTCGCGCTCCCGGGAGTTGGTGGATGCGCTGACGCGCGCGGGCAAATCGGTGAGCTATGCCAACATTGAATCGCCCCACGGGCACGATGCCTTCTTATTGCCGGAACCGCGTTATCAAGCGCTGTTCAGCGCCTTTATGGGCCGCGTCGCACGAGAGCAGCACATCGACGCCGCAGGCGCGGAGGAAACACGCTAATGCGCACGGATCTTGAACTGATTTACGACTGGGTTCCCCAAGGTGCACACGTTTTGGATCTCGCCTGCGGCGACGGCATTCTGCTGGAGCGGCTGGCCCAAGAGAAAGGTGTGACCGGCTATGGGTTAGAGATCGACCCCGACGGCATCACCCAATGCGTGGCACGCGGCGTCAACGTGATCGAGCATAACCTGGATGACGGCCTGGGCAGCTTCTGCGATAACAGCTATGACCAGGTCATCATGACCCAGGCGCTGCAAGCGCTGCGCCGCCCGGACAAGATGCTCGATGAAATGCTGCGAGTAGCCGAGGAGGGAATCATCACCTTCCCTAACTTCGCCTACTGGCGTCATCGCATTCACCTGGGGTTACGCGGCTACATGCCGGTGTCAAAATCGCTGCCCCACGCGTGGTACGACACCCCCAATATCCACCTATCGACGTTTAACGACTTCGAGCACCTGTGCAAAGAGAAAGGGCTGGTGATTGTTGACCGCGCCGTGGGCGTTGGCGACCACAAGGGGCACTGGACCTCGAAGTGGTGGCCGAATCTGTTTGGTGAAATCGCCATTTTCCGAGTGCGCCGACGCGCCTAATACCGCACTTACCTCACCCATGAGAGGAGACACGCTATGGCTATTGCGACACTGCGACGCTTTCCACTGCTGCTAGTGCTGCTGGGGACACTGCTCAGCGCCACCCAGGCAGCGGCAGAGCAGATGGTGCGAGTGGGCGAATACGAGATCCACTACAACGCCATCGAAACGCGCTTTCTCACTCCAGAAGTGGCGCAGGCAAACAGTATCCAGCGCAGTATCGGGCACGGTTTGGTGAATGTGAGCGTGCGCGAGCGCCAGCCGGATGGCTCCACACAACCGGTCAACGCCAGCGTTGAGGGCTATGTTAGCGACCTCACCGACACCCGCGAGCCGCTCAGTTTTCGCACCGTTCACGATGGCGATGCCACCTACCATCTTGCCACGTTCACCCTGCGCCAAGACGAGCCGATGCGCTTCAATCTCGACGTGCGCTACGACCGCAATGAAAACCCCGAGCCGGTGAGTTTTATCCAGCGCTTCTATATCGAACGCTAAACCCGTACCGGTAGCGCCCGCGCCAGGCGGGCCGCTACCGGTACACTCTGCTGCCACTCCACCCTCACGCCATACGCCACTACTTCCACACCCGCGTTCACCGCATCACTTAACGCTGCCGCATAGGTAGGGTCGATATGAGTCGCCGGTGCCACGTCCGCAATCCCCTCATGGGCCACGCAAAACAGCAGCACTGCCCGCTCGCCCTGCTCGGCCAGCGCCGCCAACGTGTGCAAATGCTTGGTACCACGCACGCTCACGGAGTCGGGAAAGTAGCCGTGACCATCCGTCTCTTTCAGCGTGACCTGTTTGACTTCCACGTAGGCGGCGCCCTTTTCAGGGTCATCCAAGCGAAAATCGAGCCGCGCTTCGCCTACCTTTACCTCACGCTTTAACGTTTGATAGCCCGTAAGAAGTGCTATTTCGCCTGCATTAATCGCGGCTTCGACCAAGCCATTCGCTCGCCCGGTGTGAACCGATACCAGCGCCGTTTCACCATCTGGCTCGGGTAGCTCTATCCACTCCCAGGTCCAGGCCAGCTTGCGTTTGGGGTTATGACTGGGCGAGAGCCATACCCGGCAGCCGGGCACGTTCACCGCCTTCATCGAGCCAGTATTCGGGCAGTGAGCCACCACTTCCTCACCACTATCCAGGCGCACATCGGCTAGAAAGCGCTTATAGCGGCGCAGCAGCGTGCCGGGCACCAGCCCTGGATAGGTCATCATAAGCGGCTCACAAAGCGTGCGATGCGCACCACCGCCTCCTGCAGCCGTGCTACATCGTTAGTAAACGCGATGCGCACATGGTGCTCGCCGCCCTGTACGGCAAAGTCGATACCCGGCGTGATGGCGACGTTCTCCTCCACCAACAGGCGCTCGCAGAAGGCTTGGCTGTCGCGACTGTAGCGGGAGATATCCAGCCAGAGATAGAACGCCCCCTGGGGCGGTAGATCCGGCGCAAGCCCTAGCTCGGCCAAACCATCCAGCAGCACTTGGCGGCGCTGCTTAAGAGTGGCTCGCCGGGTTTCCAGAATATCCCGGCACTCCGGGGTAAACGCTGCCAGCGCCGCGTGCTGGGAAGGCGTTGGCGCGGCGAGGAACACATTTTGTGCCAGCCGAGTCAGCGGCTCGACAGCCTGCTCCGGGGCGACCAGCCACCCCAAGCGCCAGCCGGTCATGCCGAAGTACTTGGAGAAACTGTTCACCACAAAGGCATCATCCGACAATGACGTGGCCGACAGCGGCACGTCGTCGTAATTCAGCCCCTGGTAAATCTCATCGACGATGATATCGCCGCCCTTGGCCGCCACCGTGTCGATCACCTTCGTGAGCGCCGGGGCCTCCAGCGTATGCCCGGTCGGGTTTGAGGGGCTGGCCAGCATGGCTAAACGCGTCTTGGCCTGCCAATGCTGCTCGATCAGCGGTGCGGTGAGCTGCCAGCCGGTGTCGCGCCCTACCGGCACGGCGTCGACCTCGGCCCCTGCCAACGCCATGAAGTGGCGGTTGCATGGGTAGTTTGGGTCGGCCATGAGCACTCGGTCGCCGCTCTCGACGAGCAGCTGGCTGGCCAACAGCAGTGCGCCAGACGCCCCGGGGGTGACCAGAATACGGGCGGGATCCACCGTGGCGTTGAAGTGCTCGGCGTAGTGCCCCGCAATGGCCTCACGCAGCGACGCCAAACCGGCTGCGGGGGTGTAGCGCGTTCTGCCTTCGGCAAGCGCCTGCTGCCCGGCGGCGACGATGGGAGCGGGCGTTGCGAAATCGGGCTCGCCCACTTCCAGGTGAATCACGTCATGACCTGCCGCTTCACGCGCCTGAGCCATTTCCAATAAGTGCATTACGCGAAAAGGCGCAACGTGATCGACACGCGAATTCCAGGCCATAACGGCTCCTTCACCTAGCAGTAGTTAAACCATGACCCAGGTCGCACAAGATGTGGGACCATGGTCGAAAGCGCACTATTATGCTTGCATCGC
Organism: Halomonas sp. LC1; assembly: GCF_030247125.1. NCBI lineage: Bacteria > Pseudomonadati > Pseudomonadota > Gammaproteobacteria > Oceanospirillales > Halomonadaceae > Halomonas > Halomonas sp. LC1. Next base: position 262,440 of record NZ_JASSPG010000008.1, on the reverse strand, counting down.
GCGCAATTTTCAGCTAAACAAGCATCCCTTTGGCGTGAGATCGTGACACACGCTCATGGTCGATCAGCAGTCACATACGTAAGGGGCACTCCCATGCCAGTAGCGGAAAAGAAACCGGAAGCGTCCAAGTCCTTCACACCGTATGAGCCGGCACCGGGTGAAGAGTATATGAATGAGAAGCAGCTCGCGCACTTCCGCCAGCTGCTTCTGGACTGGAAACAGGACCTCATGGAAGAGGTGGATCGTACCGTACGCCACCTGCAGGAAGATGCTAACAACTACGCCGACCCCGCCGACCGCGCCACGCAAGAAGAGGGCTTTAGCCTGGAATTGCGCACCCGGGATCGCGAGCGCAAGTTGCTGAAGAAGATCAACGAAACCATCGAGAAGATCGATGATGACGACTACGGCTTCTGCGAAGCCTGCGGCGTGGAGATCGGCATTCGTCGCTTGGAAGCACGCCCCACCGCCACACTGTGCGTCGACTGCAAAACCTTGGCCGAGCTGAAAGAGAAGCAGCTAGGCGGTTAAGCACCCTGCCATCCGGCTAAGACGATGGCCGACAGCGGGCACCCTTGAGGTGCCCGTTTTTGTTTGTCATCTTGTGTGCTTCTCACCGCTTGACCGTTTTCACGCACGGGTTGCCATGACCGCCACCGCTCACTATCGAGGGCGCTTTGCCCCCACCCCCTCCGGGCCACTTCATCTTGGCTCGCTGGTTGCCGCGCTCGGCAGCTATTTGGATGCCCGCGCTGCGGGCGGCCAGTGGCTGCTCCGGATCGAAGACATCGACCCACCACGCTGCCCAGAAGGCGCGGACAGCACCATCTTGCGCCAGCTAGAGGCCTTCGGCCTGACATGGGATGGGGAGGTAATATGGCAACGCCATCGTCATGATGCCTACCAGCAAGCCCTGGACCAGCTCATCGATCAGGGGCTGGCGTATCCATGTAGCTGCTCACGCAAGCAGTGGCAGGCTTACGATATTTACCCCGGCTGGTGCCGAGACGGTGTGCGCGATGCCAGCAAGCCGGTCGCATGGCGGCTGCGCAGCGACCTCGCCAAACGCCCCGTCGGCTGGCACGACCGGCTATTCGGCGAGCAGCGCTTCGATCCCACCGAGCTGGGCGATGTCGTGTTAAAACGCAAAGATCAACTATGGGCCTATCAACTTGCGGTAGTCGTGGATGACGCCCATCAGGGCATCACCGATGTCGTACGGGGGTACGACCTGCTGGATAACACGCCTTGGCAGCAGCAGTTACAGGCAGCGCTACAGCTGCCCACGCCGCGCTACCTGCATCTGCCGCTGGTAGTCACGGCGGACGGCCAAAAGCTCTCCAAGCAAAACCTCGCCCCTGCACTGGCCGAGGAGAGCCGCGGTATTCGTCGCCAGCTATTTCAGGCGCTTCAACTCCTCGACCAGACCCCGCCACCGGCTCTAATCGATGAAGCGCCGAGTGTGCAGCTACGCTGGGCCATCGAGCACTGGTCGGTGGCCCAGCTGGCCCCGCAGGCCCACCGCTCTTCGCCACCGGAGCCGTAAGATGTACGTTTACCGCATCATGCTATTTCTTGTCTTTGGCGGGTATCTTCTCTCCCCGCTGTTCATGGATGGCTGGGCTGACCCGAGCGTGGCCTGGTACCGCCCGTTTGCCATTTGGGGGGTCCTGATTGCCCTGACGCTATGGCTCGAGCAGAAGAGGAAGTTGGATGAACGCTGAGTTAGTAGGCGTCGTATTACTGGGGCTTGGCTATCTTGGGCTGCTGTTTGGCTGTGGCATGGCCGTCGAGCGGGGCTGGGTGCCGGTGCGCATTACTCGCCACCCGATGGTGTATACCCTAGCGCTCGGCGTATACGCCAGCGCCTGGGCCATCTACGGCAGCATCGAACTCGCCGCGAATGCCGGGTTTGGCTACCTCGCTTACTACCTAGGGCCAGCGGGAGCTTTCTTACTCGCCCCTGTGCTGCTAGTACCGATTCAGCGCATTACCCGCACTTACCAGCTCTCTTCACTGGCGGATCTATTCGCCTTTCGCTACCGCTCCCGCTGGGCGGGAACGCTGGTGACGCTCTTGAGCCTGCTCGCCGTGCTGCCGCTGCTGGGCATTCAGGTGCAAACCTTGAGTGACGCCGTGCAACTACTGACCGGCAGTCGCTACAGTGCTGCGGTAGCGCTGCTGTTCTGTGGCATCATTGCCGCCTGCGCCGTGCTGTTTGGCGCCCGCCACAGTCATCGGCACCGCCACGATACGCTGCTGAGCGTGATTGCCTTCGAATCGGTGATCAAACTCCTGGCCATGCTCGGGCTCGGTGCCATTGCCTTGTGGTGGGTGTTTGATGGGCCTCAAGACTTACAGCGCTGGCTGGAAGGCCCGGGCGCGGCACTCCAGAGCGCCACCCCACAGCTCGAAGCCCCCCAATGGCGCACGCTTCTGCTGCTGTTTTTCGCGGCGGCCTTTATGATGCCGCACCTGTTTCAGATCACCTTTGCCGAAAGCCTCTCTCGCCATACCTTGCTGCAAGCCAGCTGGACGCTACCGCTCTTTTTGCTCTTGATGGCGCTACCGGTGCCGATGATCCTGTGGGCGGCGCAGTCGGCCAACGAGAGCGTACCGCTGGCCGCTTACGCGGCGTACCTGATGACCGAGCACTGGTGGGTCGGCGCGCTGGCGTTCATTGGGGGCTTGGCGGCCGCCAGCGGCACCATGATGATGATTGCGCTCGCGCTCTCCGGCATGGTACTGAACCACATCGTGCTGGTCGCCCGTCCGCCAGAGGCGCGTAGCGACCTCTACGGCTGGCTGCTGTGGCTGCGCCGGGGGCTGGTCGGGGCCGTGATTGTCGGTGGCTGGCTGTTTGCCGAAAGCGTCGGGCGCTATCACTCCCTGACGAACCTCGGGTTGGCCGCGTTCGTGGGCATGGCGCAGTGTTTGCCGGGCCTTCTAGCACTGCTCTATTGGCCGGGTGCCAACCGCAAAGGCATGATTGCCGGCCTTATCGGCGGTATTGGCGTCTGGCTATGGGGATTATGGCTACCGCTGCTGTTCGATATCGCCCTTCCCGCACTGCCGTTCACTCTGTTGATGCCCGCCGATGCACCCGCGTGGTACAACGCCACGCTGATCTCGCTGGCGGTGAATATCGTCTTGCTGATCGTGGTGTCGCTGTTTACGCGCATCTCCGAGGGCGAGCGCTCGGCGGCGGAAGCCTGCTCGGTGGATGCGGTCATCCGCTCGAAACGCCTACCGCTGGAAGCCGCCACGGCGGGGGATTTCCCCGCCCACTTGGCTCAGGCACTTGGCGATGAAGCCGCCAGCCGCGAAGTGGACCGCGCCCTGAAAGCGCTCAACCTGACCCCGCAAGAGCGCCGACCCTATGCGCTGCGCCGTTTACGTGACCGTATTCAGGCCAACTTATCAGGGCTGATGGGGCCGTCGGTGGCGCGGGATATCGTCGACCGCTACCTGCCCTACCGCCACGACGATGCTCCTGTCACCGACGACATCCACTTTGTCGAGAGCCGCTTAGAAGCCTACCGCTCGCGTCTCACCGGGCTTGCCAGAGAACTCGACGGGCTGCGCCGTCACCATCGGCAAACCCTGGCCTATCTGCCGGTGGGGCTGTGCGTGTTAGGCGACGACGATGAGCTGCTGATGTGGAACCAAGCGCTCTCCCAGCTCTCTGGCATCAGCGGCGATAGCGTGATCGGCTCCCGGCGCGACAGCCTGCCGCCGCCCTGGCCCACGCTACTGGGCAGCGTGCTGAACGCCAGCCAAACGCCGCTGTACAAACAGGCGGTCACGCTGCACGGCAAAGACTACTTTTTGACGCTGCATAAAGCGGTGCTCCGCGGCCACGATAGCCGCGGCGGCAGCGTCATTCTGGTCGAGGATCACACCGAGATGAAATGGCTGGAGGAGGAGTTGGTGCACGCCGCGCGGCTCGCCTCCATTGGCCAGCTTGCCGCTGGGGTCGCTCACGAGATTGGCAACCCGATTACCGGCATCTCATCGCTGGCGCAAAACCTGCGCTACGACACCGACGACCCGGCGCTTTTGGAAACCGCCGACCAAATTCAGCAGCTCACTCAGCGGGTGACTAAAATCGTCAACTCACTGGTGGGCTTTGCCCATGGCGGACGCCCGGCACTGCCGCTTCCTGCCGCCCCAGCCTCGCTGAAAACGGTCAGCGACGACGCCCTGCACTTGATCCATTTAGCCCGCTCGGGGGAGGATGTCACCTTTACCAATCACTGCCCAAGTGACATTGTGGTGAGCGGTGATGCTCAGCGTCTAACCCAAGTCATGGTAAATTTACTGAGCAACGCCAAGGATGCTTGCTCCCCCCAGGGAACGGTGCTAATTGAGGCAGGCACTCAGGCCCGCCACGCTTGGTGGCGCGTCGTTGACGACGGCCATGGGATCGACCCCAGCGTCAAACACCGCCTGTTCGAACCGTTCACCACCACCAAACCGGCGGGTGAAGGCACCGGACTTGGGCTATCGTTGGCGTATCAAATTATCAATGAGCACCAAGGCAAAATAGAGGTCGCTTCGCCACCTCCCGGAAAGCCTCGCGGCACGGCCATTACGCTATGGCTACCGCTTTACCAACAGGATGATCACTTGCCCCATGCCCAGGATACTGATTGTTGAAGATGAAGCGATTATTCGCAGCGCGTTAAAGCGCTTACTGGAACGTCATCACTACAGTGTCAGCGAAGCGGCCAGCGCCGAAGAGGCCCGCACGCAGCCACTCAGCGACTTTGACCTCATCATCAGCGACCTGCGCCTGCCGGGGGAGCCGGGCACGACGCTCATTGAGCTGGCGGCCCCCGCTCCGGTACTGATCATGACCAGCTACGCCAGCATGCGTTCGGCGGTGGATGCGCTCAAGCAGGGCGCGGTCGACTATGTCGCCAAACCCTTCGACCACACCGAGCTTCTGGAAACCGTCGAGCGTATTCTGCACAAGCAGTCGATGCAGCAGGGCACGCCGCCGGATGTCACCGACGAGGGCGGCGGCCGTCAAACCATGATTGGTGACTGTACCGCCATGCAGGAGGTGTACACGCGCATCCGCAAAACCGCGCCTGCGGACGTCACCGTGCTCATCCAAGGCGAATCTGGCACTGGCAAGGAGCTGGTCGCGCGCGCCATCCATCAGCAGAGCAAGCGCGCCAAAGCGCCGCTGATTTGCGTGAACTGCGCGGCGATTCCCGAAACGCTGATCGAATCCGAGCTGTTTGGTCACGAAAAAGGCGCCTTTACCGGCGCCAGCGCGGCGCGCACCGGCTTGGTCGAAGCCGCCGACGGCGGCACGCTCTTTCTGGATGAGATTGGCGAGCTGCCGCTGGACGCCCAGGCGCGATTGCTGCGGGTACTGCAAGAGGGCGAGATCCGCAAAATTGGCTCCGTGGAAACCCGCCATGTGAACGTGCGCCTGATTGCCGCCACTCACCGTGACCTGCGCGCGCTTTCCAAAAGCGGCGAGTTCCGGCTTGATTTGTACTACCGGCTGAACGTGATGCAGATCGCCCTGCCACCGCTGCGCGAGCGCGAAGACGACGTACTCAAAATCGCTGACATCCTGCTGGAAAAGGCCTGCAAGCGCCACGAACGCCCAGGACTACGGCTCTCCAGAGCGGCCCGCCAGGATCTACGCGACTACCCCTGGCCCGGTAACGTGCGCGAGCTGGAAAATGCGCTAGAGCGCGGCGTGATTCTTGCCGAAGGCCATTTGATTCATCCCGACGATTTAGGGCTTGGTCCGGTCACCAACCGTTCTCACCCGCCAGCGCCCAGCGCGGCTCCATCCCCCAGCGAGACTGCGGCGACCATCGACGAAGACGACCTCTCGCTGGAAGACTACTTCCAACATTTCGTGCTGGAACACCAGGATCAAATGAGCGAAACCGAGCTAGCGCAGAAGCTAGGGATTAGTCGTAAAAATTTGTGGGAGCGCCGCCAGCGGCTGGGCATTCCGAGAAAGAAAACCGCTCGCCGACAAAGCTAGCCCCCATAAGAGCGGTCAAGACGTTAGTCATTGACCGTAAGACTAACGTCTAATAGATTGATTTACCTGAGAAATATCCAAAAATCGTTACCCAACCACTGTTACCTTCCCACACAATGACACGCAAAATAGCCGCTAAAATGGGTAACACTTTCTCTTCCAAATAGTTCCCTGGCCTACCCAAAAATCGCCAAACCACTGAAATACATGGGGTATCAAATGAGTGGCACGGCGAGTGCACTATTACTAGGCAAGAAGAACAAACTGGGCAGCGCGGTAAGTCGCTAACAAGAACAACATGACACCGCCCCGACCTGAGCCAAAACAAAAACAACAGGGCCAGGTAGAGATAACGGCACGAATAAGAACAACAGGCTTGAGTCTCATTACTTGCATGCGCAGCACAAGGCCACTAAGCGGAGCCATGCAACAAAGCGCAGCGAACAATAACAACAGTCAGCAAGTGCCCAAATAAGGACGCGACGTACACAAGGGTCTGCACCCAAACAACAACAATAGCAGCATACGTGTACACCCCCGGAGCCAATAACAACTCGCCGGGAGAGAAAAGTTCGCGGTTGGATTATTGTTTTGAATACGAGGCGGTCGGAATCAGAGTGGTTCTTTACGCCTGCCGACTGCGGTGCGTATTCAGGGCGATGTGCCATCATGAATAAAAACAGCAGCATGGACGCTGATTGTCTGCTTTATAGGGGAGGCTCACGTAGCCTCCCCTTTCCGCGTTTATGGGCACCCATCGACGCTCTGGTCGGCGGCTCTTTGCATACCGCTCTTTGCAAGCCCCAGGGGGTCGGATACACTCAACCCCTTACCGTCCTCCATACGGTCACGTTTTTCGAACCCGTTTTCGCTACACTGCGAGTCGACATCGCCGCATGTTTAAAGGATTTACCCGTTTATTACATAGTCCGGGAGAGCACTTGAAATCCCTGCTCGATTCCCCAGAGAGCGCCTCCGATGCGCCCAGCCCTCGTATTATTCCGCGCTCCGAGCATCCCGTTTCTCGTCAGCAAATCAGTGAAGCCGCGCTCAAGGTGCTGTACCGCCTCAATGGGGCTGGTTTCGATGCCTATCTTGTCGGTGGCTGCATTCGCGACGCACTGCTGGGCAAAATGCCGAAAGACTTCGATGTTGCCACCAACGCAACGCCCGAGCAGGTGCGCGACCTATTTCGCAACTCACGCCTGATTGGCCGCCGTTTCCGCATCGTTCACGTGCGCTTTGGCCGCGAAGTCATCGAGGTAACCACCTTCCGTGGTAAACCCCAGGACGAGCACGGCGACCATATCGCTCACCAGTCGGACGATGGCCTGCTGCTGCGGGACAACGTATGGGGCAATATCGAAGAGGACGCGCTGCGCCGCGACTTCACGGTCAATGCGCTCTACTACAACATTGCCGATTTCACGATCCATGATTTTGCCAACGGGGCGCGGGACATCGAATCACGCACGCTGCGGCTGATTGGCGACCCCGCGACCCGCTACCGTGAAGACCCGGTACGGATGCTGCGCGCGGTTCGCTTCGCGGCCAAGCTCGACTTCACCATCGAGCCTGCCACCGAAGCGCCCATGTACGACCTCGCGCCGCTGCTGCTGCAAATTCCGCCAGCACGCCTGTTCGATGAAGTGCTCAAACTCTTCATGTCCGGCCACGGGCTAATCACTTTCCGCCTGCTGAGCCACTACAACCTGTTTGGCATGCTCTTTCCAGAAGCGGAAGAGGCCATGGCCGACGCCGCCTGGGCAGAGGAACTCATCGAGCAGGCGCTCGCCAATACCGACAAGCGCATTGCCGACGACCGCCCGGTCACGCCCGCCTTCCTGCTGGCGGCTTTTTTATGGGCTCCCGTGGTGCATCGTCAGGCCGAGCTCGAGCGCGAGGGCATGCCTGCCGTGCCCGCCCTACAAACCGCCGCTCAGCAGGTCGTATCGCGCCAGCTTCAGCACACCTCCATTCCCAAACGGTTTGGCATCCCCATGCGCGAAATTTGGGAGCTGCAGGCACGCCTGCCGATGCGCCGGGGCAAGCGCGCGTTCCAAACCCGTGAACATCCGCGCTTTCGCGCCGCCTTTGACCTGCTGATACTACGTGAGCAGGCGGGCGAAATTCCTCGCGGCCTTGGCGACTGGTGGGATGCCTTCCAGAAAGGCGACGATCACGAACAGCGTCGCCTGTTGCAAAAGGTTGGCAGCGACCCGGCCAGCCAAGGCGACCGCCGTCGTAAAAAGCGCCGCAAACCGCGGAAGGCAAACAGTGAATAACGCCGTTCGTTGCTATATCGGCCTTGGCAGCAACTTAGAGAATCCCATTGGGCAGGTGCAGCAGGCGCTCCAGGAATTGGCCGCCTTGCCGTTGTCACGGCAAGTGGCCAGTTCGTCGCTCTACGCCACGGCGCCCATCGGCCCTCAAGATCAGCCGGACTTCATCAATGCCGTCGCCTGTTTGGAGACACGTCTATCGCCGCTGGCGCTCCTCGACCAGCTACAGGCGCTGGAGCAGCGCCATCGGCGGCGGCGGTTACGCCACTGGGGGCCACGCACGCTGGACCTAGATGTGCTGCTTTACGGCGAACATATCCTGCAGCACCCCCGCTTGACCGTACCTCATGGGCAGATGCACGCCCGCGCTTTCGTACTCGTACCGCTGGCAGAGGTCGCCACGGCGCTTCAGCAGCCCATCACGCTGCACCAGCAACCGCTCGAAGCGTGGCTGTCGCGCCTCAATACGAGCGATATTCGGCACTTAAGTGCTACCGATGTCACCGCCACTGCTACCATCTGACACAAATCTCGACACCACGCCCCCAATCAGGTAACAATTGCCGGTTACGCCACATCGCGCAGGCAGGGACGCTGCGATAATAATGGCCGAGCAGAGCGCAGGCGCCTCGTGCGCACTCGCCGCATCGGCCCCATAACGTTTGAATGAGAGCACGCCATGAAAACCGTCACCCTGAGCACCCTGCAGGCGTATAAACGCGCCGGTGAAACGTTCAGCTGCCTGACTGCTTACGATGCCTCCTTTGCCCATGCTGCTAGCGCCGCGGGTATCGATGTCCTGCTGGTAGGCGACTCCCTGGGAATGGTGTTACAGGGGCACAGCAGCACCTTGCCCGTAACCATCGATGACATTTGTTACCACACCCGCTGTGCCGCACGCGGCAAAGGCCACAGCTTGCTGATGGTCGACCTACCGTTCATGAGCAATGCCACCACCGAACGCCTTTTAGAAGATGGCGCGGCGCTCATGCGAGTAGGCGCGGAACTGGTCAAGGTAGAGGGCGAAGCGTGGATGGCCGACGGCATTCGCGAACTGACGCGCCGCGGTGTACCGGTGTGCGCCCATTTGGGTTTGACGCCGCAAACCGTTTACCAACTGGGTGGCTATAAAGTGCAGGGCCGCGAAGCGGCGCAAGCCGAGCAGATCATCCACGATGCGACAGTGCTGGTCGAGGCAGGCGCCTCGGTGATTCTGCTGGAGTGCGTGCCCGCCAGCTTGGGCAAAGCAGTGACCGAAGCGCTGGACGTGCCGGTCATTGGGATCGGCGCAGGCCCGGATACCGACGGCCAAATTCTCGTGATGCACGACGTGCTGGGCGTTACCCACGGCCGCACACCGCGCTTCGTGAAGAACTTCATGGCGGAGGCGAGCTCCATTCAGGGTGCTTTCGAGCAGTACCATGAAGCGGTCAAGTCCCGAGCGTTCCCCGCTCCAGAGCACTGTTTTTAAGTAACTGCTTTACGTAACCGTTTTTCAGTGAGCAACAGCGACTTCACTATGCGCACTTTGCGAGACATATCCGAGCTTCGCGCCACGCTGCGCGACTATCGCCAAAAGGGCCAGCGCATTGCGCTGGTACCGACCATGGGCAACCTGCATGCTGGCCATCTGGCTTTGATCGCCACCGCCCGCCAGCACGCCGACGTGGTGGTGTCTAGCCTGTTCGTCAATCCCATGCAGTTTGGCCCAGGTGAAGATCTAGACGCTTATCCGCGCACGTTCGACGCCGACCAGCGCCAGCTCACCGACGCCGGCTGTGACCTGCTGTTTGCCCCCACGGTGAGCGCCCTTTACCCCAACGGCTTGGATGCGCAAACCCGTGTCCACGTACCCGAGGTCGGCGACGGGCTTTGCGGTGGCTCGCGCCCCGGCCACTTCGACGGCGTCTCCACCGTGGTGAGCATGCTATTCAACCTGGTGCAGCCGGACGTCGCCTGCTTTGGTGAAAAGGATTATCAGCAACTGGCGGTGATTCGTAAGCTGGTGGCCGACCTGCACATGCCCATCGAGATCATCGGCGTGCCGATCGTGCGCGCCGACGATGGCTTGGCCCTTTCGTCCCGCAACGGCTATCTCAGCGCGCAGGAGCGCGCCACGGCGCCGATGCTCTACAAAACGCTGTGCGAACTGCGTGATGCGCTGGCACGAGGGGAATCCGCCGAACAGGTACTACACCGGGGTAAAACGGCGCTGTATGATGCCGGCTTTACGCCGGATTACCTCGAACTCAGGGATGCTACCCTTGGCCCGGTCACCGATACTACGCGTCATGCCGTACTGCTCGCCGCCGCCAAGCTCGGTCCTGCCCGGCTCATTGACAATCTCAGCGTGCAGCTACCCAGCGCTGCTCGTCGCTAGCCTGCAAGGCTTGCCCGTTACTCAGGAGTTTCCATGCACACCATCATGCTAAAAGCCAAGCTGCACATGGCCCGCGTTACCCATGCCGTTCTCAACTACGAAGGCTCGTGCGCCATCGACGGCGACCTGCTGGATATGGCCGGTATCCGCGAAAACGAACAGATCCAGATTTACAACGTCGAGAACGGCGAGCGCTTCACCACCTACGCCATCCGTGGCGAAGAGGGATCGCGCCTGATCTCGATCAACGGCGCGGCAGCGCACTTGGCCTCGCCGGGGCATCGCATCATCATTTGCAGCTATGCGCACTACTCGGAGGCCGAGCTGGAGAATCATCAGCCCGCGCTGGTGTATCTACAGGAAGGCAACCACGTCAGCCATACCAGTAACGCCATTCCGGTACAGCTGGCGTAAGCCAACTGACGCGCTAAGAACGGGCCGTTGATCGGCCCGTTTTTTATTGGCGTTAAAAGCGTATTGCCGCAATGCACAACCTTCCCCTATGCTGATAGCCAAGCCTGACACGACACGCTAATAACGACGCTAACAACAATGGATAGGCGACACGTCTATCTGCCGTAGGAACGATGCGACACTTACTCAAGGAGTTATTGTATGCAAGACGTGGTCATTGTGGCGGCTCGCCGCACCGCTGTAGGTAGTTTTGGGGGTTCACTCGCCGGGATTCCAGCTAGCGATTTGGGTGCGCTGGTCATCAAAGACATTATCGCTTCCACCGGCGTTGCGCCGGAGCAGATCGACGAAGTGCTGCTGGGCCAGGTGCTGACCGCAGGCGTTGGCCAAAACCCGGCGCGCCAAGCAGCCATCAAGGCAGGCCTGCCAGACACCGTCCCGGCCATGACGATCAATAAAGTGTGTGGATCGGGTTTGAAAGCGCTGCATCTGGCGACCCAAGCCATCCGCTGCGGCGATGCCGAGATCGTGCTGGCCGGTGGCCAGGAGAACATGTCCGCCTCTCCACACATCCTGCCGAACTCGCGCAACGGCCAGCGCATGGGCGATTGGAAAGCTATCGACTCCATGGTGCACGACGGCTTGTGGGATGCTTTCAATAACTACCACATGGGCATTACTGCCGAAAATCTAGCAGAGAAGTACGGCATCACCCGGGAAGAGATGGACGACTTTGCCGCCGCGTCCCAGCAAAAAGCCGCTGCCGCCATCAAAGAGGGTAAATTCAAAGGCCAGATCGTGCCGGTCGAGGTGCCGCAGCGTAAAGGCGACCCGGTGGTGTTCGATACCGACGAAAACCCTCGCGAAGTCACGGCAGACAAGCTGGCTGGCATGCGTCCTGCGTTCAAGAAAGACGGCACCGTGACGGCGGGTAACGCCTCGTCGCTGAACGACGGCGCGGCCGTGGTTATGCTCTGCTCGGCGGAAAAAGCCAAAGAGCTTGGCTTGGAGCCCCTAGCCCGCATTGCCGCCTACTCCAACGCAGGCGTCGACCCGGCCATCATGGGGATCGGACCGGCCCCTGCCACCCGTCGATGCCTGGAAAAAGCGGGCTGGAGCCTGGATGACCTAGACCTCGTCGAAGCCAACGAAGCCTTCGCTGCTCAAGCGCTGTCGGTCAATAAAGAGCTGGGCTGGGACACGTCGAAGGTGAACGTCAACGGCGGCGCCATCGCGCTAGGTCACCCCATCGGTGCGTCGGGCTGCCGCGTGCTGGTGACCCTACTCCACGAAATGATTGCTCGCGATGCCAAAAAAGGCTTGGCGACGCTATGTATTGGCGGCGGCCAAGGGGTTGCCCTGGCCATCGAGCGTCCGTAACGCCCGCTGTGCCTTGCTAAAGCGTGCCCCCGCCATGGTGGGGGCTTTTTTTGCCTACCGCGTATTAGCGGCGCTTTTCACCAACGATGCGCGACGGCGTTCGCCATACCAATAGCACGCCCATGAGGAACAATCCCGAGGCGACCCACATCGTCACCGGTAGACTAGTGCCATCGACCACTTGACCACCTACCATGGCCCCAAGGCCAATCGACATGTTGAAGACGAACGCCATTAACGCCGTGGCGGCTTCCGTGTTGGGCGCCGTGCGTAGAATCCACGTCTGAATACTCACTGATACGCTGCCAAATACAGCGCCCCACAGCATTAACAGCAGCACGCCACTAGTCGGCTCTACGCCTACCACCGGGAAGATCGCCACGACCACCAGCAGTACGCTAGGAATCGCGAGCACCGCACGGTACGGGTGACGGCCAGCAAACATCCCCGCAACGATATTGCCCAAAATTCCCGACGCACCGTACAGCAGCAGCAGGCTTCCGACATGGCGCTGCGCGACCCCACTGATCTCTTGCAAAATAGGACTAATGAAGGTGTAGGCCGCAAAGTGGCCAACCACGACAAACCCCGTGGTCAACACGGCTACCCGCACGCCACGATTCTTTAGCTGTTGCGCCAGCACCCGAAGCCGCACCGGCTCTCGGGGCGGCAGTGGCGGTAGCCAGCGCCAAAGCGCCAACGCCGTGAGCAAACTCAAGCCCCCCAAGGCACCAAAGGCCACGCGCCAGTTACTGATATCACCCAGCAGCGTGCCCAACGGTACGCCGAGCACCGAGGCCGCCGCCACGCCGCCAAAAATGATGGTCATGGCCCGCGATACCTGATCGCTAGGCACCAGGCGTGGCGCAATACTGCCCGCAATGGCCCAAAAACCGCCGATACTGATCCCCACCAACACTCGCGCCGCCAAAAGTAGGGCAAAGTTGCTGGCCATGGCGGAGAGCACGCTGCCCAGCACCATCACTGCCATCATCAGCGTCAGCATGATACGGCGATCGAGACGCCCTACCGCCACCGGCAGCAGCGGCGCTGAAAACGCCGCCACGACGCCGGGCACCGTCACCATCAACCCTGCCATACCCGGGGTCACGCCCATCGACTCTGCCACCTGAGAGAGCAAGCCGATAGGTAGTTGCTCTGCGGTCACCAACAAAAAAATGCCGATCATCACGGCCACCACCGCCCACCAACGCGGCGATTCCTGCTGCTCCATGCTATGTCCTCGCATTCCTGACCTATCAAAACGACACCGCCCCCACAGCCAAGGGCTGCGGGGGCGGTGAATCCTACGCTGAGCGCTAGTTAGCTAGCGACGTCCGCCTCGGCAGCTTCAAACGCTGCTTTCTCTTCTTCGGTGATCTCTTTGATCGAGAGCTTCACGCGGTTGCGGTTGTCGATATCCAGCACCTTCACGATGACATCGTCGCCTTCGTTCAGGAAGTCGCGCACGTTATTGACGCGCTCCTGGACGATTTGCGAGATGTGCACTAGGCCATCGGTTCCCGGCATGATGTTCACGAACGCACCAAAGTCGGCGATACGTACGACCTTGCCTTTGTACAGCTTGCCGATTTCCGCTTCGGCGGTGATCGCCAGTACGGTATCGATCGCTTTCTTGGCAGCAGCTTTGTCTTCGGCGTAGATGCGAACGGTGCCATCGTCATCAAGATCGATCGATGCGCCGGTGTCTTCGCAAATCTTGCGGATGGTGGCGCCGCCCTTGCCGATGACGTCGCGAATCTTGTCCGGATCGATTTTGATCGTCGCCATGGAGGGGGCGTTTTCCGACACCTCGTTACGGCTCTGGCTGATCACGGCGTTCATCTGCGCCAGGATACCGATGCGCGCCTCGTGGGCCTGCTGCAGCGCAGTCTCCATGATCTCTTCGTTGATGCCCTCGATCTTGATGTCCATCTGCAGGGCAGTGACGCCTTCTTCAGAACCGGCCACTTTGAAGTCCATGTCACCCAGGTGGTCTTCGTCACCCAGGATATCGGTCAGCACCGCGTAGCCGTCTTCGTCTTTGACGAGGCCCATGGCAATACCCGCCACCGGGGCTTTCAGCGGAACGCCCGCATCCATCAACGCCAGCGAGGAGCCACACACGGACGCCATGGAGCTAGAGCCGTTGGATTCGGTGATTTCCGACACCACACGAATGGTGTAGGGGAACTCTTCTTCAGACGGCAGCATCGCTTGGACACCGCGACGCGCCAAACGGCCGTGACCGATTTCGCGACGCTTCGGGCCACCCATGAAGCCAGCTTCACCCACCGAGTAGGGAGGGAAATTGTAGTGCAGCATGAAGCGGTCTTTACGCTCGCCTTCCAGCGACTCGATCAGCTGCGAATCACGCAGTGTACCCAGTGTCGCCACGGCAATCGCCTGGGTTTCACCACGGGTGAAGATGGCCGAACCGTGAGTTTTCGGCAGCACGCCGACTTCGATGTTCAGCGGACGCACGGTGACGTTGTCGCGGCCATCGATACGCGGCTCGCCCTTGACCACGCGGGAACGCACCACACGCTTCTCAAGCGCTGCGAACGCGCCTTTCACGTCATCCTTGCTGAACTTGCCTTCCGCTTCCTCTTCGCCTTCCGCGGCCGCCAACTGCTCGACGGCGTCGTCTTTCAGCGCCGCGAGTGCATCTTGGCGGGCCATCTTGTCGGTGATGCGATAAGCCTCGCCCACTTTGGCTTCAAAGGCATCGGCCATGGCCGTTTTCAGCGCCACGTTTTCTGCCGGTGCCTGCCACTCCCAGCGCGGCTTACCGGCTTCAGCGGTCAGCTCTTTGATGGCGTTGACCGCGACTTGCATCTCCTGGTGGCCAAACAGTACGGCACCCAGCATTTCGTCTTCGAGCAACTCTTGCGCTTCGGACTCCACCATCAGCACGGCGTTTTCGGTACCGGCCACGACCATGTCCAACTCGGAGGTCGTCAGCTCTTCAACGGTGGGGTTCAGGAAGTAGCCTTGCTCTTCGTTGAAGCCAACGCGGGCGGCACCAATCGGGCCATTGAACGGTACGCCAGAAATACTCAGCGCTGCCGAGGTGCCCAGCATGGCCGCGATATCCGGATCGTGGTTACGGTCGGTGGAGAGAACGGTACAGATGACCTGCACTTCGTTCATGAAACCTTTAGGAAACAGCGGGCGAATCGGACGGTCGATCAAACGCGACGTGAGGGTCTCTTTCTCCGTCGGGCGGCCTTCACGCTTGAAGAAACCACCGGGGATTTTACCCACAGCGTAGGTTTTCTCTTGGTAGTGTACCGAGAGCGGGAAAAAGGGCTGGCCTGGGTTGACGTCTTTCTTCGCCACCACCGTACACAGCACGACGGTTTCGTCCATGGTGACCATCACGGCACCAGTGGCTTGGCGAGCGATACGCCCAGTTTCGAGGGTGACGGTGCTGCGACCGTATTGGAACGTTTTTTTGACCGGATTCACGGCTACTTCCTTTAACATTAATAGCTACTTGTCTTTTCGCTTGGGTCGTTTGACTCGCCACCATTCTAGGCGTTGACGCGCCGTACGGCTACCAGAAACAAAAAAACGGGCAGCCCACAAGGAGCTGCCCGTTTTAGATCATGGCCGTTAAGAACTTAGCGGCGCAGACCCAGACGCTGAATCAGAGACTGATAGCGTTCGAAATCTTTACGCTTCAGGTAGTCCAGCAGCTTACGACGCTGGTTTACCATGCGGATCAGACCACGACGAGAGTGGTGATCCTGCTTGTTGGTCTTGAAGTGGTCCTGCAGGCCGTTGATGTTGGCGCTCAGCAGTGCAACCTGAACTTCAGGGGAACCGGTATCGTTATCGCCGCGGCCGTATTCGTTGACGATCTCGGCCTTTTTCTCAGCGGTTAATGCCATCTGTCTCTCCAGTAAGCAATATGCCTAAAAATGAATGGGTGAGACCACGCATATTTGCAGTCTCAGGCGACTATTTTCGCGCAAATCGCCACATCCTTGCAACGCTTTACGAGATAGCGACCGTACTTAACAGCCGCTTGGGGGCCACTTCCTGCGGCCCTTTTACAACGCCAAGGCCGATAAACGTCTCGGCGTAATAAAGTCGTGCCAACGCATCGGGGGCCAGGTCATCGATGGCGAGCGTGGCTGACTGCCCGTGGGCCAGTCGGCCAAACGAAGTGTCATCGACGCTAAGCGACGGCAGGTGATCGACCAGCACGTCCACGGGCATCAGTTCTGCCTCGCGGTCGGCTTGGCTGACGAGGGCTTCCAGCGCCTCGAGTGTCCACATCGCATCGCCATCGAACGGCCCGGTTTTGAGCCGACGTAGCTGGCTGATATGGGCACCACAGCCCAGCGCGTGGCCAATGTCTTCCGCCAACGTGCGGATGTACGTGCCTTTGCTGCAGCTGACTTCCAGCTCGAACGCCGTGCCCTCGAACGAAAGCAGGCGCGCATCATACACGCTTACCCGCCGCGCTGCACGCTCAACCTGTTTCCCCTCGCGGGCCAACTCGTAGAGCTTTTTGCCCTGATGCTTGAGCGCCGAGTACATGGGGGGCACCTGATCGATCTCACCGCGAAAACGCGTCAAGACGGATTCGATGTCCTCGACCGCAAGGCTTGGCACCTCGCGACGCTCCAGCACCGTGCCTTCAGCATCGCCGGTGTCGGTGATCACCCCCAGTTCGACCCGGGTGCGATACATCTTGTCGGCTTCCAGCAGGTGCGCGGAAAACTTGGTGGCCTCTCCCAGGCAGATAGGCAGCAAGCCTGTCGCCATCGGGTCCAACGTGCCGGTATGCCCGGCTTTTTGCGCGTCGAACAGACGGCGCACACGCTGCAGCGCGTGATTGCTGGAGAGGCCTTTCGGCTTATCCAGCAGCACCACGCCATTGACCGGCAATCCGCGACGGCGACGGGCCATTAGCGCGTCTCCTCACCTTGCTCTTCACTGCCGCCCTCGTCTTCCGCTTGACGGGCACGGTCAGATGAGACCGCTTCGTCGATCAGCGATGAGAGGTGCTGGCCGCGCACCACGCTTTCATCGAAATGAAAGCGCAGCTCGGGTACGTGACGCAGCTTGATGCGCTGGGCGATTTGGCTTCTCAGAAACCCTGCTGCACGTTTCAGTACCTGCAGGTTCTCCTTGATACGCTCGGGATCCTGTTCACCCAGCAGGGTGACGTAGATATCGGCGTAGCCAAGGTCACGACTGACGGTTGCTCCGCTCACCGTGACCATGCCCAAGCGCGGGTCTTTCACTTCGCGTTGGATCAGTACCGCCAGCTCCTTTTGGAGCTGGTCGGCTACTCGGTCGGTACGCTTAAATTCGCGCATGGTTGCTCCTCGCGCGGCCTTACAGGCTGCGCTCGACCTTCACTTGGTCAAAGACTTCGATCTTGTCACCGACCTGGACATCGTTGTAGTTCTTCACGCCGATGCCACACTCCATACCGTTACGCACTTCTTGAACGTCGTCTTTGAAGCGGCGCAGCGATTCGAGCTCACCTTCGTAGATGACCACGTTGTCACGCAGAACGCGGATACGCTTGCTGCGCGACACGGTGCCTTCGACGACCATACAGCCAGCCACCGCACCGATCTTCGGCGCGCGGAACACGTCGCGTACTTCGGCCACACCCACGATCTCTTCTTTCCACTCGGGGGCGAGCATACCGCTCATCGCCTGTTTGACTTCGTCGATCAGGTGGTAGATGACGCTGTAGTAGCGCAGATCCAGACCTTCACGCTCGATGATCTCACGAGCAGCGGCATCGGCACGGACGTTGAAGCCCACCACGATGGCTTCCGAGGCCAGCGCTAAGTTGGCGTCGGTACCGGTGATACCCCCCACACCAGAGGAGACCACGGCCACCTGTACTTCTTCGGTGGAGAGCTCTTCCAAGGCGCCTTTGATCGCTTCCAGCGAGCCCTGTACGTCGGCTTTGAGGACGATGTTGACCTTGGCCACTTCGTCTTGGCCCATCTGGCTGAACATGTTCTCCAGCTTGGCCTTCTGCTGACGTGCCAGACGCACTTCGCGGTATTTACCCTGACGGAAGTTAGCTACTTCGCGGGCCTTCTTCTCGTCGGCCACGACCATGAAGTCGTCACCGGCATCCGGCGTACCATCCAGGCCCTGGATCTCGACCGGCATGGCGGGGCCTGCGGTATCGACTTGCTTGCCCAGCTCGTTGGTCAGCGCACGAACGCGGCCGTAGTGCAGGCCCGCCAGGACGATGTCGCCCTTCTTTAGCGTACCGTTTTGTACCAGCACGGTAGCGACCGGACCGCGACCTTTGTCCAGGCGCGACTCGACGACGACCCCTTTACCCGGCGCAGACGGCACGGCTTTGAGTTCGAGAACCTCGGACACGAGCTGAATCGCTTCCAGCAGGTCTTCGATGCCTTCACCGCTCTTCGCAGAGACGTGAACAAACTGTGTATCACCGCCCCACTCTTCCGAGATGACGCCGTGCTGAGACAGCTCGTTTTTGACACGATCGGGATCGGCCTGGGGCTTATCGATCTTGTTCACGGCCACGACCATCGGTACGCCAGCGGCTTTCGAGTGCTCGACGGCTTCGATGGTTTGCGGCATCACGCCGTCGTCGGCCGCCACCACCAGGATGACCACGTCGGTGGCTTTCGCACCGCGAGCACGCATGGCGGTAAACGCCGCGTGACCCGGGGTATCCAGGAAGGTCACGCCACCGTGGTCATCTTCCACATGGTAGGCACCGATGTGCTGGGTAATACCGCCCGCTTCGCCAGTGGCGACTTTTGCACGACGGATGTAGTCCAGCAGCGAGGTCTTACCGTGGTCGACGTGACCCATGACGGTGACGACCGGTGAGCGGGTGATCTCTTCGCCTTCGTAGGAGATGCCTTCCAGCATTTCCGTTTCCAGCGCGTCATCCTTCACCAGTTTGACCTTGTGGCCCATCTCTTCCACCACGATCGCGGCGGTATCCTGATCGATGGTCTGGTTGATGGTCACCGCCGCGCCCATGGTGAACATGGCTTTGATGACTTCGTTGGCCTTGATCGACATCTTGTCGGCCAGCTCAGCAACGCTGATGGACTCAGGAATCGAGACTTCACGCACGATCGGCTGAGTCGGCTTCTGGAAGCCGTGCTTGCCGTTGCCGCTTTGGCTTGCGCCACCGCGGCGTCCGCCACGGCGCTCGGCACGCTTCACTTTCTTGCCGCCGCCACGCTTACGCTCTTCGCGATCGCCGCGATCGTCATCGTCGTCACGACCTTTCTTCTTCGCAGCCGCCTTTTTGGGCGGTGCGGTACGACGGTCGGTACGACCCTCTTTCGGCGGTGCAGGCGGCAGGTCATCGGCCGCTGGCGTATCGTCGATTTCCAGCTCGGGCACTTCGATATCCGGCACTTCAGCGGCTTTGGCTTTAGCCTGCTCTTCCGCTTCTTTACGCGCGGCATCTTCGGCAGCCTTGGCTTTGGCCGCTGCGGCTTTTTCTTCCGCGGCGCGGGCATCGCGTGCTTTACGCTCGGCTTCCGCTTCTGCCATGTCGCCCACTAGCTGACGCGGACCAGAGTGCTTGGGCTCAGGCGCTTTCGGCTTCTCTTCCTCCTCACGCTTGACGTACGTTTTCTTCTTACGTACCTGCACTTCGATCGTTTTACCACGCTCGCCGGTCTTGATACGGCTGCGGGTTTTACGGGTCAGCGTAATGCGATTCTTGCTCGGCTCGCTGTCGCCGCCGCCGTGGCTTTTCTTCAAAAAGCTCAGCAGCGTCTGCTTGTCGTCTTCAGAGACGGCGTCGCTTTCTGAACGGTGTTTCAAACCGGCTTCTTTCATCTGTTCCAAGAGGCGGGGCACATCGCGGCCCACCTTTACTGCAAAATCTTTAACTGTCATATCTGACATAGTGACCCTCCTCAGCCCGTGACCTGTTTACTGTGTGTTTGAGTCCGATGCGTCATCGACTTCAAACCAGGGCGCACGGGCAGTCATGATCAGTGCCGCTGCGCGCGCTTCGTCCAACTCCTCGATATCGACCAGATCGTCGACAGACTGCTCGGCGAGATCTTCCATTGTGACAATGCCGCGGCTAGCCAGGATGAAGGCCAGGTGGCGCTCCATGCCGTCCATTTCCAGCAGGTCGTCCGCTGGCTGGGCACCGTCTAGCGCTTCTTCCGAGGCAATGGCCATCGTCAGCAGCTCGTCTTTCGCACGTGCACGCAGCTCTTCTACCAGCTCTTCGTCGAACTCTTCGATTTCGAGCATCTCTTCCAGCGGCACGTAGGCAACTTCTTCCAGGGTGGTGAACCCTTCTTCCACCAGCAATCGAGCGACGTCTTCATCGACACCCAGGTGCTGGACGAACGAATCCACTAAGCTGTCGATTTCCTGCTCGCGCTTGGACTCGGCTTCGTCTTCGGTCATGACGTTGATCCGCCAGCCGGTCAACTCAGACGCCAAACGTACGTTCTGGCCGCTACGGCCAATCGCCTGTGCCAGGTTGTCCTGAGCCACTGCGACGTCCATGGCATGCGCGTCTTCGTCCACTAGGATAGACGCCACATCGGCCGGTGCCATGGCGTTGATCACCAGCTGTGCGGGATTGTCGTCCCACAGGACGATGTCTACGCGCTCGTTTTGCAATTCAGAAGAGACCGCCTGAACGCGAGAACCGCGCATACCGACACAGGCACCGACGGGGTCGATGCGACGATCATTGGTTTTCACGGCGATCTTCGCCCGTGACCCCGGATCGCGAGCGGCACCCTTGATTTCGATCAGCTGCTCGGCGATTTCCGGCACTTCGATCTTGAACAGTTCGATGATGAACTCAGGACAGGTACGCGAAAGCTGCAGTTGAGCACCGCGAGCATCCGGATCGACTTTGACCAGCAGTGCACGTACGCGCTCGTTCATCCGGTAGCGCTCGCCGTGAATCATCTCGTTGCGCGGCAAAAACGCTTCGGCGTTCTCACCTAGGTCGATGATCAGACCGTCACGGGTAGTCTTCTTGACGATACCCGCCACCAGCTCGCCTTCACGATCGGCGTATTGACGCACGACTTCGGCGCGCTCGGCTTCACGCACCTTCTGCACGATCACCTGCTTGGCGGTTTGCGCAGCAATGCGCCCAAACACGGCGTTTTCGATCTTTTGCTCGACCACGTCGCCCAGTTTCAGCGGCGGATCGCGCTGCTCGGCGATGCTCTCTTTGATTTCGTAGTCTGGCGTTTCGAATTCGTCATCTTCGACCACGGTCCAGTAGCGGAACGTATCGTAGTCGCCCGTGCGGCGATCGATATGCACGCGCACATTGGCCTCTTCATGCTCAAAACGCTTGCGCGACGCGCTGGCCAGCGCGGCTTCTACCGCTTCGAAGATGACATCGCGGGGGACGCCTTTTTCATTAGAGATCGCGTCCACGACCATTAAAATTTCTTTACTCATGCGTTTGCCTCGCCAGAAAACCTGTCCTTTTGTGCATCATCCCGGCGCCTGCCGGAAGCCGCGACCCGTATTATTCGTCGAACTGCGGGACAACGTGCGCAGAATCGATGCTTTCGATAGGAAAGCAGTACTCTTCGCCTTCCAGTTGCAGCAGCACTTCATCACCCTCGACACCTGCGAGGAGCCCTTGGTATTTGCGACGCCCATCAAACGCGACGCGCAGCTTCAGAGCCACCTGATGGCCCTGATAGCGGATAAAGTGATCCAGGGAGTAGAGGGGGCGTGCCATGCCGGGCGACGAGACTTCCAAGCGATACTCGCCGGGAATCGGGTCTTCCACATCCATCACGGCACTGACTTGACGGCTAATATCAGCGCAGTCTTCCACGCTGACACCGCTCTCGCGCTCGATGTAAATCACCAGCCGCGAATGCTTGCCCTGGGAAATATGGTCGATACCCCATAGCTCGAAGCCCATGGCGGCAACGACAGGTTCGATCAGCGCGTGAAGCGCAGCGTGTTTTGTGGCCACAGACAAAGCTCCTATAGCCGTTGCATCAGGCACCTGGCCAGGAGTCATAAGAAAAGCTAGGTGGCTGATTGGCATTACCTGGGAATGTGTCTCTGGCTATTCGGACAACATCCGCTCGTGAGACACTCTTGGCTCGCAAAAAGCTATTTACAAAAAGCTACTAACAAAAAGCCCCTTCACAGGAAGGGGCTTTTCGAAAGAAACCTGTAGTACCATTCTAGCAACATGTCGCGAACTTTTCGCTGTCTTACCAAGTACCATCTTGATCACTTGTAGACATATCCATGTTACTAACTAAATGGTAGCGGGGACCGGATTTGAACCGATGACCTTCGGGTTATGAGCCCGACGAGCTACCAGACTGCTCCACCCCGCATCAATCTAGATCGACGATAATAGACACTTGAAGAGGTTACGTCAAGAACTCATTCCGAGCACTTGTTTCAAATGCGTCTTACGTCTCAGGTGCCAATCCTGACATTCTGGGAAGCTGGTAAACCAGCGAATCAGATGGTGCCGAAGGCGGGACTTGAACCCGCACGACCGTAAGGTCACTACCCCCTCAAGATAGCGTGTCTACCAATTCCACCACTTCGGCATCAGGGGAGGCTAAAGAAAGCGACATCAAGATGTTACTCGCTGCTTTCCTCTAGCACTGGCGCGGTATTATCCATACTTGCAGGAGAGTCGTCAAGCGTTGGAACGTTTTGCTGCTGCTCGATCATTCGCGCATCGGGAATACCGGCTTCCGGTGCTTGGCCTGCCTGAGTGGCAAAGTACGCCAGCGCCATCGATGTCACGAAAAAGCCTGCGGCCAAAATGCCGGTCGTGCGGGAAAGAAAGTTACCGCTACCCCGTGAACCAAAGACCGTTTGCGATGCACCGCCACCAAAGGCCGCGCCTGCTTCGGCACCTTTACCCTGCTGAAGCAGGATGAGTACAACCAAGGCGACCGCAATCACCACGTGAACCATAAGAATTGCAACTTGCATGGAGTTATCCTGCTGACTGACAAATGGCGTAGAAATCGTCGGTTTTGAGCGAGGCACCGCCCACCAAACCGCCGTCGATGTCCGGCTGAGCCAGCAGCTCAGCCGCGTTACTTGCGTTCATGCTACCGCCGTAAAGCAGTGTCAGCTGCTCAGCAAGCGACGCATCAAACCCTGCCTGATAGGCACGAATGCCTGCCATGACCTCTTGCGCTTGCGCTGGCGTCGCCGTGCGACCAGTACCGATGGCCCAAACAGGCTCGTAGGCAATGACGACCTGCAAGCGCTGTGCAGGCGATAGGCGATCCATGATATAGCCTACTTGGCCCAGCACAACGTCCATCGTGTGGCCCGCATCGCGCTCTTCCAGCGTTTCGCCCACACACAAAATCGGCGTAAGCCCGGCGTCCAGCGCCGCCAATAGACGGTCACACACCTGCTCATCGCTTTCACGGTAGAGCTGCCGACGCTCCGAGTGTCCCACCAGTACGTAAGCCGCGCCAACCTCTTTAAGCATACCGCCGCTCACTTCGCCGGTATGCGCACCGGCGGGGTGGGGGTTGAGCGTTTGCGCCCCTAACTGCAACGGCGTGCCGCTAAACGCCTGACGCGCAGCGTCTAAATAGGGAAACGGCGGAATCACGACCACGTCGATGGACGTGGGCAGCGCCGCTGACGCAAAGGCTTGGCCAAACGCATCGATGAGCGCCTTGGAACCGTTCATTTTCCAATTGCCGGCAATCAATGGCGTACGCATGGAGAATCCTCACTCAAGGTGGAGCGAAATGGTATAGGAGCCGCCTTGTCAAGACAACCGCTGTTGCACGGCCAATCGCAGGCATAGCGCGCTTTTCGCACTAAAGCGGCTCCCACTTTTCGAAATCGTTAGCCAAGCAGCGTCTCGACTTGGCCCGCCAATTTATGGGCCAAGCGATCAACGTCAAGATGTGCGCGCCCTTCGACCATGACACGAATCAAAGGCTCGGTGCCCGATGGCCGCAGCAGCACCCGCCCCTGATCACCCAGCTCCGCTTCCAAGGCGGCCACGGCGTCGAGAAGCGGCTGGGCCATCATCACGTCGCTGGCATTCGATCCTGCGGGCAGGCGCACATTGACCAGCGATTGCGGCACTTTTTCGAGCCCTTTCAACAGGGCGGGCAACGGTTTCTGCTCGCGCACCATCAGCGCCAACACCTGTAGCGCCGATACAACGCCGTCGCCTGTGGTCTGCACGTGACCGCAAACGATGTGCCCAGAGGCTTCGCCGCCCAGCTCCCATCCGTTGGCGGCCATCATTTCCATGACGAAGCGGTCACCTACCTTGGCACGCTGGAAAGGTATGCCGAGCCGATCCAGCGCCATGGCAAGGCCGAAATTGCTCATCAGCGTGCCGACCACGCCGCCGTCCAGCAGCCCGCGCTCGTGGCGGTCGCGAGCAATCAAGTAGAGAATATCGTCGCCGTCGACTTCGCGGCCATCGGCATCGACGAGCAGCACGCGGTCGCCGTCACCATCGAAGGCGACCCCCAAATCGGCGCCTTGCTGGATGACCGCCGCGCGTAGCGCCGCCGGGTGCGTCGAGCCAACTTGATGGTTGATATTCAAGCCGTCCGGCGCAGCACCGATCACGCTCACCTCCGCGCCTAACTCGCGAAACACGCTGGGGGCGATATGGTAAGTGGCCCCATGAGCGCAATCCAATACCACTTTCAGCCCGTGCAGGCTCAGCCGGTCCGGCAGCGTCGATTTGCAGAATTCGATATAGCGACCAGCGGCGTCATCGATGCGCGTCGCCTTACCCAACTGCGCCGCATCGGCAGTGCTGAGCGGCGCTTCCAGCATCGTCTCGATGCGGTCTTCCACTTCGTCTGGCAATTTCTTGCCTTCCGCAGAGAAAAACTTGATGCCGTTATCGTCAAACGGATTGTGCGACGCCGAAATCACGATACCGGCGTCGGCACGGAAAGTGCGCGTCAGGTAGGCGATGCCCGGCGTGGGCATTGGCCCGAGCAGCGACACATCGACCCCGGCCGCCGACAGACCGGCTTCCAACGCAGATTCGAACATATAACCGGAAATCCGCGTATCCTTACCGATCAACACGCGAGTACGCCCCTTTTCACGGCGCAACACCTGCCCGGCCGCCCAGCCCAGTTTGAGCATGAAGTCGGCCGTAATGGGCGCTTGCCCCACGGTACCGCGAATGCCGTCGGTACCAAAATAGCGTCTTGTCATTATCAAAATTCCTTATCCACGGGCGGCTCACAGCCTTCCTGCAGCACCGCCCACGCCATGTTCACGGCATCCACCGTTGGCCCTACATCATGCACCCTTAAGATGCTCGCCCCACGCTCCACCGCCATGGCCGCCAGCGCCAAGCCACCGGCTAGCCGCTCTTCCACAGGACGCCCCAGCACTTTACCGATCATGCTTTTGCGTGACATGCCAACCAGAATGGGAAGTTCCAGCGCCCTCAGCGAGTCCATATACTTCAGCAGCCGCAGGTTGTGCTCGACGGTTTTACCAAAGCCAAACCCTGGGTCGATCAGCAAGCGCTGACGGCGCAGGCCGACGGCTTCGCAGGCAGCGATGCGGTCGGCAAGGTAGGCGGCCACTTCACGCTCGACGGGGTCGCGGTAGCTCGGCGCTTGCTGCATGCTCTGGGGCTCACCCTGACGATGCATTAAACATACGGGCAAGCCGCTGCTGGCGGCGGCGGCCAGAGCACCCTCGCGCTCTAGGGCCCGCACATCGTTGATCATGCCTGCGCCCAAGGCACTGGCTTCACGAATCACCGTGGCGCTACTGGTATCCACCGAGACCAACGCATCGAGTTCCCGCACCAGCGCCTCGACCACCGGCGCGACCCGATCCAGCTCCTGCTGCTCGGAAACCGGCGTTGCCCCGGGACGGGTCGATTCGCCGCCCACGTCGATCATCGCCGCCCCTTCGGCCAGCATACGCTCGGCGTGGCGCAGCGCATCGTCCAGCGCGACATGCTGACCGCCATCGGAGAACGAATCCGGCGTGACGTTCAAAATTCCCATGACGCGCGGGAATGAAAGATCAAGCGTATGGCGCCCACAGCGCAGCTGCAACGCACTCTCTGCTTGGCGTGAAGGCGATGAAGGGTCAACGTTCGGAGTCATGCTGCCGCCTAAAATCAAAAATGAAACGTAACTGTCACTGCCTCACAGCATAACAAAAAGGCGCCCCCATTGGGGACGCCTTTGGCTGCGCGACCGGCATGGCCTAGGGGCCGGCAGGGCCGCCCAGTGGATCGGAGGGCCGACGACGAGGCTCGTCGTCATCCTCTTCGCCATCGTCGCTCGATGCGTTCGACGCTTGATCGTCTGCCTTGGTGTCGGGCTTGTCATCGCTGACACGCATGCCGCCACCGGAGGAGTCACCGTCGTTCCAACCTTCCGGCGGACGAGGATCACGACCTTCCATGATATCCTTCAACTGGTTGGCATCGATGGTTTCGAACTTCATCAGCGCTTCTGCCATGGCATCCAGCTTATCGCGGTTGTCATGCAGGATTTGACGCGCCTGCTCGTAGCACTCATCGATGATCTTGCGCACTTCTTTATCGAGCCGCGTCGTGGTTTCGCCCGACTTCAGCTTGCCGCCACCTTGGCCTGGGCCGCCGAGGAACTGGTGAGACTCGTCCTCGTCGTACATGATCGGACCCATCTCATCCGAGAGCCCCCACTTGGCGACCATGTTATGGGCCAATTCGGTCGCCCGCTTGATATCGTTGGAAGCACCGGTCGTGACACCGTTGGCACCCAATGTCATCTCTTCGGCGATACGACCACCAAACAGCGAGCAGATTTGGCTAATGATTTGCTGACGCGACAGGCTGTAGCGATCTTCTTCGGGTAGGAACATCGTCACACCGAGCGCGCGGCCACGGGGAATGATCGTCACCTTGTAGACCGGGTCGTGCTCGGGCATGACCAAACCGATGATCGCATGGCCCGCTTCGTGATAAGCCGTATTGAGCTTCTCTTTGTCGGTCATGACCATGGATTTGCGCTCTGCGCCCATCATGATCTTGTCCTTGGCAAGCTCAAGCTCATCCATGCCCACCAAACGCTTGTTACGGCGTGCGGCAAACAGAGCAGCTTCGTTCACCAGGTTTGCGAGATCGGCCCCCGAGAAGCCAGGCGTACCGCGTGCGATGAGCTGCGGCTTGACGTCATCGGCCAGCGGCACCTTGCGCAGGTGAACGCCCAGAATGTGCTCGCGGCCTCGAATGTCTGGCAGACCAACGGTGACCTGACGGTCGAAACGACCGGGGCGCAGCAGCGCCGGGTCGAGAACGTCCGGACGGTTGGTGGCGGCGATGACGATGATGCCTTCGTTGGCTTCAAAGCCGTCCATTTCCACCAGCAGCTGGTTCAGCGTTTGCTCACGCTCATCGTTGCCGCCCCCCATGCCGGTACCGCGCGAACGGCCAACGGCATCGATCTCATCGATGAAGATGATGCAGGGCGCCTGCTTCTTGGCCTGTTCGAACATATCGCGAACGCGAGACGCGCCCACACCGACGAACATCTCGACGAAGTCGGAACCAGAAATCGAGAAAAACGGCACTTTGGCTTCGCCCGCGATGGACTTGGCAAGCAGTGTCTTACCGGTACCGGGCGGGCCCACCATCAGCACGCCACGGGGAATCGTTCCACCCAGGCGCTGAAACTTGGTCGGGTCACGCAGGAAGTCGACCAGCTCTTCGACCTCTTCCTTCGCTTCGTCACAGCCTGCCACGTCGGCAAAGGTGGTTTTGATCTGGTCCTGAGAGAGCAGCTTCGCTTTGGACTTGCCAAAGCTCATCGGGCCGCCTTTACCGCCCCCAGCGCCGCCTTGCATTTGGCGCATGAAGAACATGAAGATGGCCAGAATCAGCAGAATCGGGAAGCTGGCGATCAGCAGACGTGTCCAGATGCTCTGCTGCTCTGGCTCCTTACCGACCACGGTGACGTTATTGCTGAGCAGGTCGTCCATCAGCTTGGGGTCTTCCGCTGCTGGGCGAATGGTCTGGAACTGCGAACCATCCGTGCGCTCACCGGTGATGGTGTAGCCATCGATGGTGACGCTACGTACCTGCTGATTTTGCACCTGTTGCACGAACTGGGAGTAGTTCGTGGTCTGCGGTGCGCTTTCCGTACTGAAATTATTGAACACTGTCAGTAGAACGGCCGCGATGACCAACCACAGAATCAGGTTCTTCGCCATATCGTTCAAGGGGCTACCCTCATTACAAGAATCCGTCAGTTAACCGCTAATACTCTGACCTTACACTAGAGCTTAACGTTCAACCATTGCCAAAGCCCATTGGGCGTTGGGCCATCTGTGTCACGCTCGTCCATTGTGCCTAATGTGACACACCTTGCGCTTGCCTGTCTGGCAATCGCGGTGATAAATCTTTGCTATTGCGCCAGCGCCTTGCCAGCCCTGGTTAACCGCGAAAGCCCTCCGCTAAAAAGTAGACTTCCCGAGAGCGCGCACGCGAGGCGTCTGGCTTACGAGTGACCACACGGTCGAAACTGCCGCGCAGTTCTTTTAGATACGCATCGAACCCTTCGCCTTGAAAGACCTTGACCAAAAACCGACCTTTGGGTGAAAGCGTTTCCCGGGCCAGTTCCAATGCCAGCTCGACGAGATACATGGCCTGGGGCTGATCGATGGCTGCCATACCACTCATATTGGGGGCCATGTCCGACATAACAAGGTCTACCGGACGATTTCCCAAACGTTCAAGAATCGCATTGAGCACGCTCTCTTCGGTGAAATCGCCCTGAATGAAGTCCACACCGGCCAGAGCGTCCATTTCCAAGATGTCCGACGCAATGACGACCCCTTCCGGGCCGACTTTTTCGGCAGCGATTTGGCTCCACCCACCTGGGGCAGCGCCGAGGTCGATGACCGTCATCCCGTTGCGAAACAGCTTATCTTTCTCGTCCAACTCTAGCAGCTTGTAGCTCGCCCGAGAGCGGTAGCCATCCTGCCAGCTCTGCTTCACATACTGGTCGTCGAAGTGTTCTTTCTTCCAGTTGTTGCTGGTTTTGCTCACTGAATGTTTACGGCTTGGGGGCTTTTGCTGCATGTGGGAATCTGACACTGGAATAAGAGATGGGCGCGTTCACGTGATTGCTTTCACTTAGCGGCATTTCACCGTAAGATGGAACGTTAAGCGCTAACCGGGATACCGCAAGATACCATGAGCTTGTCACAGGCACAAAAGAAAGCATTTCGTAGCATTGGCCACCATTTGAACCCCGTGGTCACCGTTTCTGAGAACGGCGTCTCCGAAAATCTGCTCGCAGAACTCAGCCGCGCGCTCAATGATCACGAGCTAATCAAAGTAAAGCTCGCCCTACCCGAACGGGATGACCGCGCTGCGATGATCAACGAGCTGCTGGCTGACAGCAACGCCGAGCTGGTGCAGACCATTGGCAAAATGGCGCTGCTTTATCGCCGCAACCCAAAGGCTAACCCCAAGCTCTCCAACGTTACCCGCTTCGAGAACCATCACGGGCGGCACTAACGCGCACAGCACTATGCTGACACGGCGCCAAGCGCCGCTAAGCTAAAAGGCCCGAAGCAGCTACCTGCATCGGGCCTTTTTATGGCGCTATTCGCACAGCATTAGAGGTGTTCAACACTCTCAATTTCGTACTCAACGTCGCCGCCGGGCGTCTTCACCACCACCACATCGCCCTCTTCTTTACCAATCAGCGCGCGCGCAATGGGTGAAGTGACCGAAATACGACCCGCTTTAATGTCGGCTTCATCTTCGCCAACAATGCGATAGGTAACGCTGGCATCACTATCCAGGTTCAAGAGCGACACAGTCACTCCAAAAATCACCTTACCGGTCTTCGGCAGCTTGGTGACATCGATCACCTGGGCACCCGAAAGCTTGCTCTCGATTTCCTGGATACGACCTTCAATAAACCCCTGCTGCTCGCGGGCGGCGTGATACTCGGCGTTCTCCTTGAGGTCACCGTGTTCACGCGCTTCGGCGATGGCCGCAATCACTCGGGGGCGCTCTTCGCCCTTCAAGTGGTTGAGCTCTTCGCGAAGGCTTTTTTCTCCCGCCACCGTCATCGGGACCTTGTTCATTGACTTGCTCCTGCATGCAGATCCTGAAGGCGCCGCACCGTAATCTCCCTACCGTACTCTAGCGCCATGCAAACAGCATTAGCGCCCGCCAAGGTGGTCGCATAGGGCACCTTGCGCGCGAGAGCAGTACGGCGAATGATCGAAGAGTCGTTAATTGCCTGACGACCTTCGGTAGTGTTCACGATGTAGGCGATTTCGTCGTTCTTCAGCAGATCGACGATATGGGGACGGCCTTCGTAGACTTTATTGACGTGCTCCACGGGTAGCCCGGCGGCTTCGATGGCCGCTGCCGTACCGCGTGTTGCACAAAGTGTGAAGCCCAATGTTAGCAGAGAACGGGCCACTTCGATAATCCCCTGCTTGTCAGGTTCACGCACCGACAGGAACGCTTTACGGTCGCCATCCAGCGCCGGGATCGCTTCGCCCGCGCCTAGCTGCGCCTTGAAGAAGGCTTCAGCGAAGGTATCGCCCGAGCCCATCACTTCACCGGTGGACTTCATCTCCGGCGAGAGAATCGGGTCAACGCCCTGGAACTTGTTGAACGGGAAGACCGCTTCTTTGACGCTGTAGAAGTGCGGCACGATTTCCCGCTCGAAGCCCTGCTCGGCGAGGGTTTTACCGGCCATGCAGCGCGCAGCAATCTGGGCCAGCGAGGTGCCGATGCACTTGGAAACAAACGGCACGGTACGCGAGGCGCGTGGATTGACCTCGATCACGTAGATCTCACCATCTTGCCACGCCAGCTGCACGTTCATCAGGCCTTTGACGCCCAACTCCACGGCCATTTTCTTGACCTGCTCGCGCATCTCGTCCTGCACGTCGGCAGGCAGCGAGTAAGGCGGCAGCGCGCAGGCAGAGTCGCCAGAGTGAACGCCCGCTTGCTCGACGTGCTGCATGATACCGCCAATTACGACCTGCTGGCCGTCAGAGACTGCATCGATATCCACTTCCACCGCGGCGCTCAGGAAGTGATCCAGCAGTACTGGCGAGTCGTTAGAGACCTTCACCGCGTTGGTCATGTAGTTTTCGAGCTCGGAGGCGTCGTAGACGATCTCCATCGCCCGGCCGCCCAGGACGTAGCTCGGGCGCACGACCAGGGGGTAGCCAATTTTTTCGGCTTTGGCGAAGGCATCTTCGAAACTGCGCGCAGTGGCGTTGGGCGGCTGTTTCAGGCCGAGCTTGTCGATCATCACCTGGAAGCGCTCGCGGTCTTCAGCGCGGTCGATGGCGTCCGGCGTGGTACCGATGATCGGCACGCCTGCAGCTTCCAGCTCGCGGGCCAGCTTCAGCGGCGTTTGACCACCAAACTGTACAATCACGCCTACCGGCTTCTCTTTATCGGCAATTTCCAGCACGTCTTCCAGCGTGACCGGCTCGAAGTAGAGACGATCAGAGGTGTCGTAGTCGGTAGAGACGGTTTCCGGGTTGCAGTTGACCATGATGGTTTCGTAGCCGTCATCGCGCATGGCGAAGGCGGCGTGAACGCAGCAGTAATCGAACTCGATACCCTGGCCGATACGGTTCGGGCCACCGCCCAACACCATGATTTTCTGGCGATCAGACACGTCCGCTTCGCACTCTTCCTCGTAGGTGGAGTACATGTAGGCCGTGTCCGACGCAAATTCGGCAGCGCAGGTATCCACGCGCTTGTAGACCGGACGGATATTGGCTGCCTGACGAGTCTTGCGGAACTCTTTTTCGGACACACCCAATAGCTTCGCTAGACGTGCATCCGAGAAGCCCTTGCGCTTGAGCTGGAACAGCTCGCGAGCGGAGAGATCCGCCAACGCGCGCTTGGAGACCGCCGCTTCGGTCAGAATCAGGTCTTCCAGCTGAACCAGGAACCAACGGTCGATATTGGTCAGCGCAAACACGTCGTCCACGCTCATGCCCGCGCGCATGGCGTCGGCCACGAAGAAGATACGCTCGGCCCCTGCCGCCTGCAGCTCGCCCTTGATCTGGGCCATGGCGTCATCGGTGAACTCGGTAATGATCGGGTCGAGGCCGTCGTTACCGGTTTCCATGCCACGCAGCGCTTTTTGCAGCGATTCTTGGAACGTACGGCCAATCGCCATCACCTCGCCCACCGACTTCATCTGGGTGGTCAGGCGATCGTTCGCTTGGGGAAACTTCTCGAAGGTAAAACGCGGAATTTTGGTCACGACATAGTCGATGGACGGTTCGAACGACGCTGGGGTTTGGCCGCCCGTGATGTCGTTCTGCAGTTCGTCCAGGGTATATCCCACCGCCAGCTTCGCCGCGATCTTGGCAATTGGGAAGCCGGTGGCCTTCGAGGCCAGCGCCGACGAACGGGAGACGCGGGGGTTCATCTCGATGACGACCATGCGGCCAGTCTTCGGGTCCATACCGAACTGAACGTTCGACCCGCCGGTTTCCACGCCGATCTCGCGCAGCACCGCGAGGCTGGCGTCGCGCATGATCTGATACTCTTTATCGGTCAGCGTTTGCGCCGGTGCCACGGTGATGGAGTCGCCGGTGTGGACGCCCATCGGGTCGAAGTTTTCGATCGCGCAGACGATGATGCAGTTATCGTTCTTATCGCGCACCACCTCCATTTCGTACTCTTTCCAACCCAGCAGCGACTCATCGATGAGCAGCTCGTGGTTGTTGGACAGTTCGAAACCGCGGGTGCAGATCTCTTCGAACTCTTCCTTGTTGTACGCCACACCGCCGCCGGAGCCGCCCATGGTGTAGGAGGGGCGAATGATCGTCGGGAAGCCAAGCTCCGCCTGGATTTCCCACGCCTCGTCCATGGTGTGCGCCACTTTCGCTTTGGGGCACTCCAGGCCGATGTTCTTCATCGCCTTGTCGAACAGATCGCGGTCTTCGGCTTTGTTGATGGCATCGGCATTGGCACCGATCATCTCGACACCGTACTTGGCCAATACGCCGTGCTTGTCCAGGTCGAGCGCGCAGTTCAGCGCGGTCTGGCCACCCATGGTGGGCAGAATCACGTCAGGACGCTCGGCTTCGATGATTTTCTCGACCGCCTGCCAGGTAATCGGCTCGATGTAGGTAGCATCGGCCATGGCGGGATCGGTCATGATCGTGGCCGGGTTGGAGTTGACCAAAATAACCCGGTACCCCTCCTCGCGCAGGGCTTTACACGCCTGGGCGCCGGAGTAGTCGAATTCGCAGGCCTGGCCGATGACGATCGGACCAGCGCCAATGATAAGAATGCTATTGATATCGGTACGCTTAGGCATAACGGTTCCCGCAAAAAGTGGTGACGATGAGCATCAAAACGGCGTAACTAGGCAATGAGAGGCAGCGCGGCGAACCTAGCGGCGCGCCTGCATCATGGCGATAAAGCGATCGAACAGCGGCGCTACATCGCGCGGGCCAGGGCTGGCTTCCGGGTGGCCCTGGAAGCTAAACGCCGGACGATCGGTACGCTCAATCCCCTGCAGAGTGCCGTCGAACAGCGAGCGGTGCGTGGCACGTACGTTGCTCGGCAGGGTCGCTTCATCGGCCGCAAAGCCGTGGTTCTGGCTGGTGATCATCACCGTGCCGGTATCCAGGTCTTGTACCGGATGGTTGGCACCGTGGTGGCCGTGGCCCATCTTGACGGTTTTGGCACCGGAGGCCAGCGCCAGCAGCTGGTGGCCCAAGCAAATGCCGAACACCGGCGTGTCGGTTTCCAACACTTCCTGAATCGCTTTAATCGCGTAGTCACAGGGCTCGGGGTCGCCGGGGCCGTTGGCCAGGAACACGCCGTCCGGGTTCATCGCCAGCACCTCTGCCGCAGGCGTTTGCGCCGGCACCACGGTCAAGCGGCAGCCCCGCGCCGCCAGCATGCGCAGGATGTTGAACTTCACGCCGTAATCGAACGCCACCACGTGGTAGAGGCGCTCGCCCTGGCTCGCATCCGCGTAGCCTTCGCCCAAGGTCCACTCGCCTTCCGACCACTCGTAAGCCTCTTTGCAAGAGACTTCTTTGGCCAAATCCATGCCCTTCAAGCCCGGAAACGCCTTCGCCGCTGCCAGCGCCCGCTCGACGGCATCGTCGCCCTCTGCATCGGCACCTGCCAGAATCGCGCCGTTCTGGGCACCTTTATCGCGCAAAATACGCGTTAGGCGGCGGGTATCGATATCCGCAATGCCTAGCACGTTTTGGCTTTTCAGATAATCAGAGAGGGTTTGCTCGGAGCGGAAGCTGCTGGCCAGCAGGGGAAGATCGCGAATCACCAGGCCCGCTGCCGCAATGGAGGCGGACTCCACATCTTCGGAATTAATACCGGTATTGCCGATATGCGGGTAAGTCAGGGTGACGATTTGGCGGGTGTAAGAGGGGTCGGTGAGGATTTCCTGGTAGCCGGTCATGGCTGTATTGAACACCACCTCACCGCTTGTGACTCCATCCGCGCCAATGGCCGTTCCATGAAACACACTGCCATCTTCCAGGGCCAATATCGCGGGTTTGCTCAATGCGGGGTTATTCAAGACAAGTTCTCCCATGCTGGTGGGAGCCTGTGGGCGCAGGCTCGGCGATCCGGTTGTCGGCGTTTGCGTGCAAACGTCGGGTCGTAAAAAAGCGGGACGAAGCCGACAATAAAAACATCGGTTTCATCCCGCTTGTTGTTCTCATCCATGCCACCGTAACGGTCGTGACCATGGCGCAGCAGTTCGCTGACTCTTTTCTCTAACCTAACGGCCAGTGCAACAAGCGTGGTTCACTTTCCACTGACATCCACTACCACAGACATTCGCTGCAGGCGTTTTACTGGCTATTGAAAGCCACTCGGCCAAAATTTTTGGAATGTTACAGGATTTACCGACCGTCGGCTAGCCCTTTATTTTCAGCATAGGGTAAAGAACGCTTTGCCAATCAATGAAGCTCCAAGACGTCTTGCATGTCGTAGCGGCCATGAGGCTGGCTGGCGACCCAGCGAGCGGCGCGCACAGCGCCTTTGGCAAAGGTCATGCGGCTTGAGGCCTTGTGGGTAATCTCGATGCGCTCGCCTTCGGTGGCGAACATCACGGTATGCTCACCGACGATATCGCCTGCGCGAACGGTCGCAAAGCCGATCTCTTTGTCGGTGCGCGGGCCGCACTGCCCTACCCGCTCGAACACGCCGTGCTCTTTTAGGGTGCGGCCAAGGCTTTCCGCGACCACTTCCCCCATTTTGATGGCCGTACCGGAAGGCGCATCGACTTTATGGCGGTGGTGCGATTCGATCACTTCAATGTCGTACCCTTCATCACCCAGCGCTTTGGCCGCCATTTGCAGCAGTTTCAGCGTTAGGTTCACGCCCACGCTCATGTTGGGGGCGAAGACCATGGCGACTTTATCGCGGTAGCTATCCAGCTCGGCCAGTTCGTCATCGTTCATGCCGGTGGTGCCGATCACGATGCGCTTACCGTGCTCGGCACAGAATGCCAGGTTCGCCAGCGTCACCTGCGGTGCGGTGAAGTCGATCAGCACGTCGAAGTCATCGACGATGGCGCTGAGCGAATCGACCGCCACCACGCCCCGCTTGCCTACGCCCGCCAGCTCGCCGATATCGGCACCGGCCAAGGAGCTGCCCGGCTCCACGATACCGCCCGCCAGGGAGGCATCGGCTTCTTGC
Organism: Halomonas sp. LC1; assembly: GCF_030247125.1. Classification (NCBI taxonomy): domain Bacteria; kingdom Pseudomonadati; phylum Pseudomonadota; class Gammaproteobacteria; order Oceanospirillales; family Halomonadaceae; genus Halomonas; species Halomonas sp. LC1. The sequence goes on along the minus strand of NZ_JASSPG010000008.1, from coordinate 226,285 downwards.
TCGACGGCGTTGACTAACGTGCGGCCCATGCGGCCAGCTACGCCTACAATGGCAATTCGGGTCATGGAAACTCCTACGCGTGCGCTATTTGGCATCAATCTAGAAACAAAAAGGGTGGCCGAGATTATAACAGACCACCCCGGCCGATGCGGCGCTAACGCCGCCGCCCCTCGATCACTTCAATTTTCCCAGACGATCTCTAGCGGTTCGTCTTTCGCCATCCGCACCAAATGGCTTTCGACCACGCCTTCGAGCTGATCCAGGTGCTCCTCTTCGAGGGTTTCGATAGAGACCAGCAACCGTTCTGGCTCGGCGTGCATCAGGCAGGTACCGCTGGCAAACACGATTTTGGCGTCCTGCTCGGTGTATTCCACCTCAAGTTTATGGGCCCAGTGCTTGCACAGGCGGTTGATCAACCGCGCGCCGGATGGGGTGGCAATCTCTGCTCGGGATAAAGGCATGCGGTTCTCTCCAAGTCGACAGACGTGATGCCCTACTAGCCTAATCGCCGCCCCCGCAAGAGCCAAGCAACGAATGAGAATTCGTTGCAACGGCGTGTTGCTCAACGCTAACGCTTATCGCTTACCTCGACACCTTTCCCGCTTTTGAGGATAATGCCGACATGAGAATAGCAATTAACATCAACATCTATGTTTGATTAAACACTCATCGTTAGCGTAGACGCTAAAGAACTCAGGTAACCAATGCCACTATGCTGTTACGTCTCTCTCTTCCTTTCGTCGGTGCGCTGACATCTCTCGTTTGCGCGTCGGCTATCGCGGCGCCCATCACGGTCACTGATATTGCTGGCCGACAGATCACCCTAGACGCCCCTGCCGAACGCGTCATCCTGGGCGAAGGCAGGCAAATCTATCTGCTGGGCATGCTCGAACCCGACGCACCACTGGCCCACGTGGTGGGCTGGCGAGAAGACTTTTCACAAGCAGACCCTGACAACTACCAGCGCTACTTAGAGCGCTTCCCCGAGATGGCTTCGATTCCCACCTTTGGAGGCTTCAAAGATGGCACCTTCGATGTCGAACAAGCGGCGTCGCTGAATCCCGACCTGATTCTGATGAACATCGAGGCAAAAGCAGCCACCGAGGATGCCGCCTACGATGACAAGCTCGCGGAACTGGACATTCCCATCGTGTACGTGGACTTCCGCGAAGACCCCATCGAGAACACCATTCCATCGATGCGTCTGATCGGCCAGTTGATGAACGACGAGGCCGCTGCCGAGGAGTTCATCACCTTTGCCGAAGCGCAGCTCGCCCGGGTTACGGAGGTCATCGAGCAAGCCAATCCCGAACGACCACGGGTCTTCGTCGATCGTGCAGGCGGCTATTCGGATGAGTGCTGCATGAGCTTCGGCCCTGCCAACTTTGGCGAGTACGTGACGCTGGCAGGCGGCACCAACATCGCCGACGGCATCATCCCCGCCAGCTTTGGCAACCTCAACCCCGAGCAAATCATCGCCGCCAACCCGCAGCACGTGGTGGTCACGGGCGGCAGTTGGGATGCCTACGTGCCAGGCGGTGACTGGGTTGGTGTTGGTCCCGGCGCCGATCAGGCGCAGGCACGGGAAAAACTGCAAGCGTTAACGACCCGCACCGCCATGACCGGCATCGACGCCGTCGAGACAGGGAACGTTCACGCGATTTGGCACCAGTTCTATAACAGCCCCTACTACTTCGTTGCCGTACAGCAGCTAGCCAAGTGGTTCCATCCCGAGCTGTTTGAAGATTTAGACCCCGAAGCTACCTTGGAAGAGCTTCACGACCGGTTTCTGCCGATCGATTATCAGCCCGGCTACTGGATAACGCTTCATGATGAGTAATGCCAACGTCGCCCACCCAACCGCCGGACGCACGTTCTATCGCGCTCAAGTGTGGCGTCGACAGCTGATTCTGGTGGGGCTGACCCTCGCGCTGCTGCTCAGTCTCTGTGTGGATTTGGCACTCGGCCCCGCCCGTTTCAGCTTGGCCGAAGTGGTCGCTGCGCTGGTGACTCCCAATGCCGTCAGCCAGCAGGCGCGAGTCATTCTGTGGGACATTCGTATGCCGGTCGCGCTCATGGCCATCGTCGTGGGGGCTAGCCTCTCGGTGGCGGGCGCGCAGATGCAGACCATCCTCAGCAACCCGCTCGCCAGCCCGTTCACGCTGGGGATATCCGCAGGCGCCAGCTTCGGTGCTGCCCTGGGCTTGGCCTTTGGTGTGGCCATCATCCCCACCGCCATCGAATACGTGGTGCCCATCAACGCGTTTCTGATGGCCATGTTCACCGCGTTTTTGATTCACGCGCTGAGCCTCAAACGCGGCGTCACCGTGGAAACCATCGTGCTACTCGGCATTGCGATGGTGTTCATCTTCAACTCGCTGATGGCGCTGATTCAGTTCTTTGCCAGTCAAGAGGCCGTGGCTGCCGTGGTGTTCTGGACGATGGGCAGCCTCACCAAAGCCACCTGGCCAAAGTTCTGGATTGCGCTTGGCGTACTCGCCCTGGTAATGCCGCTTTTGGCACGCCACGGCTGGGCGCTCACCGCCATGCGTTTAGGGGATGCCAAAGCGGAGAGCATGGGCGTTAACCCTCGCGCGCTGCGCCTAGAGGTATTGGTGCTTGTGTCGCTGCTGGCCGCCATCGCCGTTGCCTTCGTCGGTACGATTGGCTTCATTGGCCTGGTGGGCCCGCACATTGCCCGTATGCTGCTGGGCGAAGATCAGCGCTTCTTCCTGCCCGGCTCGGCCCTGTGCGGGGCGCTGATTCTCTCGGTGGGGTCGGTGCTGTCGAAGATCATCATTCCCGGCACCATCATTCCCATCGGCATCATCACGTCGCTCGTGGGCATTCCCTTCTTCCTTTTCCTCGTGCTCAATCACAAGAAGGCCGCATGGTAACGCTACAGCTCAAGAACGTGTGCGCCCGCTATGGGCGCAAAACCATTGTTCACGACATCTCCACGCCCTGCTTTCAAGGCGGGCAAGTCGTGGCGCTGCTTGGCCCCAACGCGGCAGGCAAATCGACACTGTTCCGTCGCATTCTAGGGTTGCTGAAAGGCAGCGGCGACGTGCTCATTTCGCACACCACCGCCGAGCGGCCCGTGGCCTACATGCCCCAGGACACCGGTGCCAAAGCCGTCTTATCGGTGTATGAGTCCGTGCTGTTGGCCCGCATGCAAGGGCGTAGCCTGACGGTACAAGCCGACGACCTTGCCCAAGTGGACAAAGCGCTTGCCGAGCTGAACATTAGCGCGCTGGCCGAGCGTGACATCGGCGATTTGAGCGGCGGCCAGCGCCAGCTAGTGAGCGCCGCCCAGGCGCTGGTGCAGGAGCCTGAAATCCTCATGCTGGACGAGCCCACGTCCGCGCTCGATCTCAACCGGCAAATTAGTCTGTTGAGCGTACTGAGACGCCTAGCCGACGAGCGGCAAATGCTGATCCTGGTCGCCCTACACGACATTGGCCACGCCCTGCGCTTTACCGATCACGCCATGGTCTTGGAACAAGGCAGGTTGATCGCCTGCGGCGCCACGGAGGACGTCATTACCCCCGAGCTGCTGCGCAGCGTTTACCACGTGAACGCTCGCATCGAGCGCTGCTCGAAAGGGCGGCCTCAGCTTATCGTCGAAGAGGCCATTTAAGGCGCTTACCTTCTAACGCCGCCAAGACGACACCGCCCAGCATCAAAGGCAGCGCCAAGAAGAAGTGGTGCGAGGCCGGAATATCGAATAGCAACCAATCCGCCAACACCGGCCATAGCAAGGCGAGGTACTCGAACGGCGCTAACCGCGACGCCTCGGCATAGCGAAATGCCAGCGTCATCGCGATATGCGCCGCCCCGCCCAACAGCCCCGCCAGCACGAGCAGGCTCAACACCTCTAGGCGTAACGCTGCCCAGCCCAGCGGCAGCGTCGCCAGCCCCGCCAAGGCCGACACTAAAATGAAGTAAAATGCGATAGCGCCTGCCGTTTCCGTGCGCGAAATACGCCGCACGGTCAGTAACGCGCCCGCCGTCAGCACCGCGCTCAGCACCGCCAATAGATAGCCCACTAGCTGGCCCGATTGGGAAGCACCGCCCACGTTCGGCAACACCAGTACGGCCATTCCCCCCATCGCCAGCCCCATGGCCAGCGCACGCACCCACGTAAAGCGCTCGCCCAACAGCAGTACACCGCCTAGTGCCATAAAAATAGGCGTCAACTGCGCCAGCAGCGTGGTCTCGGCCACCGGCAACACCGCCACAGCGGCAAACGAGGCAAACATCGCCGCCGCGCCCAATCCTGAACGCAAGGCATGGCCCAACGGCCGCCGGGTCGCCAACCCCTGAGGAAACTCCCGGCGTAAGGCCAGAAACACCACGATCGGCAACAGCGCAAACAGCGAACGGAAAAATACCGACTGCCCCACCGGCACCTCATCGCTCACGGCTTTGATACACACCAGCATGCCCGTAAACAGCACCCCCGACAGCACGCGCAGCCAAATCCCTACGTAGGGGCGATCAACAGCATCCAAAGGCATTAGGTGACTTCCTTCATTCGTTAGCGTCCAGCGATTGATAAGCGGATACTGTTATTGTGACGCAAGTCGCCACAGCTTGTCTCACGCTAGGCTCGCGCAGCACAGCCAGCCTGATCCGCTGGCTTTGTCGTGGCGGATGGATCACCTGCTGCGTTGATGCAGATAAAAAAGCCCCAGCACCGGGGTGCTGGGGCTGTTACTTCAAAGCGCTCTGGGCTCTTACGGCTTCATCTCTTCAAAGAACTTCTTCACGCTGTCGAAGAAACCGGTTTTCTTCGGCGAGTGGCTGTGGCTGTTGCTGCCATCGAAGCTCTCTTGCAGTTGGCGAAGCAGGTCTTTCTGCTCGTCGTTGAGGTTGACGGGCGTTTCCAGCACCACTTTGCACAGCAGGTCGCCGGGGGCGCCACCGCGAACGGGCTTCACGCCTTTACCGCGTAGGCGGAAGAGTTTGCCGGTTTGGGTTTCCGGCGGAATCTTCAGCTTCACGCGGCCATCCAGCGTGGGCACTTCCAACTCGCCACCGAGTGCTGCATCGACGAAATTGATCGGCACGTCGCACTGCAGGTGTTTACCGTCACGCTTGAAGATGTGGTGCGGCTTGATGGAAACCTGAACGTACAGATCGCCCGCCGGGCCACCGTTCACGCCGCTCTCGCCTTCGCCGTTGAGACGAATACGGTCGCCGGTATCCACACCCGGCGGAATCTTCACCGAGAGCGTGCGGGTTTCACGCACGCGGCCTTCGCCGTTACATTTGTGGCACGGCACTTTGATGTGCTGGCCACTGCCGTGACAGGTCGGGCAGGTTTGCTGAACCGCGAAGAAGCCCTGCTGCATACGTACCTGACCGTGGCCGTGGCAGGTGGGGCAGGTCTCTTTGGTGGAACCCGGCTCGGCACCGCCGCCGTCACAGCGGTCACACTCGATATGGCGCGGGACGCGAATATCCACCGTGGTGCCCGCCACCGCGCTCTCTAGATCCAGCTCTAGGTTGTAGCGCAGGTCGGAACCCCGTGCGGGTGCGTTGGGCCCACGACGACGGCCACCGCCGCCACCGAAGATATCGCCAAACACATCGCCGAAGATGTCGCTGAAATCGCCAGCGCCGCCGCCACCGAAGCCACCGCCGCCAAAGCCGCCGCCCTGGCCATCCACACCGGCATGACCGAACTGGTCGTAGGCCGCGCGTTTCTCGCCGTCGCTCAAGACTTCGTAGGCTTCCGACACTTCACGGAATTTTTCCGCTGCGGTGTTATCGTCCGGGTTTCGATCAGGGTGGAATTTTTGCGCCAGACGGCGATAGGCCTTTTTGATCTCTTTCTGATCGGCCCCTTTTTCGACACCCAGGACTTCGTAATAATCGCGTTTGGACATGGGTCCTACGCCTCCTGGTTAGCTACGCACTATAGGCGTCTCGGCCGCGGAAACAGCAACGCGGGAGTTGCCTCCCGCGTCACCGCTTTCCTTGGCAGAAAGAGGTGGGTTACTGCTTCTTCTTGTCGTCGTTGACTTCTTCGTACTCGGCGTCAACCACGTCATCGTCCTGCTTGGTGTTGGCCTCTTCTGCACCTTCACCACCCGCCTGCGCGGCGTCTGCCTGCTCGGCATACATCTTCTGCGCCAGCTGGCCGGACACTTCGGTCAGCGCATCCAGTTTCTTCTGGATATCGTCCTGGTCATCGGTTTTCACCGCTTCTTCCAGCTCGGCGATGGCGTTTTCGATGGCCTGTTTCTCATCATCGGTCGCCTTGTCGCCCGCCTCTTGAACGGTCTTGCGGGTGGCGTGAATCATGCCGTCCGCTTGGTTACGCAGCTGCACCAGCGCTTCGAACTTTTTGTCCTCGTCCGCGTGAGCTTCAGCATCGCGTACCATTTGCTCGATCTCTTCATCGGAGAGGCCGCTGGACGCTTTGATGACGATAGACTGCTCTTTGCCGGTCGCCTTGTCTTTAGCAGACACGTTCAGGATACCGTTGGCATCGAGGTCGAACGCCACTTCGATCTGCGGTACACCGCGCGGTGCCGGCGGAATGTCGGCGAGGTCGAAGCGACCCAGCGACTTGTTCTGCGACACTTGCTTACGCTCACCCTGGACGACGTGAATAGTCACGGCAGTCTGGTTGTCATCCGCGGTCGAGAAGGTTTGGGTCTTCTTGGTCGGGATGGTGGTGTTCTTGTCGATCAGCGGCGTCATCACGCCACCCAGGGTTTCGATACCCAGGGTCAGCGGGGTCACGTCGAGCAGCAGTACGTCTTTAACGTCGCCACCCAGAACACCGCCCTGAATCGCAGCACCCACGGCCACTGCTTCGTCCGGGTTCACGTCTTTACGCGCTTCTTTACCGAAGAAGTCTGCCGCTTTCTTCTGAACCATCGGCATACGGGTCTGACCGCCGACCAGAATCACTTCGTCGATTTCAGACGCGGACAGGCCTGCATCTTTCAGCGCCATTTTGCACGGCTCGAGCGAACGCTGAACCAAGTCTTCGACCAGCGACTCCAGCTTGGCACGGGTCACCTTAACGTTGAGGTGTTTCGGGCCAGTGTTGTCGGCGGTGATGTACGGCAGGTTCACGTCGGTCTGCTGCGCGCTGGAAAGCTCGATCTTGGCTTTCTCGGCGGCTTCTTTCAGACGCTGCATGGCCAGATTGTCGCCAGACAGATCGATACCGCTGTCCGACTTGAACTGGTCGACCAGATAGTTGATCAGCGCCAAGTCAAAATCTTCACCGCCCAGGAAGGTGTCGCCGTTGGTCGCCAACACTTCGAACTGCGTTTCGCCATCAACGTCGGCCACTTCGATGATGGAGATATCGAAGGTACCGCCACCCAGGTCGTACACCGCGATGGTTTTATCACCACGAGATTTGTCCATGCCGTAGGCAAGCGCTGCGGCGGTCGGCTCGTTGATGATGCGCTTGACGTCCAGACCGGCAATGCGGCCCGCATCTTTAGTAGCCTGACGCTGACTGTCGTTGAAGTAGGCCGGTACGGTGATGACCGCTTCGGTGACCGCTTCGCCGAGATAGTCTTCGGCGGTCTTCTTCATTTTCTTCAGCACTTCCGCGCTTACCTGCGGCGGTGCCATTTTTTTGCCTTTCACTTCTACCCACGCATCGCCGTTATCGGCTTCAGCGATTTTGTAGGGCACCATCTTGATGTCTTTTTGAACGACGTCGTCTTTGAAGCGGCGGCCGATCAGACGCTTGATGGCGTAAAGGGTGTTTTCCGGGTTGGTCACGGCCTGGCGCTTGGCGGCCTGACCTACCAGGGTTTCGCCGTCGTCGGTGTAGGCAATGATGGAAGGCGTGGTACGACCGCCTTCGGCGTTTTCAATGACTTTAGCGCTGTCACCATCGAGCACGGCCACACAAGAGTTAGTGGTGCCCAGGTCGATACCAATAATGCGTCCCATAGCAAAAACCTCGAATTCGGTTGAAACAAAACTGATGTTTTACGCCGCTGTTACTTACTTGGCGTCTGCGGGTTTTCCCGCGGGTTGCCCTTTATTTGGGGGCCGCTTGCAGCATTTCAAGGGCTTTTTTTACTGCAATGCGTCAACGCGGCTTAATTCGCTTTTTGGCTGACCACGACCATGGCAGGGCGCACGAGGCGGCCGTTCAGCAGATAGCCTTTCTGCATCACATCCATCACGGTGTTGGGGTCGAGCTCTGGGTTCGGCACCATCGCCATGGCTTCATGCACCTGTGGGTCGAAGGGCTCGCCCTGGGGCTCGATGCTTTCGACGCCAAACTTGCTCAGCACGTCTAGCTGCATCTTGAGGGTCATGGAGACACCTTCACGATGCACGTCGGACGCGTCGTCCTGCATGCTTTCCAAGGCTTTCTCAAGGCTATCCACCACGGGCAGCAGCTCTTTGACGAACTTCTCCAGGGCAAACTTGCGCGCTTTTTCGGCTTCTTGCTCCGCCCGGCGGCGAACGTTTTGAGCCTCGGCAGCGGCGCGCAGCGCTTGGTCTTTGGCTTCCGCTAGGCTCTGCTCCAGCTCTTCTACCTGGGCGGCCAACACGTCGGCTTCGGGGCTGCCGGCGCTGCCTTCCAGCGGCGCATCGTCATCGATCAGCCCTTCCAGTTCGCCTTCCACCAACCGCTCCTCGGCAGATTGGTCGGTGACCTCTGCTTCCTGCTCTTGGCGTGCCAGCTCATCTTCCAACGGGGTTTGCGGTTCTTTTGCCATGCCTTGCTCCTGAAATAAGTAACGGTGCCGGTGGCGGCCACCTGAGTTAAGTAGCGGGTGTTAACCACGTATGCAGCCTATATGGGGGCCATAAAAGCCATCTCAAGAGGGGCATTGAAGTGAGTTATCGACTACTGTATAAAACAACAATTATTGGATAAGTATCCAGCTTCTGTGCCGCACCGCCTCAGGAGGCCTTATGCTTACGCAGCTAGCGATCCAAGACTACGCGATCGTTGATCGTCTCGAACTCGACCTGACCCGGGGCATGACCGCCATTACGGGCGAAACTGGGGCGGGTAAATCCATTCTGTTGGGTGCCCTGGGGCTCTGCCTGGGCGAGCGCGCCGATGCGGGTAGCGTGCGCCACGGCTGCGAGCGAACCGATCTCTCCGCCCGTTTCGATATTCAGCATCTGCCCGCCGCTACCGAATGGCTGGTGGCCCGCGAACTGCCCGCCGACGAGTGCCTGCTGCGCCGCGTGGTCACTGCCAACGGCCGCTCCAAGGCGTGGATCAACGGCCACCCGGCGACCATTGCCGATTTGAAATCCCTTGGCGAACAGTTGATTCAGATTCATGGCCAGCATGCCCACCAAGCCTTGATGCGGGAAGAGACGCACTTGGCGCTACTGGATGATTACGCCGGACTTCGCGAACGCAGCCAGCAGCTCGCCGAGACGTTCCGCGAGTGGCGCAGCGCTCGCCGTCGGCTGAAAAAACTCAGTGAAGAGGGCAGCGAAGTCGAGGCCAAACGCCAACTGCTGCGCTATCAAGTCGAGGAGCTGGATCAGCTAGGCCTTGCCGAAGGCGAGCTGCAAACCTTGGAAGAGGAGCAGCACACCCTGGCCCACGCCGAAGAGACCCTGCGTGAAACCCAGTTTGCCGCCGACTGCTGCGAAAGCGATGAAGGGGGCGCCCTGTCGCTTCTCAACCAAGCCTACGCCCACCTGAGCGCGCTGCCCGGCAGCGATAAAGGCACGCTTGCCAACACGCTCACCATGTTGAGCGATGCACGCATTCAAGTCGAAGAAGCCGCCAGTGAGCTGCACCGACTGGCCAGCACTACCGAACTGGACCCAGAGCGGCTGGCGTGGGTAGAGGAGCGGATGGGCGACGTACACCGCATTGCCCGTAAGCACCACGTCGCTCCCGAAGAGATTTGTGCGCTGCATGCCCAACTCAAACAGGAAGTGGCGCAGCTCGAAGCCAGCGATGACGACCTAGAAGCCCTCAGCAGCCAAGTGGCCGAGTACCGCGAGCGTTACCGCAGCGAGGCCAAGCAGCTCACCGAAGCACGTCAGAAGGCCGCCGTGCGTCTGGGCAAAGAGGTGCAGCAGCAGTTGGCCTTCTTGGCCATGGGCAAAGCACGCTTCGAAGTGGACGTCACCCCGCGCGAAACGCCTTCCCCCGAGGGCTTGGACCATGTGCAATTCCTGATCAGCGCCAACCCGGGCCAACCCGCCCGGCCGCTCACCAAGGTCGCTTCCGGGGGCGAGCTGTCGCGCATCAGCTTGGCCATTCAAGTGGTGGCGGCGTCGCATTCGACGATTCCGAGCCTCGTCTTCGATGAAGTGGACGTGGGTATTTCTGGGGCAACGGCGGAAATCGTCGGCCAGCTGCTGCGAAAGCTGGGGGAAAACGGTCAGGTGATGACCGTGACCCACCTGCCTCAAGTGGCCGCTCAAGCGCACCAGCATCTGCACATCGAAAAGCGCGCCAAGCGAGACACCACGCTCACCCACATGGCGCTGCTGGACGAGCGCGGCCGGATCAGCGAGCTGGCGCGTATGCTGGGCGGCGTGACGCTATCCGACCAAACCCTGGCCCATGCGCGGGAAATGCTCCACGCCAGCCAGCGCCCGCCCCACTAACTCCCAGGGTCTCTAACGCCCAGGTATCTATCTCCCCAGCATCCAAGCCCACGCCACCTGACTCGCGCAGGTGGCACAGCGTACCTAGGCCTCCGTTGAATGCAAAACGCCCCCAGAGCGCCAGTGATACGTTCACTCGCACGTTGGGGGCGTTTTTACACGGCGTTGCGCTTAACGATTCGCTATTTGCGATTCGTTGGGCCGCTATCCTGGCGTGTCACATCAGACCCGCGAGGGCGAACGTACAGCACCAGGGCATGGTCCACTAGCTCGTAGCCGTGCTCTTCGGCGATCTCTTGCTGGCGACGCTCGATGATGTCATCGACGAATTCGATGATTTCACCGCTTTCCAGACACACCATATGGTCGTGGTGGTCCTCTTGGGTCATCTCGAAGACCGCGTGGCCACCGTCGAAGTTGTGACGAATCACAAGGCCCGCCGACTCGAATTGAGTCAATACGCGGTAGACGGTTGCCAGGCCAACATCCTCGCCCGCATCAATCAGTGTTTTATACACTTCTTCTGCGCTAAGGTGGTGTTGACCCGAAGCATTTTCGAGAATCTGCAGGATCTTGACGCGCGGCAGGGTCACTTTCAGCCCGGCTTTGCGCAGTTCATGGTTCTGATCGGCCATGGTTGCTCTTCGCAGTAACAGGTTAGGTCGGGTATCATCGACCGAAACCACGATAGTGAAGAACAGGCTCAAATGCAAAAATTGACTCGTATCATTACTCTTTCCGTTGCCCTGACCGTTGTTAGCGGCTGCAGCTACGTTGGCGTTTATAAGCGCGACATTCCCCAGGGCAACCTGATCACCCAGGAGATGGTCAGCCAGCTCCAGCCGGGTATGACCCAAGAGCAGGTGACCTACGTCATGGGGCGCCCGCTGCTGGAAGCGCCGTTCGACTCCAGTGAGTGGGATTATGTCTACCGCGTCGACAAAGCCTACGAGGGCGTCGAGCAGCGCCGCGTGACGCTCACGTTCGATAACGCGGGCCGCTTGGTGAACATCGAACAGGAAGGCGATTTATCCAGTGATCTGCCGATCAGCACCGACGGCAGCATGGGCCCCGCCGTGGAAGGCGCAGACCCGCTGGACACGCTGCCCAGCCAGCGTACCCCCACGCCGGAAACGGCCCCCGAGCCACAGCCCATCATTACCGGCGAGTAAGCCAGGGCTACTGCCCTTTGGCCTGACGCTTGGCCCGCTCTAGGCGGGCCGCTTTCGGGTCGATCTGTAGCGGGCGATACACTTCCACACGGTCGCCCTCGCGCAGAGTCTCTTTGTCCGGCTGGCGAATGGCCTTGCCGAATATGCCCAGCGGTGCCTGCGCGAAGGTGTCGCTGGGTACCTCTTGGAACAGGCTAGGCAAATCGGCCAGCGCGACGGCTTGTCGTGCGGTCGTGCCCTCAGGCACCACGAGCGCAACGATGCGCTGTTTGTGGGGTAATGCGAAGGCGACCTCTACCTTCAGCAGGTTATCGGCCATACATCTCATCGGCGCGCTTGGTGAACGCGTCGACCAGTTGCCCGGCAATTTGCTGGAACAGCTTGCCAAACGCCATGCTCAGCAGCCGATTGGCGAACACGAACTCCATTTCCAAACTAACCTTACAGGCATCTTCGCCCATCGGCGTAAACAGCCAGCGACCCTTGAGCTGTTTGAACGGCCCTTTCACTAGCGACAGCTCGATGCGCTCAGGCGCGTACAGGTCGTTGCGCGTGGTAATGGTTTGCTCCACGCCCGCGCGCCCAAGCGTCATTTCACCAATCAGATGATCAGCGTCATGCTCGAGCAAACGCGCCCGGCGGCACCCCGGCAGGAACTCGGGGTAGCGTTCGAAGTCATTGACCAAATCGAACATTTGTTGGGGGGTGTGCCGCACCAAGGCGGTACGATTAACGGTTGGCATTGACCTCTCCGCTGACTTCACAGTGCCCAAAGCGTATCATGGGAAACATTTTTTCAGACCTTGAATGGTATCACGCCTCCCCACATAACGAAGGGGGTGCTACTGACAGATCAACGATGAGGTTCCATGGCCACTAAGAAAGGTAACAGCAAGGGCCCCGGCAGCAGTGTCATTGCCCAGAACAAGAAGGCACGGTTTGAGTACCATATCGACGAAACCTTCGAAGCGGGCTTGGCGCTGGCGGGCTGGGAAGTAAAAAGCCTGCGCGCCGGTAAAGCGCAGCTCACCGACACCTACATTTTGATTCGCAACGGCGAAGCGTTCCTGCTGGGCAGTCATATCATGCCGCTGAACACGGCCAGCACCCATGAAATTGCTGACCCCACGCGAACTCGTAAACTGCTGCTGCATCGTAAAGAGATCGCCAAAATCTTTTCGGTCACCCAGGACAAGGGCCACACCTGTGTGCCGCTCAAGCTCTACTGGAAGCGTAACAAGGTAAAGTGCGAACTGGCGCTAGTAACCGGTAAGAAAATTCACGACAAGCGGGCTACCGAAAAAGATCGCGACTGGAATCGCCAAAAAGGCCGAATTATGCGGGAACATAACAAGGCATAACTGGTCAATTTGCCGTGAGCACGTTAGAATGTGGCTTTGAATAAGGGGGCGACATGGTTTCGACGCCGGTGACAAACCCTGCGGTGCATGCCGAGAGCGTGATGTATCTCGTAAATACCACATCACGAAAAATAGTCGCAAACGACGAAAACTACGCTCAAGGCGCGCTGGCAGCTTAAACCCTGCTAGCTTCTTGTCTGGCCCCAAGGTGATGTGCCTATTCATCGCTGCGGGGATATGAGCTAAAGCTGATAGGACCGCGGTTGGCGGTGTCTTCTCGTCAACCGTTAAACTTTAGAAGGCTCGCGTGGCTGAATCCTGACCGTCGGAGTCAGTCGCGCTAAAGCAAATGACGGAATCTAAGCATGTAGAGCCAATGGGCGCGTGCTGGCGGACGCGGGTTCAATTCCCGCCGCCTCCACCAGACACCCCTACAAATCAAGCACCCACGGGTGCTTTTTTTGTGCCTGCTCACTGCCCTTATACGTCCAAGCGCCTCTTTTTAGCGTTATTTCCAGTATGAAAGCGACCGCTTTTCTCATGCCCTCTTCCCGCCCTTTGTCTCTTTTATGTGGCCGATGCAAAGGGCTTTGCACGCCTCATGAAGCCAGCTACTGTTAGAGGCCTAAGCTTGGCAAACGTCCAAGCGTATCGAGAAGGAAGTGACACATGCTGTATGGATTGAGCTTGCTGGCCGGTATCGTGCTGCTATTCGGCGGCGGGGAGGCGTTAATACGCGGTGCGGTCGCTGGTGCCAAGCGAATGGGGGTTTCACCACTACTCACGGGATTGGTGGTCGTGGGCTTTGGCACCTCGGCGCCTGAGCTAGTGGTCTCGATCGATGCCGCGATACGCGAGCAGCCGGACATCGCCGTGGGCAATATCGTCGGTAGTAACATCGGTAACGTGTTACTGATTTTAGGGCTGTGTGCCGCCATCTGCCCCATGACCGTTCAGCCCCTGGCGCTGCGGCGAGACGGCGTGGTGGTGGTCGGCGCCAGTGTCCTGTTTATCGTACTGGCCTGGAGCGGTGCACTGGGTCGCTGGGAAGCGGCCCTACTGCTAGCCGCCCTCACTGCCTATCTGGTGTGGGCTTACCGCACCGAGCGCCAACAGCCGATGCCGGAAGGCGACATGCACGCCGCCGAAGCGGAGGAAGTCACGGCCATTCCCACCTCGACCGCCATGATCGTCGCTGCTCTCGTCGTGGGGCTGGGCATGTTGATTGGTGGCTCGCAGCTCTTGCTTTATGGCGCGATTGGCCTTGCCCAAGCGATGGGGATTTCAGAAGCCGTCATCGGCTTGACCATCGTCGCGGTCGGGACATCACTGCCAGAAATGGCCGTGTCAGTAATTGCCGCGCTGCGCCGTCACGCCGATGTCGCCGTGGGTAATATCCTAGGCAGCAACATCTTCAACGTGCTTGGGATTCTCGGCATCTCGGCCGTTCTCCAGCCGCTGCCCATTGCCGAACGGGTGAGCCAGTTTGACCAGTGGGTGATGCTGGGCTCGGCAGGCCTGCTGCTGCTCTTTCTTTATACCGGCATGCGCCTATCCCGCTGGGAAGGCACCGCGCTACTGGGTGGATACGCAGCGTACATTGCACTGAGCTTTACTATCTTTTAACGGACATGCACGGGTAAGTCAGTGCCCACTTCGTCGTAGTAACGCAGAGCGCCGGGGTGCAGCGGTGTCGTCATATGAGCGAGCAGGTCCGGCGTGACGCCCGCCCACCAGGCGGCCTGCTCCGCGAGACGCGCTTTTTGCTCCCAGAAGAGCTTCGTAAGGCGATACGCGGTCTCTGCATCCATCTGCTCGGTGGTGTACGCAATGACGGGGCGTGACGTCGTGTGGGTGGGCTGGGCGATGCCGGGATAGGTGCCTCCTGGAATGACCTGGGGTACCGCCCCCGTCTGAGCGATCTGCTCGGCGGTCAAGCTAATGAGCGTGATGGGCACGAGCGACGCCGTCTCGATCACGTTGGGTGTGGGGTAAGAGCTGGCTGTGACGAACGCATCGATCAGGCCCTCTCTCAACGCTTCTGGGCCGTTGGTGATCGAGGCATCGGCCAAGCGCACCCTGCCTTCCAAACCGAAGAGCTGAAAATAGCGAGCGGCCTCTCCGGCGCTAAACGTGCCACGCCCAATCAGCACATGCTGGCCGCGCAACGCGTCGAACGATGCCGTGCCATCGTCCCCCGCCATGACGAAGTGCATGGTCAGCGACGGCATGGGAAACAGTCCACGAATGGCCGCGAACCGCTCATCCTCATGACCAGCGAACGCCCCTTCGCCCGCCACGGCCTGAGCCACGAGGGCAGGCGGTGCCGTGAATACATAGCGCTCCTGCCGGGTCATGACTTCTTGAACATTTTGCACCGACCCCTGGCTCTCTTCGTTGGTCAGTACGATAGCGTCGTCACTGCCTTGTCGAATGACGTTAGCAAGCTCGCTGCCCATTTGGTGATAGGCCGTGCCCGCAAGTGCCGATTTATAAGTAATGCGCGTTTGCGCGTGGGCATCCAGCCCCATACCCACCATCATCAGCGTGAATGCCAACACACCACCGGTACGAAAAAGAGAGCAGAAACGGGCACGCATGCAACGTCCTTTGCAGTTGAGGCCTTCTCGGCCTGATGGATTGAGCGGATTCTGAATGCCGTCACGTGAAGCTTTCGCCGTCTATTGGCTGGCTACTCATCGCCTACCGGTCGACACCGATAGCATAGCGGCATATTCGTTCTTACGTTAGCAACCCGCCGTGGCGGACACCAATGGTCGGTTTAAACGGCTCGACCCGCGCCTGCCGAGGGGCAGCAGTGCCTGCGAGGCAATATTAAACCGCATTAGGGGCTGGTCAGCGCCTCCCATGGGCGAGATGATAGCGGGCTTTGCGCTTTCGAAGCGCTCGCTGGCTTCTTAATCTGGACCTTCGTGATGAACACCTTCGTTATCAAGCTGATCGCTCAGCGCTTGGCGCTGGGCCTGTTACTCCTTCTCGCCGTCTCGGTACTGATCTTCGTGGGCACCCAGCTACTGCCTGGCGACGTGGCGCAATCCATCCTTGGGCAGAGCGCCACCCCTGACGCCCTCGAGAACCTACGTCGTGAACTAGGGCTCGACCAACCCGCCTGGGCGCGCTACATCGATTGGTTGGGCGGCATCCTACAGGGCGATCTAGGCACGGCCCTGTCCAATCGCCAGGATATTGGCGAGTCGCTGTGGGGCCGGGCGGGGAATACGCTGTTCTTGGCGTTTTGGACGGCCGTGGTGGCCGTGCCATTCGCCATTCTCTTGGGGCTCGTGGCGGTGCGTTATCAGAATCGCTGGCCAGATCGCATCATTTCCGGCACCACGCTAACGGCCATCTCGCTACCCGAGTTTTTCATCGGCTATTTGCTGATCTATCTCTTTGCCGTGAAATTCAACTGGTTCCCTAGCGTGTCCACCGTCTATAGCGGCATGAGTCTGGGCGAGCGGCTACACGCCATTGTCCTGCCTGCCGCCACCTTAACGCTGGTGATTCTAGCTCACATGATGCGCATGACGCGGGCGGCCATTTTAAGCGTGATGCAGTCCCCCTATATCGAAACCGCCGAACTCAAGGGGCTGGGGCTATTTCGCATCATTGCGCGACACGCCTTTCCCAACGCCATTGCCCCCGTCGTCAACGTGGTCATGTTGAACCTCGCTTTCTTGATCGTGGGCGTGGTCGTCGTCGAGGTGATCTTCGTCTACCCCGGCATGGGTCAGTACCTGATCGACCACGTCGCCAAGCGCGATGTGCCGGTGGTACAGGCGGTGGGACTACTGTTTGCAGCGGTGTACATCGGACTCAACATGCTGGCGGACATCATCGCCATCGTCACCAACCCGCGCTTGCGCCACCCCAAATAACTCGCTGATCACCGTCTTTAGATAGGAACGCACCACCATGTCGATATGTTTAACGCTGCTGAAACGGATGCCGGTGACTGCGCTGATCGGCCTGCTGCTCACGTTCGGTTTTTTAGTAATGGCCCTTTTCGCCCCTTGGCTGGCCCCTTACCCCATGGCCGACAGTGTGGGCGACATGTGGATGGGGCCATCGGCAGAGTTTTGGCTCGGCACCGACAATTTAGGCCGCGACCTTCTCTCACGGCTGATTTACGGCGCCCGCACCACGATGACCATTGCCGCGCTAGCCACGGCGCTGGCGTTCTCCATTGGCTCGGTGCTGGGCATTCTGGCGGCGGTCTACGGTGGCTGGGTGGATCAACTCATGTCGCGCGGTGTCGATATCGTCATGTCGATCCCGACGCTGATTTTTGCTCTGGTCATTCTGTCGGTGATGCCCAGCACGCTGCTCATGCTGATTTTGATCATGGGCGTGCTCGATTCGACCCGAGTGTTTCGTATTTCACGAGCGGTCGCGGTGAACATCAACGTGATGGACTTCGTGGAAGCCGCTCGGCTGCGCGGCGAGGGCAACGTCTGGATCATCTTCCGAGAAATATTGCCCAACGCACTCACCCCGCTGGTGGCCGAGCTAGGCCTGCGGTTCATTTTCGCCGTCCTGTTCCTCTCTTCGCTGTCGTTTTTGGGGCTCGGCGTTCAACCACCGGAAGCCGACTGGGGCAGCATGGTGCGTGAAAACCGCCAAGGCATCGTCTTTGGCGTGCCCGCTGCGCTGATTCCTGCGGCGGCCATCGCGCTGTTGGCCATTTCCGTGAACCTGGTAGCCGACTGGGTGCTGCGACACACCACCGATCTAAAAGGAGGCCGCCGTGGCTGATTCGCTGTTAGACATTCGTCATTTGACCATCGAAGCCACGGCCTACCCGCCCGGCGAAGCGCCCCGGGAGATCAGCATCGTCAACGACGTCAGCTTCCCCCTGGAGCGCGGCAAAGTACTGGGGCTGATTGGTGAATCCGGCGCGGGCAAATCGACCATTGGCTTGTCGCCAGCGGGCTATGGACGCGGCGATATTCGCTTGAGCGGTGAAGTGTGGGTGAACGGCCGCGATATCTTGAAAGACTCGCCAAAGGCACTGCGTCAGCTGCGTGGTAAAACGGTGTGCTACGTGGCGCAGTCAGCGGCAGCCGCGTTCAACCCCGCCCACACGCTGATGGAGCAGGTCATCGAGACCACCCTGTACCACCGCCTAGCCACTCGCCAAGAGGCCGAGGCACGAGCCATCGAACTGTTCGAGCAGCTTGGGCTACCCGACCCGGCAAAGTTTGGCCACCGCTACCCGCACCAGGTATCGGGCGGGCAGCTACAGCGTGCCATGACCGCGATGGCACTCTGTCCAAAGCCCGATCTGATCATTTTCGACGAGCCCACCACGGCCCTTGATGTCACCACGCAAATCGACGTGCTGGCCGCCATCAAGCGGGCCATCAAAACCACGGGGGTCGGTGCACTCTATATCACCCACGACCTTGCCGTGGTCGCTCAAGTCGCAGATGACCTCCTCGTGCTGCGGCAGGGGGAAAAAGTCGAAATGGGCAGCACCGCGCACATCATTGAGACGCCTCAAGCGCCGTATACGCAAGCGCTGGTGTCGGTGCGTTCCATCGAGCATGCGCCGAAAACGCCGTCATCCACGCCGCTGCTGGCCATCGAGGGCGTCAGTGCGGCGTACCACCAAAGCGGAAGCAACGTGTTGAAGGACATTCATCTCTCGGTGAGCGCAGGCCAAACGCTGGCCATCGTGGGGGAGTCTGGGTCGGGGAAATCCACCCTGGCGCGGGTCATCACCGGGCTGCTGCCGCCCAACCAGGGCCAGCTTCGCTTTGACGGGAGCACACTGCCCAACACCCTCGCCAAACGTGATAAAGAGACGCTGCGCGAACTGCAGATGATTTATCAAATGGCGGACGTGGCCATGAACCCGCGCCACACCGTAGGCACCCTCATCGGCCGACCGCTCACGTTCTACTTCGGCTTGAAAGGCCAAGCACGCCGTCAGCGGGTGATCGAGCTGCTCGACGCCATCGAGCTGGGGGAAGCGTTTATCGACCGCTATCCGGCCGAGCTATCGGGCGGTCAAAAACAGCGCGTATGCATTGCGCGTGCCCTGGCGGCCAAACCGAAGCTCATCATCTGCGATGAGGTCACCAGCGCGCTCGACCCGCTCGTGGCCGATGGTATTTTAAAGCTGCTGTTGCGGCTACAGGCGCAGGAGAACGTGGCCTACCTGTTCATCACTCACGACTTGGCCACCGTCAAGGCGATTGCCGATAGCATTGCGGTGATGCACCAAGGGCGTGTGGTGCGTGACGGCGAGCGTGATACCGTGTTGAGCCCGCCTTTCGACGAGTATACGCAAACGCTATTGGCGTCGGTGCCGCAAATGAAGCTAGGATGGCTCGAAGAGGCCCTGACGACTCACGGCCATTAACTAAGTGCCAATAAGGGCAGTGGCACCATCGCTGCCTTTATGGATGTAAGGCATTCACCTTTCGTTTAACCGGCTAAACTTCTTACACTATTGTGCGTTATTTACTATTAGCGAAACGGATAATTTCTAAAAAAAAGACGGTATCTCTAAAAGATACGCCCTGTTCATTCGGTTTAATTCCGTATTGCGACGCAATATAGCTTGTTAAACTGGCGGCGCTTATTCCCCCTTCTTTTAACCATTATAAGGATAAACGCGCCATGTTGACGCTACATCATGACCCAGGCCAGCCTCGATACACTCGTTGCTGGCCTTTTTTGTTAGCGGCCTTACTATTTTTCATCAGCCCGGCGGCCTTTGCCGCCACCGGCGAGGTAGATTTAACCACCTCTGCCGTAGGCTATGTGGCCGTGGCGATCTTCGTGCTGGCCTATGCGCTGGTGATGGCCGAAGAGAAGATCCACATGCGCAAATCCAAGCCCGTGCTGGTGGCGGCGGGCATCATCTGGGGACTCATTGGCTGGGTATACGTTCAGAACGGCATGTCGGATACGTCCGAGTACGCATTTCGCGTGACGCTTCTGGAGTTTACCGAGCTAATGCTGTTCCTGCTGGTGGCGATGACGTATATCAACGCCATGGAAGAGCGTCGCGTCTTCGATGCGCTGCGCTCTTGGATGCTGCGCAAAGGGTTTAACTACCGCACGCTGTTTTGGTTGACTGGCGGCTTGGCGTTTATGCTGTCGCCCATTGCCGATAACTTAACCACCGCCCTCTTGATGTGCGCAGTCATCACCAAAGTGGCCGAAGGCGACAAGCGCTTTATCAACTTGGCGTGTATTAACATCGTGGTCGCGGCCAACGCAGGCGGTGCCTTTAGCCCCTTTGGTGATATCACCACCTTGATGGTTTGGCAGGCAGGTCTCATCGAGTTCCAAGAGTTCTTTATCCTGTTCATTCCCTCGCTCGTGAACTTCTTGATTCCTGCGATCGTGATGAGCCTGTTCATCAAGGATCAAAAACCCAGCAGCGTGTATGAAGACGTTCAGCTCAAACGCGGCGCACGGCGCATCATTGCCCTGTTCTTGCTGACGATCGTCACGGCGGTGCTTTGCCATACGCTGCTCCATCTGCCGCCGGTCTTGGGCATGATGACAGGGCTTGGCTATCTACAGTTCTTTGGCTACTACCTACGCCAAAGCCTTCCCCGCTCGCTGGAGCGCAAGCGCGAACGCTATAGCCGCTTGGGCGATAATAAAAAGCTGGAACAGCTCGGCGGCGTGGTGCCCTTCGATGTCTTCAGCCGTGTGGCCCGCGCCGAGTGGGATACCCTGCTGTTCTTCTACGGGGTGGTGATGTGCGTTGGTGGCTTGGGCTTCATGGGCTATCTGGGACTGCTTTCTGAGGCGCTCTACACCGGTTGGAACGCCACCTGGGCCAACATTGCCTTGGGTATCGTATCGGCCGTGATCGATAACATTCCGGTCATGTTCGCGGTCCTCACCATGGAGCCCGACATGTCCCATGGCCACTGGCTGCTGATCACACTCACGGCGGGAGTGGGCGGTAGCCTACTGTCGATTGGCTCTGCTGCCGGGGTAGCGGTCATGGGTCAGGCGCGCGGCTCGTATACCTTCTTGGGCCATTTACGCTGGTCACCGGTGATCTTGCTCGGCTACATCGCAAGCATTGCGGTACACATGTGGCTCAACGCCGGCAGCTTCAGCGTCTTTGGCTAGCGCTCT
Organism: Halomonas sp. LC1; assembly: GCF_030247125.1. Taxonomy (NCBI): domain Bacteria; kingdom Pseudomonadati; phylum Pseudomonadota; class Gammaproteobacteria; order Oceanospirillales; family Halomonadaceae; genus Halomonas; species Halomonas sp. LC1. The sequence goes on along the minus strand of NZ_JASSPG010000008.1, from coordinate 205,032 downwards.
GCTGAGTCGCTATGCACAACACCCGCCCAGGCAACCTGGGCGGGTGTTCTGTTTTCGGGCGTATTATGGTGGTATGCGGCCAGTGGTTCAGTAGCTCTCGAACAGGTACTCGATGGGCGTAGGCCGCCCAAACAGGTACCCCTGATAACGATAGCAGCCGTGCCCCTTCAGCCAATCCAACTGCTCTTTCTTCTCGACCCCTTCGGCCACCACCGTCAGCCCCAAGCTCACCGCCAGCAAGATGGTGGTATCCACGATGGCAGCGTCGGTCTTGTCGGTGAGCAGCTCACGGATGAAGGATTGATCGATCTTCAGCTCGTCCAGCGGCAAGCGCTTTAGGTAACTCAGCGATGAGTAGCCAGTGCCAAAGTCGTCCAGCGCAAAACGAATGCCCTGGGTGCGAAGTTTGAGCATGGTATTACGCACGCGGGTGGGTTCGCGCATCAGCAGGCTTTCGGTCACTTCCAGCACCAGTCGACCCGGCGGGGCCTGGGTTTGCGCCAGCAACCCTTCGAGGTTACGCACGAATTCGGGCTGCTGGAACTGCACCGAGCTGACGTTCACCGAAATGGTCAGCCCCGCGTAGGCCGGCTGATGCGACCACTTGGCCAGCTGCTCGCAGGCACACTGCAGCACCCAGTAGCCGATGGGCACGATCAGTCCGTTCTCTTCGGCCAGCGGGATGAAGGTACCGGGCGATACCCAGCCGCGCTGGGGATGGTACCAGCGTAGTAGCGCCTCTACGCCGGTGGTGGCCCCCTGGTGGTCGACCTGCACCTGATAGTGTAGAGCCAGCTCGTTACGCTCTAGCGCTTGGTGCAAATCCCCTTCGAGACTGGCCCGCTCCAGCACGCTGGTTTGCATATCGACATTGAAGAAGCGCAGGGTGTTGCCGCCAGCCGCCTTGGCCTGCTGTAGGGCCATATCGGCCTGCTGCAGCACGCTGTTGACGCCTAGGCCTTCACCGTCAAACAGCGTGATGCCGATACTGGCGCTGATCGGTAGAGCGCGGTCGTTGCGCAGTTGCGATACCGTGTCCAAAAGCTGGCGCCCCAGCCGTTCGGCGTTGGCAGCCGCATCGCTTTGCCGCTCGCCCAAGCCATTGACCTGCACGACGAACTCATCGCTACTAAAACGTGCCAGCGTGGCATCGTCGCTCAGGCGCTGCTTGAGATGCTGCGCGACGTTGATCAGCAGTTGATCACCGCTCTCGTGCCCCTGAATGTCGTTGACCAGCCGGAAGTTGTCTAAATCCACGATCAGTACGGCGCTGTAACCACTAGGCCCTCTATCGGGGTCGGTGGCCTCTGCCAGCGACTCCAGCAGCAGGCGTCGGTTGGGCAGCCCCGTTAGCGCATCGTAGAACGCCAGGTGGTGGGTGCGGGACTGCATTTCTAAATATTCAGTCAGCTCGGTGGAAATACCGCACAGGCACGGCGCTTCCCCGGGGGACATCTCCAGCGGCATTTTGATCGACAGGAAAGTGCGTACCCGTTCCTCGCCCTTTAGCACGTTGTGCTCTTCTACCGTGACTTTTTTGCCCGAAGAGAGCACTTGCTGGTCGATTTCGGCCATTTCGGCCGCGCTGGCGGGGTCGAAAAAGGCCTCATCGCGCTTGCCGAGAATCTCTTTTGGCGTCCGCTTGAACAACTCGCTGATTTGTCGATTGACGTAACGGTACTCCAGCGACGGCGTTTTGATGTAGATATACGCATCGACACTGTCGAGGATCGTGGTCAGCAGGTGTTCATTGGTGGAGAGCTTGGCGCGGTTGATACTGACCCGCCGCCGGAGCAGCAGTGAGGCACCCACGGCCAGCGCCAACACGACGATCAACAGCCCTAAGGCCCACCACAGCCAGCGGGGAACCAGCGTCTCGGTCGCGCCGCCCGAGCGCCATGCGCTGAGCGTTTGGTAGTACACCGAATCCACATCGTCCTTCCACGTTAGCAGCGTGGTGTCGATGCGCTCTAGCACATCGGCAGATAGGGAGGGCGAGGCGGCATAAAAGAGGCGCGAGGGCTGAAATATGATCGGCGTTTCACGCAGGCCGTAATCCCGGGCTCGCCAGTCACCAAACAGATGGTTGGAGGCTACGAGATCAGCGTCACCGCGTGCCACGGCTTGAAAACCTGCGGCGAAGCTGTCCACCGGCATCCAGATGACGCGGATATCGAAGCGCTCGGTCACGGCGGCAAGATAGCTCTGCTGGATCGAACCATCCACCACGGCGACTCGCTGCTGCTCTAAATCCAAGATGGCTTCAACGCGGTTGTCGTTGGCTTGGTAGAGCTGGGACCAGCTATGCATCACCGGCTCACGATGAAACGCAAAACGCCCGGCACGCTCTTCGCTCCAGGCGACATCCGGCAGCAGGTCGATCTCCCCCTGCTCCAGCAGCGTGAGACACTGCTGGAAATCACACAGGCGGCTCTCTAACTGCCACTGCTCCTTCTGTGCCATGGCTTCCAGTAATTCGCCCAGTACGCCGCGCAGTTGGCCCTGCTCGCCCGCAAACAGTTTCGGCGGATTATGATAGACCCCGACCCTAAGCGAGGTGTCGCCCTGTGCCAGGGCGCTCCACCCAAGCACGTAACAGAGCGCCACCGCCCCCATGGCAGAACACGTCAAGCGCTTGGCAGAACGGTTGCTTGGCATCCGGTTCAACGCGAACACTCCCTTGCGCCGCATGGTAGGCGTTACTCACCCGGCATGGTTAACGGCCCTGCGCGCTCCACCACGCGCTGCCAAGCAGAGTCGTTCTCGACCCGCTCCACGAATGCCGCAATGGCCGGATATTCGGACAGTGACTGGGTCGCTTTTAACGCCTGAAGCGGAAAACTCATTTGAATGTCGGCGCCGCTGGGCCACTCGCCGGCAAAATGGCCGCGCGTCGCCAAGTGGGACTCCATCATATCCATATGCTGCGTTAACTGAGGCTGAATGAAGCGTTTACGTACGGTATCGCTAATGCCCTTGGCCAGCGGCTTGATGAACCAGGGCGACTGTTTGGGCACTTGGTTAAACACGAGCCCCATGACCAATAGCGGCATTAACGAGCCTTCCGCATAGTGCAGCCAATAGCGATAATTGACCCACTCCTCACCGGCATCAGCGGCGGGTTGAAGCCGCCCGTTACCGTAACGGTTCACCAGGTAATCGATGATGGCCCCTGACTCCGCAATCGTTAAGTCGCCATCGGTGATGACCGGCGATTTGCCCAGCGGGTGCACTTTTTTCAACGCGTCCGGCGCCTGCTGAGTCTTGCTGTCACGCTGGTAAACTTCTATCTCATAATCGAGATTCAAAGACTCTAAAAGCCATAAAACACGGTGAGAGCGGGACTTTTCAAGATGGTGAACGCGGATCATAACTACTCCATGAGGCGACTTGATACATCTGCTTCACGCAGATGTCAGTTATCCATTGACTGCAAGCTTTCTCAGCTTAGCACTATTACAGCGTTGAACCCCATGGAGAAAGCGATGGCGAGTGTGCAAATGCAACAAGGGGCGAACACCGATGTTCGCCCCTTGCTTTTTCAAACGTTTAAGCCGTTGTTTTACTATATGTTTAAGAGTTAAAAGGCCACTCCTGAGCGATGTATCACGCTCTATGCTGCGTCTTTAAACGGGCTAAAAGATCCATCGGCGACCACTTGCCTTGTAACCAGGGCGCCAATAAACGTGTCGATAGCGGTATGAATACAAACACCATGACCGGGGTCAGCATTAATGTGCTCACGAGCACACGGGGCACGAGCGCCCAGTCGGCCAATACGCCGCCGAAAAGCCACTGAAACAGCAGCGAAATCGGGAAAAAGGCCAGCCAAACGGCCACCGCTTGCTTCCAGCGCGGCGGCGTCACACCGGGGCTCACGTTGAACCATGCATCCAGCCCGGTCGCTCGGTGCTCGTGTGGCGCATCGTAGAGTCCTTTGCCGCGCTCCAACCACGCATGACGAGACGCCGAGTGCTCCCAGGTGGCCAGCGACGCTTGGTTCTCGAAACGGAAGATAATCTGAAACTCATCGTCGTCTTGAGGGGGGGCTAACACACCGGACCCTAGGTAGCCGGGAAAGTCAGCGGCCAGCTCGCGCCCTTCATTGAGCCAGCGATGAAAATCTTGGTAACGGCCATTCGCAACGCGACGGGCCACCATCAGTGTGACGGGTAAGGCAGACATGGTGATCTCCTAATGTGTAAGCAGCGGCGGCCGGGTAGGCCAGCTGCAGGCAATCAGGCGGGTAATCCTGATGCATGAGCCACATTATACAGGCAATATTAATGCCATGTAGATCTATCGTCGCGGTAAAGGATGGCTGCGCTCGCCGCGTTGAAAAGCACGCACGTGTTGATAGATATCGATCGCGCTTTGAATGGCATCGGCTTCTAACGCTTCAGGCTGAATCACCGGCCCTTTAACGCCCCCTTCCGTGCGCAATATTTCATCCACATCGGCGCGATAACGCGACAGAAGATGTTCGATATTCATACGAACGCGGTGAATCTCTAAATTAAAAGCCTGACGCTGTTCGGTGCGTTTAAAAATATCGAGAGGGTTTTCGGCAGACTCGATTAGGCTATCTAAGGTATTGCACACTAAACGCTCGGCGGTATTTAAATTGGGAATCACGGAATAGATCAGTTCGTAAAGCGTCATCGTGGCATCGTGCGGGTGCATAAACAGACTCAATAGCGGTTTAATGGAACAATATGGTGAAAGCGGCCTTGATCGGTAAACGTAATCCGAAAGACACCATGCACTCCCTCATGGCCCACCACCCGCTGCACGGCGTGGGCGGGGAACACGACCCAACGGCCATCCACACTGCGCGCCCGCACGTTATCGTACCGGCCTTCGTAGTAGGCCAGACATTCGGTGACACTTAGATGAAGAATGACGTCGATGGAGTGCATAACGTTGCGCAATTCGGCTGGCTCACAGATACTCTATGCTAACTGAAATGGCCGCCAATATCGGTAACCGCTTATGGATCTTTCCTCTATCACCCCGTTTTCCGCCACGTCAGCTGGCTGGACCTCACCGAATGTGCCTACTGCACGGGTATCGCGTCATGAGGTGGAGAGCCGGGAAGCCGGTGTCGACCGTGGGCTGAGCGCTCCAGCCTCCGACGACGTCAGCGAAAGCGACGAAAGCCGTGCCAGCGAAACGCCCACCGGCCCTACTCGGCCCGACGGCACGCCGCTGGCACCGGAAGAGATTCAGCAGCTCGAACAGCTCAAACAAACCGATCGCGAAGTGCGCCAGCACGAAATGGCCCACCAAACCGTTGGTGCCCCCTATACGGGAGGCGCTACCTATGAGTACGAAGTCGGCCCGGACGGTAAACGTTATGCGGTGGCTGGAGAGGTGTCGATCGATTACGGCCCCGTTCCCGGCGACCCGCAGGCCACGGTGGAGAAAATGCAGACCGTCATTGCAGCGGCCCTGGCTCCCGCGGACCCGTCACCGAAAGATCTGCAGGTGGCCGCTCAAGCGCGCCAGTACCTGCTAGAAGCCAAGCTGGAAGCGGCTCGTGAACAGAGCGAAATGAACCAGGCCCGCGCCACCGAGCAGCCGGGAGACGTGCCCGCCAATGATGAGCCGCAGCCTCCCGAGCAGGCCGCCTAACGGCCTGTTCTCTGCACTACTGTAGCATCGTCAACCCTTTCCAATCTTGCCGTTCGGGCCAGTGAGCCATCCACTCGGGCACCGATTCCGCGGGCATCGGGCGCGCAATTCCGTAGCCCTGAGCCAGCTCGCAGCCCAACGCCATGAGCGCTTTCGCATGGTCCAGCGTTTCCACGCCCTCCGCGAGCATGGGTCGCTGGAACCGGTTGGCCATGTAAATCACGCTCTCCACGATCGCCATGTCATTTTGATCGCTCAGCATATCGCGTACGAAACTCTGGTCGATCTTGATCAGGTTGACGGGCAGCTGACGTAAGTGGGTCAGCGATGAGAATCCCGTACCGAAATCATCGATGGCAAACCCCACGCCTAACGCTTGGCAGCGGGCCATGTTCTTCAGCGCGGCTTTCACATCGTGCATGGCGGCACTTTCGAGCACTTCGAGTTTTAACAGCGAGGGCGACACGGTGGGATAGCGCGCCAATAGCTCCGCCAGACGCTGGCTGAACGTATTCACCAACAGGTGTGACGGGCTGATATTGACGTTCACGGGCAGCGCCATCCCTTCGCTTTGCCACAGGGCGAGCTGACGCAGCGCGTGCTCCAATACCCACTCTCCCAGATCCACCTCTAACGGCGTGCCATCGATGATCGGCAAGAAATCGCCCGGCGACAGCAGCCCAAGTTCAGGATGCTGCCAGCGGATCAGCGCCTCGACGCCCACGACGCAGCCACTGCGCATATCGACCTGTGGCTGATAGAACAGGCGCAGCTCGTCGTGGTGAATCGCATCCATGAAGCGCTGTCGCTGCTCATGACGCACTTGAAGCCTGCGATCCTGATGGGAGTCGAAAAAGTGATAGGTGTCGCGTCCACGCTGCTTGGCTCGGTACATCGCCTGATTGGCGTGGCGCAGCAGCACGTCACCCTGAGCGTGGTCGTCGGGATAGCAGGTAATACCAAGACTGGCGGTGAGGTAAATCGTTTGCCCTTCGATCAGCAGCGGCTGGCGAATCGACGCAAGCAACTTCTCGAAAAAGGCTTCCTCGACACCGTGATGCAGCAGCAATACGAACTCATCGCCGCCGATGCGCGCGAGCACGTCATCACCAAACAGCAGGTGACTGATCCGCTGCGCAAAGGCGGTCAGCAGCGCATCGCCAATCTGCGGGCCCAGTCGGTCATTGATGCGCTGAAAATGGTCGATATCGAGGGCGCAGACGGCCAGCGGTAGCTGGCGGTTTTCGGCGTGCTGAATCGACTCCTGAATCAGTTGCGTCAATAGCTGTAAGTTGGGCAGACCGGTCAATGCGTCAAAATAGACTTCACGGTTCAAATGGCGTGCGTGGGATGGAATGGCCGACAGGTCCGCCAGCACGATCACATGATGATCCACCTGCCCCTGCTCATCGCGCACCCGATTGATCGACATCATGCCCGGATAGAACTGACCGTCGTGGCTACGGTAGCTGATCTGCCCTTTGCTACGGTCGCGAAGCTGCAGCTCTTCACGCATCAAGCGCGTGGTGCGGCTATCGTCCAAGGGGAGAATGCTGAACGCCTCGGGGGTTTTTCCCTGCACCTCGCTCAGCGCCAAGCCCGTCAGCTCGCTGAACGCAGGATTCACATCCACGACGGCGTTATCGGCGTTGGTAATGATGATGGCTTCGTTGGCGTAGCGAAACGCCGACTCGGCGGGTGCCAACGGCGTACCGGCATCTAGGACCGACATCGCCACAGCGTCAACGGGTAGGGAGGCTGAACGTGCGGCTGGCTGAGGCAAAGACTGCTCTTGTGTGTCATTCAAGGGCGGGCACATGCGTCTCTGCTCTCCTCTTATAAGTGTTGGTGATTTAATGTCTTTTGGTCATATTAACACCGTCTCCTTCCCCGTGTTTTAGATTCAACAGCGCTGAATCAACGCGCTTTTTTCCTGTATGGCACGCCGTCACCCGCACAGCATACCGCAGGGAGCGCAAGGCTCCCTGGGCGTGATCGACGCTATATCATTCAGCGTAAGCGAGCTGGCGATGCTCGCGGGTGGATGGCTCTCCCACCTGGAATCGGCTCACCAGCGTCGACATTTCGTCCGCCTGCTCATCCAGCGAACGACTCGCCGTGGCGACGTGCTCTACCAGGGACGCGTTCTGCTGGGTAACGTCTTCGAGCTGGGCCATCGCATGGCTGATTTGCTCGACGCCTGCCGACTGCTCATGGCTCGCCGTGGCGATCTCATCGACCAGCGCCGCCACGTGCTGCACTCGCTCAGCAATGTGCGCAAGCGTGGTGCTCGTGGTGGAGACCAGCGACTCCCCTTCGCTAATACGCGCTACGTTGTTGTCGATCAACCGACGAATCTGATCGGCCTCTTCCGCGCTACGGCTGGCCAGTTTGCGCACCTCGTCGGCCACGACGGCAAAGCCTCGCCCATGCTCTCCGGCTCGCGCGGCTTCCACAGAGGCATTTAGCGCCAACAAGTTGGTTTGAAAGGCGATGTTATCGATGGCGGCCACGATCGAGGTGACCTGCTCGTTTGCCTGAAGAATGTGCTGCATGGCTTGGCGCGCCTGCCTCGCCACGTCCGTGGCCTCTTGCGCTTGGGCGGCGACATCGCCCGTCATCTGCTGGGCTTGATGCGCATTTTCCGCATTTTGACGCACGGTGGCGGTCATCTGCTCCATGCTCGACGCGGTTTGCACCAGCGAGGCGGACTGCTCTTCGGTGCGCTGCGCCAAGTCCTGATTACCCTGGGCGATCTCATTACTGGCGAGTGCAACAGCATGCGCATTGCGCTTCATGTCTGCCACCAGCTGCTCCGTTTGCGCAGAGGCATCGTTGACGGCTTGGTAAAGCTTGGAGAGTTCGTCACTGCCGATAACGGGCAGACGCTGGGTCAGGTCATCCCCCCGGGAGGCAATGCTCACCAGGGCCTGCCGCAGCGGTCGAGTGATGGTGCGCACAATCAATATGGCGATCCCAATCGCCACCATCGTGGCCATGACAGCGATGCTCAAGTACCCCCATAGCGCCTGCTGAGCCTGCTGTTTCAGTGCCTCGGTGGTCGTGATGATGGCCGCTGCGGCGCTGTCTTCCAGGGCTTTCAAACGGCCAATCTTGACGGTTTGCCAATCGAACCACTCTTCGGGGTTCACGCCGTAATCGCTGCTTTGCTGAATCGCCAGCGCTCGGCGCTCTAACACCCGCTCGATCTCAGGGCCACTCAGCGCACGACTGAGCGCTTCGCGCTGGGTGTCGTCAGACAGTACACGGTACGATTCTAGGAAGCTTTGCTCGGCCCCCACCAGCGAGAGCAACCGCTGAAGCGTGCTGTCGGGCATCACGTCTGCCGCAAACACGTTCGAGAGTAGCGCTCGCTCGATACCTGCCAGATCTTTCGCTTCGAGGAGGTTATAGTACGCAGCCAGCTGACGCGTGATGGTGCCCTGCCCCGTTAAGTGCGCCAGCTCGCCCACCAGCGTCATGAGCGCACTGTTCAGCCCCGTATAGTGGGCCAATGCCTCCGGGGCTGGCACGCCGAGCTGGTCAACTTGGCGGCGCAGGGGTGGAACGCCTTGCCAGTGCTGGTCGATCTTCGTCAGCAGCGCGCTCAACCCTGTACTGAGTTGCCCTGCGTCCAACGCTTGGCGCTGCTGGAAGAACGCCTCGGCAGCCGCCTCCGTCGCGGGGCGTTGCTGACTCAAGCGGTTACCGAAGGCGTTACCCTGGCTGCCCAGAAAGCCAGCCGTCATACCTCGCTCTAGCTGTACTTGATGCACCCAGTGGCCTGCCTGTTGCGCCAGCGCCGTCAGCGCCTGCATACGAGACAGCTCCGTCACAGCGGCTTGTCGCTCTATCACACCGCTGGTGGCGAACCAGCCCAGTGCCATCAACGGAAACACCAGTACCAAGGCAAATTTATACCGCATGGATAAGCGGTGGAGCAGCTCTTTCATCGCGTTGCTTAACCTCATGTCATGTCTTTCGGGGAGGTAAGCGGCGTACTCGTTTATTGTTCACGCTTGAGAGCGCATTGTTCGCTAAGTTTGCCGCATTTTGCGGCCAAGTTAAATATGCTTAGCCAGCAAAACGGCATCAGTGTAACGCGATGACAAGCGTGCGCATTGACGCAGGTCAGCATCGGTGACTCTCAAGGCGCGACCGACGCTGCCCCTAAAAAACGCTGCTGCCAATAGTCGATATCCAGCGGCACGCTGACCACCGCACGCCCGCTGCCGGGGGCGTGAATCATCTGTCGGTTGCCGCCGTAGATGCCCACATGGGTGGCTTTGTTACCATCGCCGAAAAAGAGCAAATCGCCGGGGCGGGGCGTCTCGACGTGGGGAAGGGTGCGAAACTGAGCATCGGCGGTGCGGGGGACGCGAATGCCCGCTGCCCGGTAGGTCATTTCGACCAAACCTGAGCAGTCCAGGCCATCCGGCGAGTTACCGCCAAAGCGGTAAGGAGTACCAATAGCCTGCTGAGCATGGGAGAGAATCAACGCGCGCTCCATCGAGATGCCCGATGGCGAGCTGGGCGCGGGCGTCATGGCGACCTCTTTACTGGCACAGCCTGCCAATAGCAGTAGAGCGACGAGCGTCAACAGCGAAGAGAAGCGGGTTAACGGCATGAACAAGCTCCAAGGTGGCCTAGTCACAGTGCCTCTTATCATGGCTTAAGCGCCGTTCACCCGCTACTCCACCACTCGCCGTTAACGGCCTATCCACTCGATAAACGTGCTATCACCCAGCGCATGGCGCTCGTGACGCAGGCGGCTCATCGCCGCGTAGGGCAAATCCATGACCAAGCCATTGCTCAGCGGCTGTTCCAGCACCTGGCGCAGCAGGGCGTTGCACACGAACAGATGTGCCACCACCAGCACATGGCGGCCGGGGGGATGGAGCAACAGCCGACGCCACGCTTCGCTGACGCGGGCATCCAGCTCGGCAAGGGTTTCACCACGGGGCGGCGCGGCGCGGGCGGGGTCGTACCAGAAGGCGCTCATTTGCTCGGTGCCTTCCTGCTCATACACCTGCGCATAGGTTTTCCCCTCCCACTCGCCCAGGTGCAGCTCGGCTAGATCGTCGTCCACCTGCACCGGCAGGTCGAACTCCTCCCCCAGCCAAAGCGCGAACTCCCGGCAGCGGGCCAGCGGCGAGCTGACGATGGCATCATAGGGTGGGCGTCCATCCACCGTATGGCGCATCACTGCGTCGGTCACCTGCTGCCAGCCGGTGTCGCTGAGCGGGTGGTCGGTACTGCCCCGCAGCATCCGTCCACCCTGCGGTTCGCCGTGACGCATCAAATCGATGGTGGTGATCTCGGCATGAGGAAAGCGCATGGCGATGCTCCTAACGTGAACGGATTAAATGATAGCGTGACGCACGCGAGCCGAGACCCACTCCGACACCAGCACCGTGGCAAAGATGAGCACGAAAATCACGCTGACCTGATTCCACGCTAGGCTGTTGATGGAGGCGTTCAGCTGCAGGCCTATGCCACCTGCGCCCACCAGCCCCAGCACCGTCGATTCGCGAATGTTGATATCCCAGCGGTACACGCTGATCCCCGCAAAGGCAGGCATGATTTGCGGCAGCACGCCGTAGTTCATCACCTGCAGGCGGCTGGCGCCCGTGGCGCTGATGGCTTCCACCGGTGTGGGATGGATCTCCTCAATGGCTTCATAGAGCAGCTTGCCCACAAAGCCAATCGAGCGCAGCGCGATGGCGATGATGCCCGCCAGCACGCCAGGGCCAAGAATGGTCACCAGCAGCATCGCCCAAATCAGCGAGTTGATCGAACGCGACGAGACGATGATGGTCAGCGCCAAGCTGCGCACGAGCGGATGCGGCGTGGTGTTACGCGCGGCTAAAAACGCCACCGGAAACGCCATCATAATGCCTAGTGCGGTGCCCAAGGTGGCGATATTGAGCGTGTCCCACATGGGTTTCCAAAGCTCGCTGGCGTACTCCCAGCGGGGCGGCATCATACGGCTAATCAGGTCGCTACCCTGGCGGCCAGCGTCTTCCACGAACACCCACATGGTGTTGTCAGAGATCACTTTCCAGCAGAGTAAGAACAGGCTAACGCCCGCCAGCCAAGCGAGGTACTGCAACCACTGGGCGCGGGTGGTGCGCCGCTGCCACTGTGGCACACCGTTTGAGGAAGTTGACACCGGCATGGAGAATTCCTTTTACCTTCAGACTTTACGTAAAGGGTTGGCAACAAGCGTTTGACGGCGCGCTACTGCGTCCAGCGACGCACATGGCTGGAGGCGTACTCACTCATCAGCACAATGGCGATGATGATCAGCAAAATGGCGGCCGAGGTGCCGTACTCGTAGCGGCTGAGCGAGGTGTTGAGCGTCGCGCCAATCCCCCCCGCCCCGACAATGCCGATCACCGACGACTCGCGGAAATTGATATCCAGCCGGTACATAGAAAGCCCGATCAACCGCGGCATCACCTGAGGCTGCACGGCATGATTCATGGTTTGCCACCAGCTCGCCCCGGTGGCGCGCACGGCTTCTACCTGTTTCCAGTCGAGGTCTTCGATATCTTCTGCCAGCAGCTTGGCCATAAAGCCGATGGTGGCAAAGGCCAGCGTGAGCATGCCCGCAAAGGGGCCAAAGCCGAACATCACCACAAACAGAATGGCAATGATCACCTCTTGGAAAGTGCGCGAGACGGCGATGATGGCCCGGCACACCGCGTAGATCGGTAAAGGGGCGATATTGCGCGCAGCCCCTAGCCCCACCGGGATGGCCAGCAGAACGCCGATCACCGTCGAGGTCAACGTCATGGTCAGGCTTTCCATCAAGCCCGCCAGAATATCGCTTTGGCGGCTGACAAAATCCGGCTGCAAAAACGCGCCGAGAAAGTTCAGCGCACGCCCGGCACCTTCCGCCACCCGCGCCCAGTTCACTTCCACCGATGCCAGCGCCAGCATCAGGTACACCACGCCACCCAGCGCCAGCGCCCAACGCAGGCGGCGGCTCTCTATCAGCGGCAGCCGACGCCACTGGCCTTGGCGGGCGGCCTGCTGGCGGGCTTGAGCGTCCGTCGTGCTCATTGCGCGCCTCCACTCGCTAAGCGGTTCTGGCGCGGCGTGTGTGGTGCCGTGGCTGCCTGGGGCGGCGTGGCGTTAGACGTAGCGCCGCTGCTCTCCTCCTCGTCATCATCGGCAGGCTCAGGGGTGGTGTCCCAATCCTCTTCGCCGTAAATGGTGGTCAGCATCTCGCTGGTCAGATCGCTGGGCTTACCGTCGAAAACGATCTCCCCGGCGCGCAGCCCGACGATGCGATCGGCAAACTGCTGGGCCAACGCCACATCGTGAATGTTAATGATGGCGGCCAGCTCGCGCTCGGCGCACAGCTCGCGAATCAAGCGCATGATTTGGCGAGAGGTTTTAGGGTCCAGGCTCGCGGTGGGTTCATCCACCAGCAGCAGTTTGGGGCTTTGTAGCAGCGCCCGGGCAATGCCCACCCGCTGACGCTGGCCACCGGAGAGCGCATCGGCGCGCTTATCGATCGCGTGGGGCAGGCCTACACGCTCAAGCAAGCGAAACGCTTCTGCCACGGCTTCCTGCGGGTAGCGGCGTAAAAAACTGCGCCAGAAACCAACATAGCCCAGCTGGCCAGAGAGCACGTTCTCCATCACGCTCAGGCGGTCCACCAGGGCGTACTCTTGGAAAATCATCCCCATGGAGCGGCGAGCATGACGCAGGCGGCTGCCTGAGAGTTTCGTCAGCTCCACGTCTTCCAATCGAATGCTGCCTTGGGTGGGCTCTACCAGACGATTCACGCAGCGGATCAACGTGCTCTTTCCCGCGCCAGACGGGCCAATAAGTGCCATAACCTGCCCTTTCGGCAGCGAGAGCTGGATATCGGTCAGCGCGCGGTCGCCGGTCGGGTAACGCTTGCCAACGCCGGTGAGTGTCAACATGGAGGATGCCTCAATCTCTTATGCGTCCGTGCTTGCGTTCACAAGCACGTCTCTAATGGCTACATAGCGGCTCGGCCAGGAGGTCGCCCTCCTGGCCGAGAAAATCATGGAACGACCGATGGATTAGTCGCAGTCGTACGTCACACCGTTAGCATCGGCGATGGTACGGATCACTGACCAGTTCTCTTGATAGGTGATCGGAATGAACTGAGCTTCACCGGAGTTGGCAAACTCGGCTTCCAGCGGTGTGCCTTCCCAGTCGTAGCTGAAGAACGCATCCTGAATCTGCTCGGCAAGCTCCGGGCTCAGGTTGTGCGCCAGACCATAGGCCGTGGTGGGGAAGGTTTCCGAGGTGTAGATGACGTTGTAATCGCCTTCGCTCACCACATCGCGTGACAGCATGCGCTTGGCCACGGAGTTGGCAATGGCGGCGGCGTCGTAATCTTTGTTCACTACGCCCAGGATGGAGTTGTCGTGAGAGCCAGAGAAAGCTGTCTCGAAATCTTCACCCGCTTCCAGGCCGTACTCGGAGCGCAGCAGCGCGGAAGGCGCGCGGAAACCGGAGTTGGACGTTTCGGAGGTAAACGCCAGCTGACGACCGGCTAAGTCTTCCACCGACTCGATACCGCTATCGGGGTAGGTGATGATTTCCATCTCGTAGCCGAAACTGCCGTCTTCCGCCGCCATCATGGCGAAGGGGCGGAAGCCACCGCAGTTGACTGCCACCGGCACACCGCCCGTGTTGAAGCCCGCCACGTGGAGGCGACCGGCTCGCAGCGCTTCCTGCTGGGCAGCGTTGGACTGCACCGGGAAGAACTGGACGTTTTTACCGGTAGCGTCGCTCAGGTGATCCAGAAAATCGGCCCAAACGTCGGCATACACGGCCGGATCTTCAACCGGCGTGTAAGCAAATACCAGCGTATCCGGATTGACCCACTGCGACTCATCGCTGGGCACGTCGGCGATCATGTCGCCGTCGTTGTCCATGTAGCGCGAAGAGAGATCAGCAGAGGCAGTGACCGCTGCCAGTGCAAACGCGCCCGCAACGGCGGCGCTCAACAGCGTACGAGAGATAGAGAGAGTATGCATGCATCACCTAAGCGAGTTAAGAAGTGTTAACGCCATAGTGGCGATCCGATGTGACAGCCTCGGGACACTCTCATGACGCCTAGGTGACGAATCCGTGACGACTAACAGTCGCCGCCCACGCAGCAGCCGCGCCGCTCCACGAACAGGCTGTTGCCGGCGATTTTCTTGGCCTGATGCTTCAGCTCCGAGAGCTGCGCAGCGATATCCAGCGCCTTGCAGGGAGCGGGGTCGGTAATCGGCTTGACGGCAATCGAGACACTGACGAAGGGGAAGAATGTCACGCCGCCCTGGCGGCTTTCGATGGAGATCCCCCCCTGAAGACGGTCACTCTCCTCGTAAAAGCCAGGCGCCATCACTTCGAAAGAGTGGAGAATCTGCTGGCAGACGCTTTCCCAGTGTTCCAGCGGCAGTAACATCATGAAATCGTCGCCGCCGATATGGCCGATAAAGCCGCCGGCACTCTCCACCTGCGCCTGCAGCAATCGGGACAGTGAGATGATCACGTGGTCGCCGCGGGCATAGCCGTAGGCGTCGTTAAACGCCTTGAAGTTATCCAAATCCACGTAGGCCGCCGCGAAGCCGCTGCCTTGGGATAAATACGAAGCCAAGGTTTCGTTGATCAGAATATTGCCGGGCAGCCCGGTGAGTGGATTGGCGTGGCGCGCTTGGCGCACTTGAATCGCGGTAATCTCACGCAGCAGATCGACGATATTGCCCATCCCCAGGTACTGCCCCTCGCCATCGACGATGACGAAATCCTCCTGTTCGATGTCGCGGCTGTCGGTGAGCTGCTGGCTCAGCGCTTCTAGGGAGAGATCCGCATCCGCCACGATCATTTTAGGATCGGCGATCTCCAGCACGCAGCGCTTAGCGTACAGCGCGTGGCTGTACTGGTTGGTGAACAGCGTGAGGAAGGCATTGCGGCGCACCACCGCCACGGGAACACCCGCTTCGATCACCGCCACGCAGCGCAGCCGCGGGTCCCCGCGAAAGCGCTCGGCCAGCGTGGGTACCGAACAGCTCGCCGAGACGCTCTCGATCGGGCGTAAAATGGAGTGCGCGGTGCGACCCGCCGGGCTTTTGAGCTGGGTCGTGGCAGGCAGGAGCGTATTGAGCTGCATGGGAGGCTGAAGGCTTGGCCGAGCGAAGTAGAAACCTTGCAGCAGCGCAAGGCCTCTGTCTAGCTCCCATAAACAGAGATGTTCAGCGGCCGTTTCAACGCCTTCGGCGATGAGCTGGCAGTCGAGACTGCGCGCCACGTCCAAAATGGAGCGCAAAAACTCCCGTTTGGCAGGCTCTTTGTCGATCCCTGAGATGAAGTGGCGGTCGAGCTTGACGAAATCGGGCCGCAGCTCTGACCAGTGGCGCAGGCTGGAGTGCCCGGCCCCCAAATCATCCAACGCGACCTGAAAGCCCATATCGCGGTAGTGGTCCACCGCTTGACGCATCAGTTCGTAGTCATGAATCGGCACGTGTTCGGTCAACTCGATGACCACGCGCTCAGGGGGCAGGCCGCTCTCTTGGATGAAGCTCATCGTCAGCCCTTCGCGGAAATCACGCTCCACGATGGTCAACGGCATCACGTTGAGAAACAGCAGTCCCGGCAGTTCGAGCTCGGCAAACCGACGAATGGCGAGACGCCGACACAGAAGATCCAGCTCGACCAGCAGGCCCGC
The DNA here is from genome assembly GCF_030247125.1 of Halomonas sp. LC1. Taxonomy (NCBI): domain Bacteria; kingdom Pseudomonadati; phylum Pseudomonadota; class Gammaproteobacteria; order Oceanospirillales; family Halomonadaceae; genus Halomonas; species Halomonas sp. LC1. The sequence goes on along the minus strand of NZ_JASSPG010000008.1, from coordinate 188,693 downwards.
CTGGGTCGCCACATCGAATAACCGCAGGGGAGAGTGCAGCGGGGACGTTTTTGGCCCGCGAATCAGCGCTTCATAGCCGTAAATGGCCTGCTGATTGGCGTCCACGATGGGTTGGAACAGCACGTGCAGCTCTTCTGCCGCAATAATTTGATTTAGCCACTGCGCTTCTTGTGCGGTCATATGCCTGCTGCCCTATCAAACGTCTACTATCCCTATGATTTGTAACGCTCCATGAGGAAGGTTCTAGGGCAGCAAGCCTGCGTTATTGTGATGACAATTGTATGACAGCTAGCGGTTCTTTACGGGTCGATAGGCACCTTCGGCGGCGGAAAGACCACGTCGCCTCCACTGGCATCGAGCTGGCGAACATCCGTTGGTTTGCCCTGCTCGTCCAGGCTCACCAAACCGATGCCACTGGCGTTCCACAATCGCTCTCCGGCGCTGGCCTGGTCTGGATCGCGGGGGTAGATGCTGAGCTTGCGCCGCTTGGTGAACCAGTTAAGCGGCGACAGCGGCGCGTAGAGCCAGCGGTTCAGGCGGTCAAAGGTATTCAGCAGCTGTTTGGGAAAGGTGTTCTTCACCCCGCTCGACGTGATTTGCCAGAGCTGTGGCGCCCGCTTCTGGCGGCGCACGACGATGTCGTAGGCAAAGGAGTAGTGAACGTCCCCTGAGAGGATCACGTAGTTACCGGGGGTTTTGGAGTGCCGCCAGATATGCAGCAGCACGTTGGCCGCGCCCCGGTGCGCCATCCAGTTCTCGGCGTCGACCACCAGCGGCTTGCCCGCCAGGGTGAAAAGTTTTTGGATACTTTCGATCAGCTTGACGCCAAACATGGGCGCAGGCGAGACGATCACGGCGCTCTTTGTGCCCAGCAGCGCTTGCTGCATCTCCATCAGCGCTTCCCAATCCATCAAGCCCGATGGGCGACTGGGGCTGCGCTCGCTGCGCCAGCGGCGCGTGCGGGTGTCCAGCACGATGAGCGCGGGCGTGCCCGGCACCTGAAACTCCCAGCCCTGAAAGCGCAGCAGCCGCTCGATGAGGGCATCCTGGGCGCTAGGGTTCAGCGGGCCGACATCGTCAAACAGGGTGATCGCCTGGTGGAGCAACGGGTTAAGTTTATCGGGCGCATTACCCCAGCCCTGGCAGAGCAGGTACGCCACCAGCGCATTGCCGATGATGCGTTTGGAGAACGGGTGGCCGTAGGCGCAGCGCTCCCAGTCGGCGGTCAGGTTCCAGTCGTCGGTCACATCGTGGTCATCAAAAATCATCAGGCTGGGCACGTGGGCCATCAGCCGCGCGCACTGAGGCAGGCCCTCTACAAAGGCTTCAATGATCGCCTGCTCTTCTCGATAAGCCTCGGCCTCTTTGTCGCCTAACGCCGGGGCGTCATAGGCAATCACCTGCCACGGCGTGGGCGACCACACCAAGCAGTACATGGCGAGCATCTCGGCCAGCGTCATCAGGTGATTCTGGGCGTTCGCCGAGGTGAATACCGGCTTTTTGACGCCGCCAAAAAAGCGCTCACGCAGCGCCGCATTGCTGGTGACATCCGGCAGCAGCGCCTCTCGGTGATAGTAGCTTTCCGGGGCGTTATACAGCGCTTGGCTGTCATCGACGGTAGCGCCCTCGAGCAGCTCATCCACCAGCCCCAGGCGGGCGATCAGCGCATGCACCGCCCGCAGCATGGGGCCTGCCACGTCATCCACGTACACTTGGTCGCCGGTCATCAGCAGCCATGCGGGCCACTCGGTAGGAGACTCCTGGCGCTCGGCTATCCAGTGATCGGCCCGCACTAGGCCATCGGCGCTGTCGTGATGGGGTTTACGGCAGGAGCCGTGCATCAAACGGTGGTGGCGAGAGGCCAACACAAAGCCTGGGTAGTCATAGCCATCGTGGCATAGCCACGGTGCCCACTCCGGCAGGGGCTGCCACGCGCCGTCAGTGCTTTGTACCTGCAGGTCGTAGGCAATACGGGTGTCGGTGGGCAGCGCAGCGGGCAGCGAAAGGTCGATACAGTGAATATAAGCATGCCGTCCAATCGCCACGCACTGATGGGCGTTGTCTAACGCGTGGGTCTGCTGCTCCTCTTGCTCGGGGTTCAGCACGAGCTGCATGGTCAGCGGACGGGTCGCTACCAGCCATAAGATGAGCCGCGACGGCGAGAGCCGACGCAGCAAAGGCCCGACCAGTACGTCGGGTAACGTCGTGGCGATTTGTGTCATTTCACACCCTCTGTGCTGTGTGTTGCATCGCTCTTAAGCTCGTTAAGTAGCGACCACAGGCAGTTCAATGACTACCTCTAAACCGCCAGACTCGGCGCGCTGAAGGCGCATCTGGCCATGATAAAGCGTGACGAGGTCCGTCACGATGGCTAATCCCAAGCCGCTGCCAGAGCGCTGTTCATCCAGCCGCTTGCCGCGCTGGACCGCTGCCTGGCACTCCTGCGGGGTCATACCGGGGCCGTCATCGCCCACCACCAACCGCAGCGTGTTCCCCTGTGCCTGCAGGCGGATATGCACGTCGCTGTTGGCCCAGCGCAGGGCGTTGTCCAGCAGGTTACCCACCATCTCCTGCAGGTCTTGACCGTCCATATGCACCCGCACGCCGCTATGCACGGTTTGACGCAGCGTAATATGACGGCGCTGCGCGAGCCGGGCAAGCCCGGTGATGAGCGGCGATAGCGTCTCTTGTAGTGCTACTGGGGCAAAGCGCACGCCCTCACCTGCCGCGGAAGCCCGCGCCAAGTGGTGACGCACGGCGCTATCGATACGCGACAGCTCGGCTTCCCAGGCACTGCGGCTCTCGCTGGGTAGCTGTTTGGCCAACAGCCGCATGACGCTGATCGGTGTTTTGAGGGCGTGGGCCAAGTTGCCTGCGGTGTGGCGGCCCCGCTCGATGAGCCGCTGATCGCGGGCCAGCACGGCATTCATGGACGTCGCCAAGGTGGCCAGCTCGTCGGGCAAACGGGTCTCCAACTGCTCGGCCCGCCCCTGCTCTACATCACGTAAGTTGGCGTTCATGCGCCGCAGCGGCGCGAGCCCCCAACGCACTTGTAGTGCCAGCACGCCTAGCAGCAGCGCACCCAGGCCTAACAGTCCCAGCCACAGCATCTGCTGAAAAGCCCGAACGTCTTCGCGCAAGTCGTCGTCACGTGCGGCGACGCTCACGTGCAGCGGCGTCTCCAACGCGCCCAAATAGATATCGCGCTCTACGACGCGTAGCTGCTGGCCACGCGGGCCTGGCAGCGTGCGGGCGGTCACTCGCTCGCTCTCCAGTACCGGCAAGCGCTGATCCCATAACGACCGCGACGTGACCGAGTGGTTCGCATCGTCGGTAATCTGCCAATACCAGCCTGAGTACACGTGGTCGAAACGCGGGTCACCCAGCGCGCGCTCGTAGTGGAGCTGCTCGGTGAGCGGGTCGTAAGTCACCCCCGCAATGACCACGTTGAGGGTCGCTTCCAGCCGTTCATCGAACGCGTTGACCGCAGAGGCACGGTAGTGATGGGACAACAGCCAGCCGGCCACGGGGAGTGCCAGCAGCACCATGAGCAGCACCGCCAGCAGCAGACGTAGGGTGATGGAGCGGTTAGCCCAGCGCTGGCTCCAAGTAACGACGTTGGCGCTCATGAATCGCTTGGCTCATCGGCTAGCAGGCGGTACCCCTGACCACGCAGCGTTGCGATGCGCCACGCGCCCAGCTTGCGACGCAGACGGCTAACCTGAACGTCGATCACATTGGAGTCGGGTTCGTGGTCACGGTCGTACACGTGCTCGGACAGCTCGCTACGGCTGACGACCCGAGGAGAGGCGTGCATCAGGTAGCTCAAGAGACGGGTTTCCTGGGCGGTCAAGCTCACCGGCCTGCCCACCAAGGTGACATGCTGCGTATGGGTATCCAGGCTAAGCTCGCCCACTTTGAGCACCGGGTGCGCATGGCCATGGGTACGGCGCACCAAGGCCCGCAGGCGAAACAGCACTTCGGCGGGTTCGAAAGGTTTGGTGACGTAGTCATCGGCACCGGCGGTAAAGCCAGCGGCTTTATCGGCCCACCGTTCGCGGGCGGTCAAAATCAGCACCGGAAGGTCGATGCCATCCTCCCGCCAGGAAGAGAGCCAACGGGTGCCGTCACCATCGGGCAGGCCGATATCCAAAATGACCGTATCGTACGCTTCGGTGCGCACCAAAAAGTCCGCTTCCTGGCCGTTCTCCGCACGCTCGACGATCCAATCGCCATCTTGCAGCGCTTGGCTCAGCTCACGGGCAAGCGCCTGGTCGTCCTCTACCAGTAAACACTTCATCAACACACCCTTATGAATACACTCAGTAAAGACGGGATATTGCAGGTAACCGTATCAACGCTGCATGTCGCGGATGCGCACGCCTTCAATTTGCATGAGCTGGCCGTTCTGGCCATCAAACTCGAACTCGACGACCTGCCCTTGGGGGCCTAGCAGCTTGATTTCATACTCGACCAGCCCATCGTCGCGCTCGATTTCGACCTCCAACACGTCGCCGATGTAGTGGGCGTCGAGCCAGTCGAGAATGGTATCCAGGGGAACCACGTCGCCTCGCCGCACTTCGCCATGCAGCGCCTCCCAGTGCTGGTCACCGGTCGCACTACCCATCAATACGAGCACCAGCAGTAGCGCCAGCCCCCCTGTCAAAGGGAGCCGCTGCCAGGGTAACTGCTTGAGTGAGAGGAGAGACGTCGTTTTCATAAGACTAGGATGCCAAAGGCAACATGAACGCTAGATGAACGGCTTTGTCAGGTTTAGGAAAGACCCCCGGTGATATAAATACCCTGTCGCATTCGCTGACTGACCTTCGTTAGGCATCATCCGGCAATGCATTCACTAAGCAAAGAAGGAATTTGATATGAACGCTATGAAAAAAATGCTGCTGATCCCGACCTCTGCGCTTCTCCTGGCCGCCGCAGCGGGCAGCGCCCAAGCCGACACGCAGCCGTTGGACCGGATCGATGACATTCTGACCTACGCCAACGACTATGGGTTCAGCCACATCGAAGAGATCAACGTGGACGACCGTGGCCGCGTAGAAGTGGAAGGTTGGCTGGATGACGAATGGTACGCCGACGTGGATTTCTCCATCGATAACGGCGAAAGCCTGCAAGAAGAGCGCAAGCGTCTGATTACCGGCGCCTGGGGTATGAGTGAAGAGGACGTCCGCCAAGCACTTGATGCTGCCCGCCAGGAAGGCATGACCGAATTCGAAAGCATCGATATCGATAAGAGCGGCATCATCGAGGTTGAGGGTCGAGAGCAGAACGGCCGCGAGCTGGAGTTGAGCCTGCGTCAGGGCTCCTTCGACGTCACCCAAATGGAGCGCGACTGATCACTCAAGCGATCCACATGTCAGTTAGCATGGCAGTGTGCCAGCACTGACACAGCGGCGGGCCTTCGGACCCGCCGCTTGCGTTGCGTCGCTCATTAGCGGCAGTCTTGGCAGTTCCCTCGAGCCATGATCGCCGCTGCAATGCGCTCAATACCTTGCCGGTAAGCAGCCTGACGATAGGTGATCTGCTCCTCCTCCGCCCTCATCAGCACCCGCTTGGCCTCATCGCCGAGTCGGCGATCCAGACGCTGATTGACCTCCTCTTCCTGCCAGGTTTCGCCCGCACGGTTTTGCAGCCACTCGAAATAGCTCACGATGACGCCGCCGGTATTCGCCAGCACGTCGGGCAGCACCGGCACGCCGCGTTTTTCCAGCGCCGCATCCGCATCGCTAGTGAGCGGCCCGTTGGCAATTTCAAGCACCGCGCCTGCTTTCACCTCGCCCACGTTGTCGCGATGCAGCTGATTTTCCAGCGCGGCGAGCACCAGCACATCGACCTCCAGGGTCAACAAGTCATCTCCAGACATGGCTTTGCCCTGCTGGCTTTTTGACAGCTTGCCATGCTGCTTCTTGTCCTCCTTCGCCGCCGCGACATCGAGCCCATCGGCATGGTAGATCGCACCGCTGGAGTCGGAGACCGCAACCACCTTGTAGCCACGCTGGCTTGCCAAGCGCGCAAAGTGAAAGGCCGCATTGCCAAACCCTTGCACGGCCAGCGTGGTCTCCTCGGGCTTGCGCCCTTCGCGCTCGGCCCATAAATCCAATACGGTGAGCGCTCCGCGCCCCGTGGCCTCGACCCGCCCCGGCGAGCCGCCAAGCGATAGCGGTTTCCCGGTGATGGCAGCAGGCGCCTGGGCGCGCCGAATCTGCTCATACTCATCGATCATCCAGCCCATGACGGTGGCATCGGTATTCACATCCGGTGCGGGAATGTCTCGGTCTGGCCCCATGATGTCGGCAATGGCGCGAATATAGCCCCGCGCCAAGCGCTCGCGCTCTAACGAAGAAAGCGCCTTGGCATCCACCTGCACGCCGCCTTTGCCGCCGCCATAGGGCAGGCCCACCACTGCACACTTCACCGCCATCCAAAAGCTCAAAGTGGTCACTTCATGCTGATTCACATCGGGGTGAAAGCGCACGCCCCCCTTGGCCGGGCCGAGGCTGGTGTCGTACTGCACTCGCCAGGCGGGAAACGCCTTCAAACTGCCATCGTCCATGCGCACCGGTACACTCACTTGCAGCGAGAGGCTGGGCTGCATCAACCGGGCCTGGGCATCGGGATGAATCGCCAGCGCGTTGAAGACCGCTTCAAGCCGTGAGCGGGCATCTTCGAACAGCGCGGCGCCCGTCTCGGGGGTTAGCCGCTGCGGCGCATTGGTGGTGGACGTTTTCGCCGAGGATTTCTTCGCTTTAGATTTTTGCTTTTTCGATTTGGCACTGCCCATGCAACACTCCTTTGCGTGTATCTAGGGGATTTTATTGGCATCGCGAGGTAATGTGTTTAGCGTAGCAGCAAGCGGCTAACTCAGTCGTATATCGGGCCGGTTGATAGGAGAGACTTTTGACGACCTCCGCCGAAGGTGTCAGCGATGGGATTCACCATGCGGTGCTGCGCGATATGGCGTGGCTCATCGTCACACCAGATTTGGTGACCCTTGGCGATTACCCAGGCCGCCCCACACGTTCCGCGCTGGGCTTAGCAGAAGAGCAGCATAAGTGGCTCGACACCCTGCTACCCAGGGTGCAAGCCCTAGATGGCAAGCTGACCACGCGCATGGGCCACTACCATGAACGGCTTTGGCAGCTGTTACTGGATAACGCCCCTAATACTCGCCTACTGGCCAACAACCTACGCATCACCCAGCGCCGCAACACCTTGGGAGAGCTGGACTTGCTCTACCGCACGCGGGATCTCCCCTCCCCCATTCATTTAGAAGTGGCCATCAAATTTTATCTCGGCCTGCCGGACGGGCCGGGAGAGCCCACCAGCCAAAGCCGCTGGATTGGCCCCGGCGGCTTGGACAGCTTGGCGTTGAAGTGCGGTCACCTTCTGCACCACCAGCTACCACTCTCCCGCACGGCCCCTGCAAAGGCCGCCATGGCGCATTGGCTAACGCCCAGAGACATCGCGGAGTCCGCGACGCTCAGCGCACGGCTCACCCAACGGCTTGCCATGCCCGGCGTGCTGTTTTACCCCTGGCATGTCGCACTGCCACCACCAACCGGCGCAACCGCCGAGCATCGGCGAGGGTGGTGGTGCTATCAACACGCTTGGCCCAGCGTGGCCGAACGCTACAGCACGTCTCTTCAGATCGCCTGGCTGGAAAAGCCCCACTGGTTAGCGCCGCCAATGCTCGACGCATTTGGCCCCGCCCAAGCGCAGATAGCGGACGTGATGGCGCAGATCAACCGCTACGGGCCGCAGCAAGTAATGCTGTACGACCCACAGGAAGAAGAGAACTGCCGGGAAGAGAGTTGCCAAGAAAATAGTGACCAGGAGAGACCGCTAACGCGGCTGATGGTGGTACCCGACGACTGGCCGCGCCAGGTACCGCTACCGCCGAAGCGGCGCGGCTAACCCGTCGTTTAAACCACCACCAGGTTGTCGCGGTGGATCAGTTCGTGGGCTTCCACGTAACCAAGGATGGCTTCGATCTGGTGGCTTGGCTGGCCCGCTAGTTGGCGGGCTTCATCAGCGCCGTAGTTGACCAATCCCTTGGCCACGCGAGCGCCCTGCTCGTCCACACACAGCACCATGTCGCCGCGCTTGAAACTGCCCTGCACGTCACGCACGCCCACCGCCAGCAGGCTGGAGCCTTTGTCGCGCAGCACGTTGACCGCACCCGCATCCAGCACCAGCGTACCGCGCACCTGAAGCTGTCCCGCCAGCCAGCGCTTGCGCGCCGCCATCGGCGCTTGATCCGGACGCAGCAGCGTGCCGAGCGCTTCGCCCCCCATGACGCGAGTGATCACCTCCGGCTGGCGGCCGCTGGCAATCACGGTCACCGCGCCGGAGCGCGCCGCGAGCTGGGCAGCACGCACCTTGGTGCTCATCCCCCCCCGGCCCAGCGCCCCGCCGCCGCCCGCCACGGCGGCCAAGCGGGGGTCGTCAGCACGCCCCTCAGTAATCAGCGTGGCGTCAAGATTATGGCGGGGGTCGGCATCGAACAGGCCTTCCTGGTCGGTGAGCAGCAGCAGCGCATCGGCTTCCAGCAGGTTCGCCACCAACGCGCCGAGGGTGTCGTTATCGCCAAAGCGGATCTCGTCGGTGACGACGGTATCGTTTTCGTTGATGACCGGCACCACGCGCATCTCGACCAGCGTGCGCAGCGCCGAGAGCGCGTTCAGGTAGCGCTTGCGGTTAGAGAGGTCGTCGTGGGTGAGCAGAATCTGCGCGGTGAGCATGCCGTGACGGGCAAAGTGCTGCTCGTAGCACTGGGTCAGGCCATTTTGGCCCACGGCGGCGGCCGCCTGAAGCTCGTGCACGGCGCTAGGGCGCGCCTGCCAGCCTAGGCGTACCATGCCGGCTGCCACTGCACCGGAGGAGACCAGCACCACCTCTTTCCCCTGCTGATGCAGGGCGGCGATTTGATCCACCCAGCCGCCGATGGCCGCTTCATCCAACCCGCGACCATCATTAGTGAGCAGCGCGCTGCCAATTTTGACCACTACCCGGCGGGCGCTACTCAGCGCCTCACGGCCCGGCAACTGCTCGTTGTGTTCCACGTCGCGACTCTCCCACGCCATTGCGCTCACGCGTTTCATTCTAGCTAGTACGCCGCTGGCTTACGGGGCGTACTCCACTTCGACATCGTAATCATCGTCGTCGAAATCGTCATCGTCTTCTTCATCATCGCGCTTACGACGACGGCCAAGGCGGGCCTCGGTACGGGCCACCGACTCCTCTTCCATGCGGCGACGCATCTCCTGCTCGCGGGCATGGGCCTCTTCGTCTTCGTTTTCCAAACGCTGCTGCTCGGTGAGCCAGCGATAAGCGGCTTGCACCAGCTTATCGGTGCCTTCACTGCTGATCGCCGAAATGCGGAAGACGGGGCCATCCCAGTTCAGCGCATCAATAATCGCCTGGGCGCGCGCCTCGCGCTCCTCTTCCGGCAGCAGATCGAACTTGTTCAGCACCAGCCAGCGGGGCCGCTCGGAGAGCGCTGGAGAGAACTGGCCAAGCTCGTGAATAATCGCCTGCGCCGCTTCTACTGGGTCAGACTCATCGAACGGCGCCACATCGACCACGTGGAACAGCAGCCGCGTGCGGGTCAGGTGCTTCAAGAAGCGCAGCCCTAGGCCAGCGCCGTCGGAGGCACCTTCAATCAGCCCCGGTACGTCGGCCATTACAAAGTGCTCATGCATACCCAGCTTCACCACGCCCAGGTTCGGCACCAGCGTAGTGAACGGGTAGTTGGCCACTTTGGGCTTGGCCGCCGACACGGAACGAATCAGCGTCGACTTACCGGCGTTGGGCATGCCCAGTAGGCCCACATCCGCCATCACTTTCATTTCCAGGCGCAGGTTACGACGGTCGCCTTCGGTGCCCGGCGTGGTACGGCGCGGTGCACGGTTGGTGGAGGATTTGAAGTGAATGTTTCCCAACCCACGGCGACCGCCTTCGGCCACCAGCACGACCTGACCGATTTCCGTCACGTCGGCAATCACCTCGAGGGTGTCTTCATCGATCACCGTGGTGCCCACCGGCACTTTGACGTGCAAGTCTTCCCCGGCTTTACCGCTCATCTGGCGGCCCATACCGCCCTGCCCGTTTTCAGCTTTGTAGAAGCGCTGAAATTTGAAATCGATCAAGGTGTTGAGCGCGTCATCACCAATCAGGTAGACGCTGCCACCGTGGCCGCCATCGCCACCATCGGGGCCACCTTTGGGCACATATTTCTCGCGGCGAAAGCTCAGACAGCCATTGCCGCCTTTACCTGCCTCAACAATGATCGAGGCTTCATCGACGAACTGCATTGGATTCTCCCGGCCGCTTCCGCCGCCCTCACTGCACTATCCCCACCCGCCTCATGCGGGCAAAAGGGATCGAAAAGACAAAAAAGCCCCGCCATGGCGGGGCTTTTTTTCGTCATCTTCGCACTGCGTAAGTGACACAAGAACACTTACACAAAGCAACCTAGGCTGCTTAGGCAGATACGATGCTGACGAATTTACGGTTCTTCGGACCTTTGGTCTCGAACTTCACGACGCCATCGTTCAGTGCGAACAGCGTGTAGTCACGACCAACGCCCACGCCAGTGCCGGCGTGGAAACGCGTGCCGCGCTGACGAACGATGATGTTACCAGCGGTTGCCGCTTGGCCACCGTACAGTTTCACACCAAGGCGTTTGGATTCGGAATCGCGACCGTTACGCGTGGAGCCGGCTGCCTTTTTATGTGCCATTGCAAAATCCTCCTAAAGGGAATTGGCTGCTTACGCAGAAATTCCGGTAATTTTGACTTCAGTGAACCACTGACGGTGGCCCTGACGCTTCATGTGGTGCTTCCGGCGGCGGAATTTGATGATGGTGACTTTGTCGCCACGGCCGTGGGAAACAACTTCGGCGGAAACCTTGGCACCGCTTACCAGCGGAGCACCAACGTTGACGTCGTCGCCGTCTGCAACCAGCAGCACTTCATCAAACTCAATCGTTTCGCCGGTAGCGACTTCGATTTTCTCGAGCTTGAGGGTCTGACCTTCTTGAACGCGGTACTGTTTGCCACCGCTTTTGATAACTGCGTACATGTCGCTCTCCGGACTTGTCGTTAATGCCGGTTACGCCCCGCGTAACCAACGCTCATCGCCTTCCGCTCTTATCGACCTGCTGCGAGTGGCGCCCCTTTTGGCAACCATCTGACAGGGAGCATGATGAGTGGGTCGCGGATTATAACGACTATCGCGCTTTACCACAAGGCCACCGGTACTTGTCAATCACCGGCATGCCGCCCCCATGGCGCTACGCCTTGACGCCTTACAGGCAGCCCCATAGCATGACCTCACTCTTCTTACCCACCGCGATGAACGGAACCCATGACAGCCAACGTCTCTCCAACCCCGCCTGCCAGCCCTTCGCCCTCACCGCTGCACGCCGTGGTGGCCGATGACTTTGACGCCGTCAACCAGACGATCGTCGCTCAGCTCAACTCCAAAGTGCCGCTGGTGGAGACCATTGGCCAGTACATCATCGAAAGCGGCGGTAAGCGTCTGCGCCCGCTTCTGGTGCTGCTGGCGGCCCGTTCGTTGGGCTATGAGGGCGACAAGCACATCACACTCGCCACGCTGATCGAGTTCATGCACACCTCCACGCTGTTGCACGACGACGTGGTGGACGAGTCGCACATGCGCCGGGGCAAGAAAACCGCTAACGACGCCTGGGGCAATGCACCTTCTGTGCTGGTGGGCGATTTTCTCTACTCCCGCTCGTTCCAGATGATGGTCGACGTTGGCTCCATGCGTATCATGGCGATCCTTTCCGGCGCGACTTGCGTGATTGCGGAAGGCGAAGTGCTGCAGTTGACCAACATTGGCAACCCCAGCATTTCCGAGGCGGATTACTTCGAAACGATTCAGGGCAAAACCGCGATGCTGTTCGAAGCCGCCTCCCATAGCGGCGCAGTGCTTGCCGGAGCCACGCCCGAGCAGGAGCGCGCACTGCAGCATTACGGCCGCTACCTGGGCCTGGCTTTCCAACTGATTGATGACCTGCTGGACTACCAGGGCGACGCCACGGCCATGGGCAAAAACGTTGGCGATGACTTGGCCGAAGGCAAGCCCACGCTGCCGCTGATCCACGCCATGGAGCGTGGCACCCCCGAGCAAGCCAAGCTGATTCGTCAGGTGATTCGTAAAGGCGGTCTCGAGCAGCTAGACGATGTACTCGCGATCATCCAGGCCACCGGCGCCCTCGAGTACACCCGTGCCCGGGCAGAAGAGATGGCGGACAAAGCGCTGGCTGAACTCGACGCCCTGCCAGCCAGCGCCTACCGCGACAGCATGGCGCAACTCGCCCGCTTGGCCGTCGACCGCCAGGCCTAATCGCCGGGAACGGCGTCTCTGCACAAACCGCGCAAAAGGGGCTTGAAAAAAGCCCTTCGCCTGCGTATGATTCGTCCCGTTGTTGAGCACGCCTTAGCAACCTTCGGAATATAGCTCAGCTTGGTAGAGCGCTGCCTTCGGGAGGCAGAGGTCGTAGGTTCGAATCCTGCTATTCCGACCATGAATTTAGTGAAAACGGCCACTTAGCTCCTAGAGCAAGTGGCCGTTTTTGTTTTTGCGCTGCTATTTTCCGAGCGATCAGCCCAGGTGCCACCAGCGCGGCAGCAGTGCGCGCACCTTGGCTTGAGCAAAGCGGTCATCCATCAATACCACCACTCCTTCATCGTCCGGGCTGCGGATCACTCGCCCGGCGGCTTGCACCACTTTGATCATCCCTGGAATACGATAAGTGTAGTCATCACCTTGGCCAAAACGTGTTTGCAGGCGCGCTTTTAACGCTTCGTTGAAATCGTTAAAGGGCGGCAGGCCCAGTGTCGCCACGAAAGCGCCGATGAGCCGATCACCGGGAAGGTCGATTCCCTCCGCGAAGGCACCGCCCAGCACGGCAAAACCGATGCCTTTACCGCCGCCGGGCGTAAAACGCGCCAAAAACGCCTCACGCTCGGCTTCCTGCATACTGCGCGTTTGCGCGAACACCGGAATCTCAGGGTGCGCCTGCTCGAACGCGTCCATCACCTGCTCTAGATAAGCAAAGCTGCTGAAAAAGGCTAAATAGTGGCCCGGCGAGCGCCGGTACTGCTCTGCCAGCGTAGCGACGATGGGCGTTACCGACGCAACACGATGATGATAGCGCGTAGAAATGTCCGTACGTAGCTGCACCTCTAGCTGGCGAGCGACAAAGGGCGAATCCACCTCGCGCCATACGCTCTGTTCGGGCAGGCCCAGCAGGTCACGGTAGTAATGGAAAGGCGACAGCGTGGCGGAAAACAGCACCGTGCAGTGAGCGCGCTTAAAGCGCGGGGCGAGAAAGTCTGCCGGGATCACATTGCGTAGCCCAAGCACTGCACTTCCCTTGCCTTGAATCTCCAAATCGCACAGCGAGTGGTCGCCGAACGATTCCGCCAAGCGGCAGAATGTAAGCGCTTCGAACAGCAGCTCTTGAAGTGCCTGATTCGCGCCGTCGGGGTGCTCCACGAGATAATCCGAGATAGCCCCGGCCAGGGTATGCAGTGCGCCCACCAGCTTGGTGGGTAGCGCTTCTAGCAAGTGGTAATGCCGTTCTGGAGAGTGCTCGGCGGCCTCTTTGTTGAGCGCCTGCCACCGCCTGCCCACGCGGGCCAGCGGCTTGGCTAAGGCGGGCGGGGAGTGACGGCGCAGGTAGCTCAAACGCTGCTGGGAGAGCGCGGCGCTGTACATGCCACGAGCACGGTCTACCAGATTATGCGCCTCATCCACCAGCAGCCCCACTCGCCAGTCGTTGGCCTGGGCAAGCCCGTGCAGCAGCGCGTGGCTATCGAACCAGTGATTCACATCCCCCACCGCCACATCCGCCCAGCGGGCCAGCTCCTGGCCTAAGTAGTAGGGGCAAACCTGATGCGCCAGCGCCACTTCGCGCAGCGCATCGCGCGCTAGCCAGCCTTTTTCCACCGCTGCCTGGCGGGCGGCAGGCAAGCGGTCGTAAAACCCTTTTGCTAACGGGCAGGCATCGCCTTGGCAGGCGGTGCCGGGGTATTCACAGGCTTTATCGCGGGCGACGAGTTCCAGCACCCTCAACGGCTGCGCGGGGGCATCTAGGCTCGCCAAGGCATCGAGCGCAAGGCGGCGGCCAGGGGTTTTCATGGTGAGAAAAGCAACGCGGTCGAGCCGCTGGCGGGGCATCGCGGAGAGCATGGGAAACAGCGTGCCCAGGGTTTTGCCAATGCCGGTGGGCGCTTGGGCCAGCAGGCAGCGTCCGGTGCTGGCGGCTTTAAACACATCTTCCGCCAATGCCCGCTGCCCTGGACGAAAGTCCACGTGGGGAAAGGTCAGCGTGGCGAGCCACGCATCGCGGCGTTCGCGGTGGGCAGCCTCCTGCTCGGCCCAGGCTAAAAAGCGCTGGCACTGGTCGGTAAAGAACGCATCAAGCTCTGTGGCACTGGCCTCCAAGGTCAGCCGCGTTTCCTGACCGCTGGCAATATCCAGGTACACCAGCGCCAGCGTGATATGTGAAAGCCCGCGCTCAGCGCAGAGCAGCGCGCCGTATACCTTCACCTGGGCCCAGTGCAGTGCGCGCTGGTTATCCGCCATGCGCGCCAGGCTGCCGCGATGGGTTTTGACCTCTTCAACGCAATTCGCCGCCACATCGAAGCCATCGGCGCGGCCCGCCACGCGCAGCCCCTGATACTCGCCGGAGAGCGGCAATTCGGCCAGGTAGCCCGCTATGTTTTCCCGCCGTTTGGCCACCAGCGCGTGCCCTTCAATGCCCTCTTGGGCGCTGGGCGCAGGGGTAAAACGGTGATCGAGGTCGCCTTGGCGTGCGGTGAAATCGCACAGCGTACGCACTGCGACCCGATAGCGGCTCATGAAGTTGGCTGCCAGCGCACGTGACACACCTCGACCGGCATGTCGTGGCGGCAGAAGAAATCAATCCAGCGGCGCTGGTTATCCTGCAGGCGGTCACCGGGGCCTTTCACTTCGATCATACGGTAGCTAGGCTCCGCGGCGGGCGCATCGGGCATTAGCTGAATAAGATCCGGCAGGCCCGCCCGATTGTGCTTTAGGTCACTCAGCAAGCGGGTAAAGCAGGCGCGCAGATGCGCGGCGGGCAGGCAGCTAAGCGCGGCTGTTAACAGCGGTTCGCTCAAGACACCCCAGTGCACAAACGGCGAGGTAATGCCCTGCTTCGCGTGCCATGTCGCGCGCATCGTCTCGCGGTAGCGCCCGTCGTCTAGCTGTGCCAGGCAGGCGTCGATCTCGGCTTGGCGCTGACGAACGAAGTCCTCGCGGTACAAATCCGCAGGCCCACTATGAAACGGGTGAAAAAACGCCCCCGGTAGCGGTTTGAAAATCGCTGGCCAGAGCAGCAGACCAAAAAGCCCGGTGATTAGGCAGTTTTCCACATAGAACACCGGAGCACTGGCGGTGGATAAGTGTTCGGCAACGGCGCGCTCTACCGATTGAGGGCCAGGAAGCTCCAGCACGTAGGTCGGGGCCTCGGCGGCTTTCACGGCCTGGGGGGCGGGCTGGTTCAGCTTGCGCGCCAAGCGGGGCAACAAGCGCCCCAGCGCTTGGGCTTCGCTCTCCCCCGCCTGCTCGCGCGCGGCCTGAGCGAGTTCATAAGCCTCTGAATAGCGCTTCAGGCGTTCCAACACTCGCAGCCTGCGTATGCGCGCCTCGCTGTTAGTCGATTCAGCGTAAAGCGACAGGGCCAGCTCCGTATTGCCGCTACGTTCCGCCGTTTGCCCCAGGGTTAGCAGCAGCCGCGAACGGCGTGCGTCTAGCCAGCGGTTGTTGGAGGCTGCGGGCACTTCTGTGGCCAGCTGTTCAGGCAGCTCACCGTTTTCTAGGCGTTCGCGCAGGTGGTGTAGTGCCAGGTAGGTGTCCACCTCGTCTCGATGCTGAAACGCCCGTGATTCGGCAGTCAGCGGCACTTGTTCAAAACGCTGCAAGCCAAGCTCGGTGAGCACGAACTCGGCCCAGTCCTGGCGCAGGTTGCCAAAGAACATCAGCCGCAGACGGTCGCACAGCGCCATGACGTTGAGTCGCACGATGTGCGTTGTGGCGGCAGGCCACCACTGGCGCAGCGGCAGTGCAACGGTGAGCACCGGCGTTAACGCCGCCTGAAGCACTGTTTTGGTGACGTTAGACGGCAGCCCAACGGAATTCATAGAGGCTTTCAGGGCGTCGCGCAGCTCGCTTAATCGCAGCAGCCGAAACAGCTCCTCCACGCTTAACAGCGGCGCGTCATCCACCCAGCCAAGCGCCAGTAGCGGCGCCAACGCCTGATGAGTATCGCCAATTTCAGGGTAGCTAAGCTTATCCACGCGGAACAGCTCGCCTTTACGCATCACCATCCGCACTAACAGCGCTTGAGAAGCGCGGGGCAGCTGCGACCACTGCTGGAGCGTGTGATGCTCATCGGCACTGAGTAAATCTCCGTGGCGCGCCTGCACCCACGCGACCACGAAGCGAAAATTCGCTAAGTAGTAGAAAGGATCATCGAGGGAGGCGGTCGCCGGAGCGGCAGAGGCACTGTTCATGCATCCATTGTAACAGTGCAAGCAGTCGTGGGTTAACCCACGCGGTGTTGGTAAAGCACTTCCAAGGCATCGTCAGCGGCTTGCTCGTCGGCGTTCGGTGTGTCAGAGGTTGGCTCGCTCACACGCGGGGCAGGCTTCGCTTGGGCAGCTGGCCTGCGCCCGCCGACCAGCACGTACCACTCCGCTTCGGTGAGATAGTGCTGGCACCAGCGGCTGAGGCCATCGGCAACGGCGTCGCGGCTGCGCTCGCCGCCTCGAAACGCGGTCGCCAGGTGAAGCAAATCCTGGCGGGCAGTGCGGGCACGGGCGTTTCCCCCGTGCACTTTGGAAAGCGGGCAGCGTCGGTCATAGGCCGCGTTGGTGAGGGCATTTAGCCAACGCTCCACTTCATGTGCCTGAATACCGCCGTAAACTGCCACGTGCCGCTCCCGCGTTGAACGATCAAATTAAAAAAGAGATAACGACCTACAGCATAGGCCAAAAAGGCATAAGACTGCCCGAATTTCGTGCAACTGTCACCTTAATGCCTTATTTCACGCCCTGCATGACCTCTTCAAACCCTTGTAAGACGTTCACCACGTTGACCCCGATATCCTCAACGGCATAGCCCCCTTCCATCAAAAACACGCAGGGTAGCCCGGCGGCGGCAAGGCGCTGCCCGAGAGCAATAAAGTCGGCGTGTTGAAAGGTAAACGCGCTGATCGGATCACCTTCAAAAATATCCACACCCAGCGATACCACCAGCAATTCACACTCTGCTCTATGGATATGCGCCAGCGCCTCATCCAACGCGGCCATCCACGTCGCAACGGAGGTGCCCGGCGGCAGCGGGTAATTGATCGTGAAGCCTTCACCTACTCCTTCGCCGGTTTCGTCGCTGTAGCCCGAAAAGTAGGGGAAGGTCACGTCAGGGTCGCCGTGGAGCGAGGCGAACAGCACGTCGTCACGGCGATAGAAGATCTGCTGGGTGCCGTTGCCGTGATGAAAATCCACATCGAGAATCGCGACACGGCGCTTGCCAGCGTCCAGCGCACGCTGGGCGGCGATGGCGGCATTGTTAAAGAAGCAGTAGCCGCCGAATTGATCCACCGCCGCGTGGTGGCCCGGCGGACGGCACAGGCCGAAGGTCGGCTCGCCGGTGGCGAGGGTATGATCGATTGCCGCCAGCGCCGTATCTTTACTTGCCAAGGCAGCGGCAAAGGTACCTTCCGTAATCGAGGTTTCAGCAGCCAGGGCGTAGTAGCCCAACTGGCCGCTCACCGATTGGGGAATACGGTCGCCGCGCATCGTTCGTGCAGGCCAAATGTTGGGAATTGCTTCCCCCGCATGGCCCGCAGCTTGCCATGCCTGCCAGCAGTTTTCCAGGAACGCGACGTACTCGGCATCGTGAACCGCCAGCACGGGCGCTAGGCCGTAATCGTTGGGCGCGCGCACCTCGAAGTCCGCTTGGCGCAGGGCTGCCAGCACCAAATCGATTCGTTCCGGGCACTCGAAGGGCGTGACCAAGGCACCATCGTGCAGCTCGCTGCGTGCTTGGCGGCGGCGACTGCCTTCGGAGAAAAACGTCAGCATCAAGGCTCCTTACTCTTCATACGTATATGGCCACTTGGCGGCCCAGCGGCGTTTTTGATCGGGTGACTGCTGCTTTAGCCGATACTCTGCTCGGCTGGCCTCAGCGCGGTCGGCAAACGGCTGCGCGCCGAGCAGGGCTAACGGCGGATTCGCTCGGGTATAACGCGCGCCTTTACCCGCCGCATGGGCGCGGTAGCGCTTGGCGAGGTTGTTGGTAATACCTACGTAGGTACCCCGCTGACACTCTAGCAGGTAGAGATACCATTGGGGCGGCGAACTCTTGTCCATGATGACTCATTGGTTGACGGGCGTGGTGGCCGTTCGCTGAGCGGCCAGCAGGCGCTCGAGCTCCGCCAAGGGCATGGGCTTGGCCAACCCGAAGCCTTGGAAGCCGTCGCAGTGATAGCTTAACAACCGCTGGTGCTGCTCGCTGGTCTCGACCCCTTCGGCCACAACGCTCAGCCCCAAATGGTGGGCCATGGAGATGATGCCTTGAACGATGGCGGCATCATCGCTGCTGTTGGTCAGCTCGTGAATGAAACTGCGGTCGATTTTCACCGTACTGATGGGCAGATGCTTTAGATAACTCAGGCTCGAGTAGCCGGTGCCAAAGTCATCGATGGAGACGCTGACCTGCATACCGCGAAGGGCATGTAGAATCTCGATGGCGGAGGCGGTGTTATCCATCAAAATACCTTCGGTCAGTTCCAGGGAGAGCTGTTCGGCAGGCAGCCCGGTATCGGCCAGGGTTTGGCGTAGCGTAGCCAGGAAGCTGTCACGATGGAACTGTAGCGGTGACAGGTTGACCGCAACGCGCAGTGCGCCCAAGCCGCTGCGCTGTAGTGCCAGCATGTCGTGACAAGCGCGTTGCAGCACCCACTCGCTGATCGGCATGATCTGCCCGGTGGCTTCCGCTAGTGGAATGAAGCGTGCCGGCGAGACATAGCCTTTGCTGGGGTGCGGCCAGCGCAGCAGCGCCTCCACGCTGGCAATATTGCCTTGCCGATCCATCAGCGGCTGATAGTGAAGCTCGAAGCCTTGGTGGTCGATCGCTTCTTGCAGGTCATTGCGCAGGCTCACTCGCTCGCTGGCCAGCGCATTGATGTCGTGACTGAACCAGGCGTACGCGTTGCGTCCCTGCTGCTTGGCCTTGTACATGGCCATGTCCGCCTGCTGGATCAGCGTTTGCGGCTGCGGCGTGTCGGGCTGGCTCATGGCAATCCCCACGCTGGCGGTCAGGTACAGTTCATGGCCCTCCAGGCAGTAGGGTTTGGCGAGCGCGGGCAGCAAGCGCTCGACCACCTCGATGACCTGCTGCTCGTCGCCCGTATTGGTAATCAGCAGCACGAATTCATCGCCCCCCAGGCGGGCGACCGTGTCTTCCTGGCGTAGCCCGGCCCGCAGCCGCTTGGCTACTTCGATCAGTACCTGGTCGCCTACCGCATGCCCCAAGGTATCATTGATGGGCTTGAAGTCGTCTAGATCGACGAACAGTACGCTGATCCGCTCACCGCTGCCTTGGGCGGCGGCAAACTGCTTATGCAGGGTCTCTTCGAACATCATGCGGTTGGGCAGACGGGTCAGGTCGTCATGGGTGGCATGGTAAGCCAGCCGCGCTTCATAGGCTTTGTGCTGCGAAATATCGTGCTGAACGCCCACAAAGTGCGTGACCTGACCTTCGCTATCTCGCACGGGCGCAATATAAAGATCGTTCCAGAATGGCGTGCCATCCTTGCGGTAATTGCACAGCGTGACATGGGTTTCGCGCTGCGCTTGAATCCCGCGCCGTAGCTTGGTGACCATGGCGGGATCGCTCTCTGGCCCTTGCAAGAAACGGCAGTTTTGGCCAATCACGTCACTCTGGGCGTACCCCGTCATGGTGCTAAACGCTTGGTTGGCGTAGATGATGGGCAGGTCAGGCTGTCGGGCATCCGCGATCAGTACGCCGTTGACACTCGCTTCCACGCTGCGCTCCAGGGTGCGAAGCCGCGTCTGCTGACGCCGCTTGTCGGTCACGTCCTGGGCGATACAGTAGACCCCCTCGATGTGCCCGTTGACCGTGACGGGCAGGCTGATCAGATCCAGAATGAGTTGCTGGGCCTCCCGGTCGGTCATGGTGACTTCGTAGCGGCTAATGCCTCCCTGAAGCACATACGTGAAGTGCGCTTTGATGCGCTCTCGCTCATGGGGAGCAATGAAATCGGTGAAGTGCCGCCCCACGACCTCGTCCAACGGGTAGCCGGTCACATCGGCACAGGTGGTATTGGCGGTTTGGAAATAGCCGCGCTGATCCAGCGAAAAGACGGCGTCGGGGTGGTGCACGAACAGCGAGCGGTAGCGCTGCTCGTTCTCTTCCAACGAGTGACGCGCCGCCGCCAGCTCCCGAGTACGGGCAATGGTAGCCCCCACGACGCCCACACTAAAAGCCAGCAGCCAGCTCATCACCAAGCCACCCATGGCCACACTGATGGGCATCACCCCCAAGAGGTACCAATTATGATGCTGCCCAGGATACGCGGTCAGCATTAAGTTCACGCCGCCAGGCAAGCCGGTGAGCCGGTTGGCCAAGGCGTTCACGGGGGATTCTACGCCTTCCACGGCGAAGCCCGAGGGGTGCAACATCATCAGCAGCTGCTCGCCTCGGCTCACGCCTACCTGAAACGGCCCCAGCGCCAGGCTTAACTCATGGTTGAGCAGCGCGCTCAAATCGATGGCCGCCAGCAGCTGCTGTGCTCGGTTGGGCACGGGAAGCGCCATCAGCATCATGCTGCGCTGCTCGCCATCGGGCATCAGCAGCCGCGGACGATCAAAGGGCACCGCCAGCCACGCCTGTACGCTGGGTTTGGCTAATTGTCCTACCAACCAACCATCGCGCCCCTGCTGACGCCCCTGGCGCCAGATCAGCCCCCCTTGAGCATCGATCAGGGCGATGGCATTCAAACTCAGGGTATCGCGGAAATAGCTCTGGGCATCTTGTTGGAGCAGTGTCGTGCGCTGCTCGTCAGGCAAACTCCCCAGGCGCTCTGCCATACGGTGCATGAGCTGCAGACGCTCTGACATGGCCTGCTCCGCGTTGAGCTGCACGTTATCCAGCAGATAACTGGCTTGCAACTCGATGGTCGAACGCTGGTTCATGCTCAGCAGTAGCCACGCGAGACTACTCACCAACACGCCCGCCAACCCCACCATGACCGTGAGCTTACCAGGGCTCAGCCGCTCGGCGCGATGTCGCCAGCCCGCGACCAGCAGCGCGGCTCCCAGCAGCACGATGAAGACCAGCACCGCAATGGGCGATGAGCTGAACAGCGGCCGATCCTCTGCATCGCTCATCCATAGCCGCGCCACCACCCAACCGCCGAACAGCAGTAGCCCGACCCCAGACGCTCGCCAGCAGACTCGGCGCCAGTGGCTGCCCACGCCGACCCACAGACACGCGGTCATCCAGCCGAGCATCAGCACCGCTAGGGTGGTCATGCGCTCGTCCTGAGTCACCAGTGACGTTGCGACGCCACCATCCACCACGTTATGTAGCAGCGTATAGAGCAGCAGCACAGCCAGCACGGCGGCGCTCAGTTGTCGCAGCCAAGCCAACTGACAGAGCGTTGCCAGCAAACTCACCCCTATCAGAAACGTGGCCAGCGACGCATCGGGGACCAGCAGAGGGCCGAGCAGTGTTTCAGGCAGCACCAGCCCGACTAGCAGGCCAGCACTTCCCATCAGCAGCAGCGTGGCCGAGACGATTAAGAGCAGCGTTTCGGCTGCAAGATCACGGGTATTTAGCGGCACGCGGCCTCTCCTCTGCGTTCTGTGGCCTCAAGGCTAGCGCTCAAACGCCATGGTATCGGCCAATCGCTGCAGCTGGTCGTACTGGGCATCGAGATAGCGGCCATACGCTTCGCGGGGCATGAAATCGACGTGGGAGCCGTGGGTATGCTGCAGCGATTCCACCAGCGCAGGCTGTTGAAGGGCTTCCTCGAAGGCCTGGGCCAAACGCTCCAGACGCTCCGGCGGCGTATTCAGCGGCGCAAAAAGGCCGCGATCCGTCGTATTGACCAGCGCGATACCCTGCTCGATCAATGTCGGCACCTCCGGCAGCGCCGCGAGCCGCGTGTCACTGGCCACGCCCAGCGGCACCAGCGCACCACTCGCGAACAGCCCCCCGGCGGAGGGCAGGTTCAGCATGGCCACGTCCAATTCGCCGCCCAGTAGCGCCACGACCTGAGCCCCCGTATCGGGGTAGCGCACGAACTGGATGTCGTCCGGCGAGATGTCCGTCTGCTCGAAAAAGTGCAACCAAAAGAAGTGATCGGTCGAGTTGGGAATGATGCCCACCAACAGCTCACCGGGATGCTGCTCGACGAACGCTGCGATCTCGCTGGCCGTGGTGAGCGTATGGCCGGA
The DNA here is from genome assembly GCF_030247125.1 of Halomonas sp. LC1. Lineage (NCBI taxonomy): Bacteria > Pseudomonadati > Pseudomonadota > Gammaproteobacteria > Oceanospirillales > Halomonadaceae > Halomonas > Halomonas sp. LC1. Next base: position 166,131 of record NZ_JASSPG010000008.1, on the reverse strand, counting down.
CACGGTGGCGGGAATGTTCACGGTGCGAGTCAGCAGGGCAATGGGGGAAAACGCATCGTGGGAGTAGTCGGACAGTCCGGCGATATAGGCCAAGTCGATGGTTTGATGGCTGCCCAACAGCGTGAGGCCGTTCGGAGCGGCTTGCTTCACGAACTGCGAGCCGAGCGTGGCACCGTTGCCCGGCATGTTCATCGTGATGATCGACGTCCCCAAATAGGTCTGCGCTTGCTCGGCAATGACCCGAAATAGAATATCGGTCGCGCCGCCCTGCCCAAAGGGCACCACCAAGTTGATGTCCGATGCTGAGAAAGCGTTCGTGCGGGGCGTCTCCTCGGCGGTGGCTTGAGGCACTCCAACAAGGGCGGCCAGCAGTAGTGTCCCCATGAGGAATAGCGACGTGACCGTGTGGCGATGAACGCCCATGTGCCGCCGTACGGTTTTCAGTGCGTTAGTCGACCCAACGATCATGGCGTTTCATGCCTCACACGACTTAGCAGTGATGTGCTTATGCTTTGCAACATACCTTTAATTTACGCCCGCTACCACAGGGGCAAGGCGCATTGCGACCCGGCTTTAAACGCGCCACGCTGGGCGTACCGTCGACGTACCACCAGCGCCCCGCTTCCTTCACGAAGCGCGAGACCTCCTCTAACACATGCCAGCCACTGGGCTCGCGAAACGTGGCGCGAAAGTGCACCGTTCCCTGGTCATCTTGTGCGCTAGGCGCCTCGACAATCACCAGCGACAGCCACTGTGTATCGGGGTCGGGCGGTAGCTGATGAGGACGCGTCGTGGCGTGCCACGTTGCCAGCAGATAGTCACGCTGATTCAACGCGAACGCCGCGTAACGTGAACGCATCAGCGCTTCTGGCGTGGGTGGCAGTGCCCCTTGGTGGTAGGGCTGGCAGCAGCCATTAAACGGAAGACCGCTACCGCAGGGGCAACTTTCAGGCTGTGAGTGAGTCATAGCTGTGGCTCTGGCTTATGCATTTTGCGGGCGCTGTAGATGTTTTGTTTCGGTATTGGCCCCGAGTTGGGTATAGTAACAGAGCAAGATCCCTAGACAGACGGAGTACGACAACACGATCGATCATTCTTTCCAAACGCAGTGGAGGTTCTCCTATGAAGGTTTACAAACCGGAATGGCAGTGCACGTTTAGCGTAAACGAAGGCGCGGAAGAATCAGCAAACTGGAAAGAGCGAATCGCGTGGCGGCTTAGAGAACTCGCCGACCGGCTGGAAGGCGGCGGCCGCACGATCAAAATCGACTGCAGCGTCTCGCCCCAGGTGAGCCGTGACGAAGTGGATACCTGCTTGGGGAAAGGGTTTGAGGTCACACAACGGCTTCTCACCCAGCTGGCCCAGCAGCAGGCGTGCGAAGATGTGATGCGCCATGCGAAAGCCGAGCTTTACGAAGAGCAGCATCAGCATTAATAGCCAGACCGTAAGCGTCTCACAAAAACACCCGCCCGATGACACCGGCGGGTGTTTTTATTGGGCGCAAGCAGCCGGCCATTAGCCCGCGAAAGGCGCTTCCATGGCGCGGCCCAAACGCTGCATGAAGGCACTGCACTCGTCTAGCTGCGCCGTGTCAATGTACTCGTCGGGCTGATGCGCCTGGGCAATACTGCCCGGCCCTAAAATAATCGCCTGGAGACCTTGCCCCTGAAACTGCCCCGCTTCGGTCGCATAGGCAACCGCATGCTGGCAGCAGCCGTTAGGAAGGTGATCTTGCGCCAGCCGCAATACTTGCTGATTGTCACGGTCGGCCAGCCCTGGCACCGTGACATTCAACGGCTCAGTGATGATTTCCACGGTTTTGCCCTGAGCACTTAACGCCTCACTGAGCGTTGCGCAGTAGTCGCTAAAGCGCCCGTACACCTCTTCAAAGGTTTCTGTGGGTAGGTGGCGAATCTCCCACTCGAACTGGCACTCCCGCGCCATGATATTGATGGCCGTGCCGCCTTTGATTTTACCCACATGCAAACTGGTATGCGGCACGTTAAAAGCCTCATCCACGCGTCCCTCTTCCACCAGTGCGGCCATAGTGTCCTCGATGAACGTCACTAGCCTTGCGGCCACGTGGATCGCGGAGGTGCCTTGATTCACTTGGCTACTGTGCGCTTCACGGCCAATCACGGTGGTGCGCAGGTTGGTCGCGCCCTTTTGCGCCACCACCGGCTGCATGCTGGTGGGCTCGCCGACAATCACATGAGCCGTGGTGGAGTAGTGCTCACAAAAGCGCTTTATCAAGCTGGGGGCGCCCACGCAGCCGATCTCTTCGTCATAAGAGAAGCCGAAGTAAATCGGCTGCTTCAGCGGTGCCCTCGCCCAGGTGGGCACCATGGCGAGCGCACAGGCAATAAAGCCTTTCATATCGCAAGTGCCGCGCCCATATAAACGGCCATCGCCGCCATCGCGCAGGGTGAACGGGTCGCTGCTCCAGGGCTGGCCAGCCACGGGCACTACATCGGTATGGCCTGACAGCATCACGCCGCCGGGGGCATCCGGGCCAATGCGGGCAATCAGGTTGGCTTTGGTGCCGCAGGGGCTCATCACCCGTTCGGCGGTCACACCGTAATCGGCTAGATAGCCCTCGACGAATTCGATAAGTGCCAAATTCGATTCGCTGGAGGTCGTGTCGAACGCCACCAATTGGGCCAGCAGCGCAGTCGCATCGGTCATGTTGATCTCGTTCGTTAGGCTTTTCAGCCACCCTAGCACCCCGCCTGTCCTTTGCCTACTGGGCACTGCAAGCGTCTCACTAAACGTTGGCCGTCACGGCAAGTTCACCGTGCATTCACGAAAGCGTCATCTACACTTCCTACTGTTCAGTGCACCCAACAACTCAATAAACGTACTGCGCAAGACCTACAAGGAGCCGTTATGTCTCGTTTCACGTTGCACGCGCTTGCCCTCGGTGTTGCCACCGCCTCGTTCAGCCTCTCCGCCACTGCCGCCACCGAAGTGACCTGGTGGCATGCCATGGGCGGCCAGCTGGGTGAGATCCTGGAAGGCATGACCGAAGAGTTCAACGCTTCTCAAGATGAGTACCGCGTGACCCCCAGCTATCGCGGCAACTATACCGAAACCATGACCGGCGCCATTGCAGCGTTCCGCGCAGGCGAGCAGCCGCACATCCTGCAGGTGTTCGAGGTCGGCACCGGCACCATGATGAACGCCGACGGGGCGATTTATCCGGTGTATGAGCTAATGGAAGACCATGGCCGCGCATTTGACCGTGACGCCTTCCTGCCCGCCGTAGTGGGCTACTACACCGATACCAACGGCAACATGCTGTCGTTCCCGTTCAACTCCTCTACGCCCATCATGTACTACAACCGCGATGTGTTCGAGGAAGCCGGCCTAGACCCAGAACAGCCGCCACAAACCTGGGAAGAGGTGGCTGAATACGCTACCCAAATTACCGAATCGGGTGCTGCTAACTGCGGCTTTACCACCTCGTGGCCGAGCTGGGTGATGCTGGAGAACTTCTCCGCTATGCATAACTCCCCGCTGGGCACGCTGGAAAACGGCTTTGGTGGGTTGGAGACCGAGCTGAACTTCAACAACGAGCTGGTCGCCCGCCACTGGGATAACCTGAAAACCTGGCAAGATGCCGGTGCCTTCAAATGGGGCGGCCCCGGCCCTGGCCCAGATGCCGAACCGCTGTTCTACTCCCAAGAGTGCGCGATCTTCTTCGGTTCGTCCGCCTCCCGTGCCGATGTGGCTGCCAACGCCGACTTTGAAGTGGGTTTTGGCATGCAGCCCTACTACGCTGACGTAGAAGGCGCACCGCAGAACTCTATCATTGGTGGGGCAACACTTTGGGCCTTGCAGGGCCACACTGATGACGAATACGCCGCCGTCGCAGCGTTTTTCGAGTACCTCTCTCAGCCGGAAGTACAGGCCGAATGGCACCAGCAAACCGGCTACCTGCCGATTACTCAAGCCGCTTGGGACTTGAGCCAAGAGCAGGGCTACTACGATGAGAACCCCGGTGCGGATACCTCGCTGAAGCAGATGACGCTGAACGAGCCCACCGAGAACTCCAAAGGCCTGCGCTTTGGTAACTTCGTACAGATCCGCGACATCATCTCTGAGGAGATGGAAGCAGTGATGACCGGCAACAAGTCGGGCCAAGAAGCGGCTGATGCGGCAGTAGAGCGCGGCAACCAACTACTACGCGATTTTGAATCCGCGAATCAGTAAGTAAGCACCTGCTTCGCCGCCTGCCTTTTAGGCAGGCGGCGATGTCGTTATTAGTGCCGTCTGTTAATCGCAGGTTTCGTCGCTTATGCAAACCAAACGCATGACCTTCCCAGGGCGCTTTCTGCCCTATGCGCTACTCGCCCCTCAGGTCATTATCACGCTGATTTTCTTTATCTGGCCTGCCGGTCAAGCGCTCTACCAATCGCTGCTCCGTGAAGATGCGTTTGGCCTACGCACCACCTTTGTCGGGTTGGACAACTTTGCCCGGCTGTTCCGTGACGGCAACTACCTCAACTCGCTCTCGGTGACGGCAGTTTTCGCCATTGGCACGACGCTGCTCTCCATGGCAGTGGCGCTGCTGCTGGCCTGCACGGTGAATCGCATGATTCGCTCGCGCAGCACCTACACCACACTGCTGGTGTGGCCCTATGCCATTGCCCCCGCCATCGCCGGGGTGCTGTGGTGGTTTATCTTCAACCCCTCCATCGGCATCGTGCCTTACATGCTGGATATGGTGGGCTATCAGTGGAACCACCGCACCTCAGGGGCGGACGCCATGCTGCTGGTGATTTTTGCCGCCGCCTGGAAACAGATCTCTTATAACTTTCTGTTCTTCCTGGCAGGGCTGCAGTCGATTCCCCAATCGCTTATCGAAGCCGCCGCCATTGATGGCGCCAGCCCCATGAAGCGCTTCTGGACCATTGTGTTTCCCCTACTGTCTCCCACCACCTTCTTCCTGATGGTGGTGAACGTGGTGTACGCGATGTTCGATACCTTCGGGATTATTCACGCCACTACCCAGGGCGGCCCCGCCCAGGCCACCAACACACTGGTGTACAAAGTGTACGCCGATGGCTTTGTCGGCCTGAACCTGGGGTCATCCGCCGCGCAGTCGGTGATTTTGATGGTGATTGTGGTCGCACTCACGGTGGTGCAGTTCCGCTTTATCGAGCGCCGGGTGAACTACTAGCCGCAGGCTGACTGTTGGAGTCTTGTCATGGTTGAAAATCGTCCCTGGGCGAACTTTTTTGCCCACTTAACGCTGATGGTCGGCGTCGCGGTGGTGGTGTTTCCCGTCTACGTGGCGCTGGTGGCCTCGACCCAAGCGCCGGGCGACCTGCTGCGCGGCACGCTGCCGATGCTGCCCGGTGCCCACGGCATAGAAAACTTTACCCGCATGTGGCAATCCGGTGTGTCTAACGCGGGCGCACCGCCTGCCGGCACCATGCTATGGAACAGCTTTATCATGGCCATGGCGATTACCGTGGGTAAGCTGTCGATCTCGCTGCTCTCCGCCTTTGCGATTGTGTACTTCCGCTTCCGCTTTCGGATGTTCTTCTTCTGGCTCATCTTTCTTACCCTGATGCTGCCGGTGGAGGTACGCATTATTCCTACCTTCCAGGTGGTCGCGGATCTCAACATGCTCAATAGCTTTGCCGGGCTATCGATACCGCTCATTGCTTCCGCCACCGCGACGTTTCTGTTTCGGCAGTTTTTTATGACCATCCCCGAAGAGATGCTGGAAGCGGCCCGGGTGGATGGCGCAGGCCCGCTGAAATTCTTCAAAGACATTTTGATGCCGCTCTCCATCACCAATATCGCCGCGCTGTTCGTGATCATGTTTATTTACGGCTGGAACCAGTATCTGTGGCCGCTGTTGATCACCACCGACCCGGACTACTACACCATTGTGATGGGCATTCAGCGCATGACCTCTGAAGAGAACCCCCAGTGGCACCTCATTATGGCCGCCGTGGTGATGGCGGCTCTGCCACCGGTATTAGTGATTCTGTTTATGCAACGCCTGTTTGTGAAAGGCCTGACCGAGACGGAGAAATAACCATGGCCAGCATTACCTTGGAAGGGCTAAAAAAAACCTACGCGGGCAACGTAACAGCGGTCAAAGGGGTCGATTTACACATTCAGGACGGCGAGTTTGTGGTGCTGGTCGGGCCTTCCGGCTGCGGTAAATCCACCTTGCTGCGCATGGTGGCAGGTCTGGAGACCATCACCGAGGGCACCCTGAAAATCGGCGAGCGTGTAGTGAACCAGCTAGAGCCCGCCGAGCGGGATATCGCCATGGTGTTCCAAAACTACGCCCTCTACCCGCATATGACGGTGTACAACAACTTGGCATATGGCCTGAAGAATCGCGGCTTCAAGAAAGACGACATCGACCAGCGGGTGCGCACGGCGGCTAAGATGCTGGAGATTGAGGACTTTTTGGAGCGCAAACCGCGCAAGCTCTCCGGCGGCCAGCGCCAGCGGGTGGCGATGGGCCGTGCGTTAGTACGCGAGCCCGCTGCGTTTCTGTTCGACGAGCCACTCTCTAACCTGGATGCCAAGCTGCGCGTGCAGATGCGTGTCGAGATCAAGCAGCTTCAGCGGCGGTTAAAAACCACCAGCCTCTACGTGACCCACGACCAGCTCGAAGCGATGACGCTGGGCGACCGGCTCGTGGTGCTGAATGCCGGGCAAATCGAGCAGGTAGGCACCCCGATGGAGATCTACGCCCGCCCAGCTACCATGTTTGTAGCGGAGTTTATTGGCTCCCCGGCCATGAACATGCTGCCGCTGGATTATCTTGCTCAGCAGGATACCCAGGGCGTGCTGAGTCAGTTGCCGAAAGAGACTGATACCGTCGGCATCCGCCCGGACGATATGCTGCTCGCCCCGCCAGCCGCGCCCTATATAACGCTGAACGCTACCTTGATGCTGTTTGAAGCCGCCGGGGCAGAGAGCCATCTTTACCTGAACTTGGCAGGCAGCGACCAACCCACGGTGGTGCGTACCGCAGGCCAGCCGCCGGTCAGCGAAGGTGAAACGCTGCAGGTGTACGTCACCAGCGATGCACTTCACCCGTTCAACAGCACCACTGGTAAACGTACCTCGCACTAACCTCTACGCCTTGGGAGAGACTCGCCTGAGGCGTAGCGGCTTCCTTACCAGCAGCCTGTCATCGTCACGTGATCATAACGTCATATGGACGACACTCGAATGTCACAGAGGGCTGACAACCTGAAACACACTTTAACCTGCTGCTTGTTTCCATTCGCCAGGCAGCACCTTCAACGTTTCAGGAAACGCTCCATGATGAAAACTCTAATAGCACTGGCGGTAGCGGCCACCACTTTCACGGTCTCCACAGCCCAAGCCAATAGCGATCTCAGCAACGTTTGCCCTAACCCTATCCGCATGGCCGATACGGGTATCGAGGGCATGGGCCCACTCGAAGAGGCGTTTGGCCCCTTTGCTGAAGCGTTTGAAGAGACCACCGGCCTCACGCTTGAGATGTTTAGCCTGAGCAACCGCACGGCGGCAGGCACCGCGCTGCAGTATGATGACGTGGACCTTGTGTTTGCGGGGCCGTCTGAGTTCGTCCTGTTCGACCGCGAAAGCGATATTGAAATTCTGTTTGCGATTGAGCGCCCCCACTACGGCAGCAGCTTTTATGTTCCCGCCGATAGCGATATTCAGTCGCTGGAAGACCTGGCAGGCCATCGCGTTGCTTTGAAAGATGTGGGCTCCACCAGCGGCCATATTTTCCCAAGCCAAATGCTGGTTGATGCGGGCCTGGATATTGATCGCGACCTTGAGATCATTATGGCGGGCGATGCCCGTATCGCCGCGCTGGTTAACGGCGATGTGGATGCCATGGGTGGCGGTAACCGCGATATCGAAGAGATCCAGGCGATGGACCCGGACGGCGAATACCGTGTGATTGCCACCAGCGATGTTTTACCCGGTGACCCGGTGGTGATGCGCGGCTCGCTAGACGACGCTTGTAAAACAGCGCTACGCAGCACCCTGGAAGAGAACCGCGACACCCTGTGGAACGCGCTGATTGCCACCGACCGCAACGAAGATAAGTTTTTGAACCGCGACTCCTCGCTGGGCTTTGACCGCACCAATGAAGATTACGATGTCGTGCGTCAGGCCTACGAAGCGGCGGGCATAGCCCTTTAATTCGTTTTCCACCGTTCCCTTTATCGTGATCGCACAGGGACGTGCGTTGAACGAGCGAAGGCTCTGTTAGTACCAAGACACGGTAGGTCTCTCATGTCTGTTGTTTCACTCTCCCTCCTGGCATCCGCGCAGGAGGTTTTTGTATGAATGCCATCGATATTGCTAATGTTCACAAACATTACGGCAGCTTACATGTCCTGCGTGGGCTAACGCTCAGCATCCCCAAAGGGGAGTGTGTCATTTTGCTGGGGGCTAACGGCTGTGGTAAATCCACGCTGATGCGCTGTATCAACGGCTTAGCCCCTCACGATCAGGGCGATATTCGCATTTTCAACGAATCGCTTTCGCAGCTTTCCAAACCGCGTTTGCGCACGCTACGCCAAAAAATCGGTGTGGTGTTTCAGCAGTTCAACTTAGTCCAGAACGTCAGCGTGTTTCAAAACGTGCTGTATGGCGCACTGGGCCAGCAGCGTCTTGGCTTACTGTCCACACTCTCTTGCACCGCAAGTCACGAGCTTCGCGAGCGCGCCATGCAGTCACTCGACCGAGTGGGGTTGGCCCATAAGGCCCAGGCCAGCTGTCGTGAACTGTCTGGCGGTCAGCAGCAGCGCGTCGCCATTGCCAGAACGCTAATGCAGGACGCTCAAATCATCATTGCGGATGAACCCATCGCCAGCCTGGACCCAAAAGCGGGACGCGAGATTATGGACCTGCTGCTAGAGGTAGTGAGCGAACGTGGACTCACCGTGCTGTGTACGCTGCACCAGCTAGAGCTAGCGCAACAGTACGGCGACCGCATTGTGGGCATGAAAGCGGGTACCGTAGTGCTCGATACGCCTCGTGAGACGGCCACGCTGAGCGATATGCAGGCGCTCTATCAAGGTGACACCCGCGTCGAACAAACGCCCTCTTCTCCCACAACCAGCCAACCGCTTAGGGCGATCTAATATGCCGTCGAAACTTCCCACCACCGGTCTACCTCCCCGGTTTCGCCGCCCTTCCCTGTTTGTTTGGGGCATCAGCCTTGGCTTTTTAGCGCTGTTTATTCAGGGCGTCATGGCCACCAATGTCACACTCGAGCGTTTGATACGCGGGGCGACGAACCTAGGTCACTTTATAGGACGGGCTTTCCCACCGGATCTCAGCAATTTAGACGTACTGGCATGGTCGATGTATGAAACCCTCAACATTGCCATTGTCGGTGTGACGCTGGGCGTTATTCTCAGCGTGCCGTTTGCACTACTGGCGGCACGCAATACCTCCCCCGCGCCGTGGGTGCGCTCCATGACACGGCTGATGATTGCCACCATGCGCACTATTCCAGACCTTATCTGGGCGCTGATTTTTGTCGTGGCGGTCGGGTTAGGCCCGATGGCGGGCGTGCTAGCCATCGTGATGGATACGATTGGTTTTGCCGCCGCCCGCTTTTTCTCAGAGCGGATCGAGGAAGTCCACCCTGGTCCTTCCGATGCGCTAGCCGCTACCGGCGCGGGGAGGCTATCCGTCATTGGCGGTGCGGTTTTGCCAGAAACCCTCGCATCGATGACGGCCACCAGCTTATACAGCGTCGAAAAAGCGCTGCGTTCAGCGGTTACGCTAGGGCTGGTGGGCGCAGGCGGCATTGGCGTCGAACTCGCCGCCGCCATGCGGCTATTTAACTATGACCGCGCGCTAACCATTATTTTAGTGATTCTGGTCGTGGTCATTGGTTTTGAACAGCTCTCGTCGCAAATCCGCAAGCGTGTGATCTAAGCTACCGATAGGCGGTTATCTGGTGCGTTACCAAGGCAACTGCTCGCCATTGGAGTGCCAGAAGCCGCCGCTATTCTCTAAGTTGAGCGCTTTGATACAGGCGGCAATGCCCGTCGCTGACTCCTGCGGGCTGATGTGGCCACCAAAGTTAACCATGCGGGTTTTCACATAGCCCGGATGCAGCTGCGCCACGGCGATGCCGCGAGGCTTGAGGTCGATGGCTAACGATTTACCAAAGGCGTTAAGCGCCGCTTTTGACGCACGGTAGCCGTAGCGGCCACCTGAGTCGTTATCGGCCAAAGAGCCCATCCGGCTAGTAATATTGGCGATTTTACTGCCCTTTTTCATCATCGGCAGCAGCGCTTCGGAGACTCGCAGCGGCGCATAGGCATTGATTTCCATCTGCTGGCGTAGGCTGTCGATCTCGATATCTCCCAACACATCATCGCGCAGCAGGCCCGCATTATTGATCAAAAGGTCAATGGTGTGCTCGGCTAACGCCGCAGAAAGGCGCGCGATATCGTCGTCCTGGGTCACATCAATGCCTTCTATCACGTTGTCAGCGACACGCGCTAGCTCATCAGACGTTTGGCGACACACGCCGATGACTTTCCATCCCTCCTGTTGATAATGCTCAGCAAGTGCTAATCCTACGCCACGATTTGCGCCTGTAATTACAACGATGGACGACATCCTCTCTCCTTAAACACGCGATTAAATAATAAAACAGCATAACGCAAAAAGCCGATGTGTCATTGACACATCGGCAAAAACGATCTTACAAAGCTTAAAACATTAAGGAACCTAGGGCATGAATTAGCCCCAAACGCTCACTTAGAAGTGATAACGCGCACCTACCGCGTAGTACAGGTCATCTTCGTAGTTATTCACTGCATCTTCGTTGGCATCGTTCAACTCAACGAAGACATCGAAGTTGTTGGACAGGTCGTAATGCGCGGCAGCGGCCCATGCATCACGGCTGTCGGAAACGTTGTCCAGCTCGATGTTGTAGTAATCGAGGTAGAACGTCCATGCGCCAGTAGCGAAGGTGCCACCCAGACCAACGGTGTCAAAGCCGCCACCCAGGGTGTCGCTGTCGCCGCGAGTTTCGTAACCCAAACGTGCCGCGAACGCGTCGTTGATGGCGTATTCAGCGGTCGTGCCCACGCGAGTCTCGCCGTTACCACCACCACGAACGGTGTCTTCAACGTAACCCAGCGCCAGACGCAGCGGACCAGTTGCGTAAGTGATGCCACCTTGGGTCGCAATCACGCTACCTTCGCTAGTTTGAGCAGACTCAGCTAATCCACGCTCTGAGAAGTGCTTAGCAGCAACGAATGCTTGGAAACCATTGAAATCCGGCGTCATGTAGGCCAGAGAGTCACCACGCGCTTGCAAACCACCACCGGCAAACTCATATCCACGCTCGACGTAAACGTCGAACACTCCCATGACTTCGCCATCGTAGAAGCTGTCGAAGTTACCAGCAGTGAACGTACCGTATTGCTCACTATCCAGACCGATGTAGCTGTTGCGAACTTCATCGAAGCCAGACGCCTGGTTACGCTCGTCACCCGTAAAACGCCACTCGACACGAGCAAATGCGCGCAGGTCGGACGTAATCTGATGGCCAGCAGTTACGCGAAGACGAGAACCAAAGTTACGGAACTCTTCGCCATTATCGACGTTATTTTCTTCCGCACCGCCGCCTTCGATACCCATGGCAATACGGCCATAGATATCCAGCGTAGTGCCATCCTGATCGTAAACCATCGCCGCTTGGGCCGCAGAGGCACCCAATAAACCACTAACGGCCAGAGCAAGTGTCGTTTTCTTAAACATGATGGATCCCTTTAGAGTCGCCAGTGCTTGTTATCAGCACTTCTTGAGCTAGAGTAGAACGTTAAGTCGTTATGATTGCGCGTTGCGAAGGCACAATGGAGGCGTTGGCTGCCTCGTCACTGGCTACCTTAGAGAAGATATATGTCATTCTTCTTAAAGTTTTATTTTATTTGTTTATCTTTTATAAAAAATAAATTAAACAAAAATGACTCTAAACATTAACATTTGTTTGTTATGGAAAGAGTCGACGCCATATTCATTAACGTTAAAAAAGTTGCCAATGGCAGCGACGTCTCACCGCCTGTCATCGCTTGTTCACTTACCTGACTCGGCAGTGTCATTGTGACTGCGCATCATGTTCGAAAACGTGATAAAGGGATGCATCGCTCATGCGACTTTGTATCGTTAGCGAAACATGGTCACCAGAAATCAACGGCGTCGCCCACACGCTTAACCGGGTGTGCCGTGAGTTACAGCGTCTGGGAGTCACAGTGGATGTGATTCGTCCAACGCCAAGAGTGGCTGGCACCGCCCAGGGTGTCGAGCAAGAACTACAGGTCAATCGCTGCTCGATCCCAGGCTACCGTGATGTACAGGTGGGCTTTGCTCGCCCCGCCACGCTGCGTCGTTTTTGGCAGCAGCATCGGCCTGACGTGGTTTATCTAGCGACCCAAGGGCCGCTTGGTTGGGCGGCTCGGCAGGCGGCCACACAGCTCGAACTTCCACTGGTAGCGGGTTGGCATACCAATTTCGATCACTATTGCCATGATTACGGTGTCTCCTGGCTATCATCTGCCACACGCCGCTACTTGCGCTACTTCCACAACGGTTGCGCGCTCACTCTGGTGCCTACCCAGCAACAGGCCGCGCTGCTGCGCCAGCAGGGTATCCACGACGTACAAGTTTTGTCGCGGGGGATCGACGGCGATAAATTTTCGCCCGCCCACCGCGATGATGCGCTGAGAAAAGCGTGGGGCGTCAGCGAACATCAGCCAGTCGCGCTTTACGTGGGTCGGCTAGCGCCAGAGAAGAATCTCGCGTTGCTGCAAGAAACCTTCCAGGCCATGCGTGACGTACGTCCCGACATGGCCCTCGTGGTCGTCGGCGACGGCCCCGGGCGAGCACAATTAGAGAAAGCGCTCCCTGACGCGCATTTTACGGGATTCGTCGATAAACAGGCGCTGGCTCGACACTACGCCAGCGCCGATATGTTTGTGTTTCCCTCGCTGTCGGAAACCTGGGGTAATGTGGTCACCGAGGCCATGGCGAGCGGACTCGCGGTGGTGGCGTATCGCCACGCTGCTAGCGCCGAACTGATCCAGAGCGGTCATAACGGGATTACGGTCGAACCCAACGACGCCATGGCGTTTCAGCAAGCCGCCGTTGCGCTTTGCCAACATCCCGCCGAATACGCACGAATAGGAAGAATTGCCCGTTTACGCGCCCTGGAACAGAGCTGGTCGGGCATCGCGGAGCAATTTCTGCGCTACCTCAACTACGCCCAGGAGGCTAATCATGCGAGCTCGTCCGCTTGTCGTATTCGATCGTCTTGATCTCTGGGAGTGGCGGTTTTGCCAGCGAGTGACGCATCTCTCGCTTTATCGCCCCTGGCGCTTGGCCTTACAAACCGCCAGCAAACTGGGTGATTGGCCGGTGTGGGTGCTGTTGATTGCGGCGCAGCCCTGGCTACAACCGGACGGCGTATGGCGCATGCTGCAATACTCGCTGATTGCCCTCGTGGCCGTCACGGTTTACAAACTGGTCAAAACCAAGCTATGTCGCGAGCGCCCCTTCATTACCTATCTGGGCGGCGTGCACTGTGGCGAACCTGCACGAGACCGTTACAGCTTCCCCAGCGGACACACCATGCACGCCGTCATGTTTAGCGTCCTGGTAGCCGCACATACCCCCTGGCTGCTACCCATCGTTCTGCCACTGAGCCTGCTGATTGCCATCTCTCGTGTGGGGCTTGGGCTGCACTATGTCAGCGATGTACTGGTCGGCGGTGTGATGGGTTACGGCTTCGCGTTACTGAGCCTGTACTGGATGGGGTAGCTAAGCCCCACATCCTCTAAACCGCTGTTCACCTACCACAGCGCTCTTGAACGTAAAAAGCTACGCGCTCCATTTGTCGATGGAGCGCGTAGCTTTTTTCACGGACAGACACGTGCCAGCACTACATATCGGGCGGCCTATCGTCTCGATCATCGGCGACGGTCATCAATGATGTCTTGAACATCATGTACACACCGACCCCTGAAAACCCCAAAAACAGGACGAACATGCCCAACATCAATACCATCGCCATAGCGTTTGTCCCTGAAAGTACACGGCTGCGACGTTGACGTCTTCTAACCGCTCAATTTTGGTGTAAACGAAAGGATAGACCAAAACCGAACCTTCATCTGTACAAATGCTGTGCAAGTCACGCCATGAGCACATGACAACCATCTATATCAGGGACTTACGTATACATATCGACGCAAAAAAACCACCTCACAAAAGCGAGATGGCTGTTTTGCATCGCGGCCGCTCCTTGGCATCGATGATCGACACGTCCTATGTCGATAAGAGTGAGCAGGCTGAGCGTCCTTCACCTCCCTGTTACATACTAGGCATCCTGCCTTCCTGAGTTGCTTGTCAGCCTGCTCACGCTGTTAAACGTTCCTGTCATACTGATACTGATGTAGTGGCGACTGCAGGTCTTCATATCTATCTAGAATAATGCAGGCTTTGGGCCAATCGTGAAAAATAAAAAATAAACCTATTAAAAACAAAAACTTAAAAAATAACTCAAGCTCACGAGGCGGTCGCGCCATGCCACCGATAGCTAATTTTCATGTAGCAAACTGGCACATGCGACAAAACCGCACGGCACGTCGCCTCCTTGCCCCCGTCGTTGGCACAACGTGACCAAAACCCGCGTTTCCGAGTGGCGGCCGAATGCCACAACGCTTATGTTACTCATCACACCAAGACGCTCGCATGGGCATACTGAGGCATGAGGAAAGACCGATGAAACGTACCATCGCACTAGGCATCCTACTGTTGGCAATGCTATTGGTAATGAGTGGCTGCAATACCGTTCGCGGTATGGGGCAAGATATCGAACAGGGCGGCGAAGCCATTCAGCGCTCGGCGGACTGACCATGATGATGACCGTCTACCTTTCACACGGGCTGGAAAGTGGCCCCGGCGCCCTGAAAATGCAGGCACTCAAAGGGGTCGCCGAACAGTTGGATGACTGTGAGCCGGTCATCATGGATTACCGCGGCATGGACGAGCCAACCGACCGGCTGGCACACCTCACCAGAACGCTACAGTCGCGCGGCGACGATCCCGCCCGCTGCGTTTTGGCAGGCTCTAGCCTGGGAGGCTGGTTGAGTGCGGCGGTCAGTGCCCAAACGCCCGTATTGGGCTGTTTTCTACTCGCCCCTGCGCTGGGGTTGCCCGAGTATCCTGAAACGTCCCCCACGATCCAAGCGCAGTACACGCATATCATTCATGGCTGGCAGGACGATGTCGTTCCCCCAGGGCCCGTGATCGAACGCGCCCGTGTACAGCGACTCTCGCTACGAATGATCGATGACGACCACCGTTTGCACGGCAGCCTGGACACGATTCTAGCGGATTTCAGACGCTTTCTAGCGCAGTGCGCTGACGGTCAGCGAGGGGCGACATAAAAAAATACGACAAATAGTCGACATTGCCACCTCATATCTATACAAAGGATATACACGAAAAAGGAGAGTGCTCATGTTTGGACTATTCAATCGCGATCCCCAAAAGAAGCTCCAGCAGGCCTATGAACGCAAACTCCAGGCAGCGATGGAGGCTTCCCGTAACGGCGATATGCGGGCCAATGCCACGCTGACCGAAGAAGCAGAAGAGCTTCTGGCCGAGATCAACCGGCTCAAAGCGCAGAAGGGCTAACACGATGCGCCCAAGGTGGCCGCGGATTCTGCTGACGCTAGCGCTTGCCACGGGTCACGCATATGGGAATTGCCCGTCAACCGGGCAGTGGTGGCAGGCAGGCGGTGCCGTGGACGCACCAACGCTGCTTGCCCAGGCCGCTCAGCAGCAAGTCGTACTGCTGGGTGAACAGCACGACGCCGAAGACCACCACCGCTGGCAGCTACACACCTTAGCGGGACTCTACGCGCACCGTGCCGACATGGTGATTGGCTTGGAGATGCTGCCTAGAAGCGCTCAGCCAGTGTTGGACCGCTGGGTAGCGGGCGAGCTGACCGAGACAGCGCTGCTGGCCGAAAGCCACTGGGAAGAGGCGTGGGGGTTCGATGCTGCGCTTTACATGCCCATTTTTCACTTCGCGCGACTACAAGCGATTCCGCTCGTCGCCCTCAACATCACGCCAGAACTGCGCCAACGGCTCGTCCAAGAGGGCTTTGATCAGTTACCCGCTGACCAGCGCTACGGAATTCCTGCCCCGCTACCCGCCCATGCAGCCTATCAGCAGCGTTTGACCCAGGTATTCGAGCAGCATGGCATGGGGCAAGAGAACCCTGCGATGTTGTCCCGCTTCACCCAAGCGCAGCTCGCCTGGGACACCGCCATGGCGCACGGCCTGGCAGAAGCCGTCAAAGAGGGCGCGTTAGCCGTTGGCTTAATGGGCCTTGGCCACGTCATCTACGGCCACGGCGTAGAGCATCAGCTCGAAGGGATGGGGATCCAGCACACCCTCAGCCTGCTGCCCTGGGAACAGGCGGAGTGCCGTGTCCCAGACCCAGCGCTTGCCGATGCCGTCTTTGTTCTCCCCCCATCCCTTACCCGCGAGCCCACGAATTAGGCGTCATCCGCCAGCGCAGGCAGCAGCGTTTTAAGCTTACGGGTCAAGGTGTTGCGCCCCCAGCCCAGCAGCTCGGCGGCTTCGCCCTTACGTCCACCGGTATGCTTGAGCGCCGTTTCGATCAGAATACGCTCGAAATCGGGCACCGCTTCTTCCAGCAGATGCGTATGCCCTTCGGCCAACGCATGATCGGCCCAGTCTCGAAATGCCGTACGCCAATCGCCGTATACGCTGCTCTCGGAGGCTCCTACCGTCCGTAGTTCGGGCGGCAGGTCTTCGACCAGGATTTCCCGACCGGAAGCCATCACCGTCAGCCAGCGGCAGATATTTTCCAATTGACGGACGTTCCCTGGCCAGGGCAGACGCGTTAAATGCGCTTCTGCTTCGGGGGTCAACACTTTGATGTCGGTAGACAACTCTTTGGCGGCTTCGGCCAGGAAGTGGCGGGTGAGCCGAGGAATGTCTTCGCGCCGTTCGGCTAAACGCGGAAGATGAACGCGAATCACGTTCAGGCGGTGGAACAGATCCTCCCGGAAGCGCCCATCGTCGACGAGCGATTCGAGATTTTGATGCGTTGCCGCGATGATCCGCACATCGACTTTCACCGGCGTGTGACCGCCCACCCGGTAAAACTCGCCGTCGGCCAGCACGCGCAGCAGACGCGTTTGCGTTTCGGCCGGCATATCGCCGATCTCATCCAGAAACAGCGTGCCGCCGTTGGCCTGCTCGAAGCGGCCTTGGCGCTGCTGGGCCGCACCGGTAAAGGCCCCTTTTTCGTGCCCAAACAGCTCGGATTCGATCAAGTCGCGCGGAATCGCCGCCATATTCAGTGCAATAAACGGCTTGCCAGACCGGGGGCTGTGCTGGTGCAGCGCCTGAGCCACTCGCTCTTTACCCGTGCCCGACTCGCCGTTGATCAGTACCGTAATATGCGAGTGGGAGAGCCGACCAATGGCGCGAAAGACTTCCTGCATGGCAGGCGCTTCACCGATGATTTCGGCGCTCAACCCCTCTGGCACGCTCACCGGGCGCTGGCGTTCACGGGCGTGGGCGACCGCACGGCGCACCAGCGCGAGCGCTTCGTCCACATCGAACGGCTTGGGCAAGTACTCGAACGCCCCACCCTGATAAGAGGCCACGGCGCTGTCCAGGTCGGAGTGTGCGGTCATGACGATGACCGGCAGGTCCGGATGGGCGTCACGCACCCGCGACATCAAATCCAGCCCGTCGATGCCCGGCATACGGATATCAGTGACCAGCACATCCGGCGGATTGTCCAACAGTCGCGCAAGCGCCGTATCCGCTCGCTCGATACACTCGACCTCCAAGTCGGGTTGCGCCAGCGCGCGCTCCAACACCCAGCGGATAGCGCGGTCATCATCGACAATAACCACTCGTGCAACATCGGTACGTGTCGCCTCAGTCATGACGCTTCTCCGGTGCAATTAATAACCAATGGAATCAGTAAACGAAATTCGGTATGTCCGGGTCGTGAGTCGCATTCGATCAATCCTTGATGTTGGTGCAATATTGACTGGGCAATCGATAGCCCTAGGCCGCTGCCTTCCGCGCGGCCAGAGACCATCGGGTAAAAAAGCGTGTCGCGCAGCGCCTCGGGAATACCAGGGCCGTTATCGATCACGCCCACTTCACTCACCAAGCGATGCCGTTCGGCCCCCAGGGTAAACTGACGGCGCGCACGGGTCCGAAGCGTCAGTTCGGGAGCGGACGTGCCCGCATCGCTCATGGCCTGAACGGCGTTGCGCGCTACGTTGAGCACCGCTTGGATCATTTGTGATTCGTCACCGGACAGGTCCGGTAGGCTAGGATCATAGTCGCGACTGATGGTGACCTGCGGATGCTCGGCAATCAGCAGAGCCCGCACGCGCTCCAACACTTTATGAATGTTGACGGGCTCGTGTTTGATAATGCGATTGGGGCCCAGCATGGAGTCGACCAAATCCCGCAGGCGGTCGACCTCCTCCACGATAATATGGGTAAACTCGCGTAGGGCCGGGTCGTCCAAATCCCGCTCCAGCAGCTGTGCGGCGCCGCGAATGCCTCCTAAAGGGTTCTTCACCTCGTGAGCCAAGCCCCGCGCCAGCACCTTGATGGTCTCTTGGCGAGTGGTGAGCGCCTCTTCCCGGGAGATCTGCATCAAGCGATCCCGCGGCTCGACCTCCAACAGCAGTTCATCGGCAGAGAGTGGCGTGACCGTATAATCGACGGTCAGCGGGTCGCTATTGAGCGGCGTAATACGCGCCTCGCGCTGTGTGTAGGGATGGAACGCATCGCGCGCTTTGGCCAGCACTTCATCGATGCTTTCATCACCGCCGAGCAACGTATCCAAACTGATGCCCTGCACGCGGCTGAAGCTCACCGCCAGCAGCGCTTCCGCGGCCGGGTTCATCCAGCGCACGCGGAGTTCACCGTCGAGCAGCAGAACTGCGGTGGTGAGGTGTTCGAGTAAGCGCTGATACATGGCGTGTCCTGAAGCGTCGCTCCGACCAATACTCATGGGCACTGATCCATTAAAGAGGGGTGTTAGGGGAGGAGCTGCAAAAAGCGCGCCAATTCAGCGCAAACCGCGGCTTGCACGGCTTGTGGGCAGATGACGGGCGCATGGCGAGCCTTTATAGCGCAATGCGCTGTCGCCCTCGCCGCCCTAATGCACCATTATAGTGCACAAGACTATTCAGCGATAAAAATAGTCACCGGATCGGTGCGGTGCTGCACACGGCCCTGGCTATCCAGCAGCTCGGCGTACACTTGGTGCGCCCCTGCAGGCAAGCCTGCCAACCAGAAAGCGTCACTATGCAGGGCCGACTGGCTGAGTTCGCCATTCACCAGCAGTTGAATCTGATGGTCGTCTCGCAGCGGTGGCACCACCTGCACTTCCACTGGCGTCATACCGCCCCGCACGGAAGCACCGCTAGCGGGATTAGCAATCGTAAAACGGTCATAAGGCATAAACGGCTGACCCGGCCTACCCAGGCTTCGCGGTGCCGCTGTAGAAGGGCGCGACGCCGATGGCATGCTGGGCAGCGGTGCCAGCGTAATGGCATCCCCACCCCGCTCAGGGTTATCGGTAAACGTCACGTTGCCCTGCTCATCCACCACGCGATACACCGTTTGCGACTGGGCCACGCTTACCCACAGGCACAGTAGAAGCACCGCCGCTGTGGATAAACCTATTCTGTTTTGCAAACGTCGTCTGCTTATCATTACTAGCCCCTGCGTATTTCGCTTCCATAAAAAAACCCCGCCGAGGCGGGGTTTTCTGGCTAATCACACCGCAAGGGTGATTTTAGCACCGTCATTAAAGACCGTTCTTAGCAAGAGTAGTACATGTCGAACTCAATCGGGTGAGTCGTCATGCGGATACGCTCGACGTCTTCCATCTTCAGTTCGATGTAGGCATCGATCATGTCGTCGGTGAACACGCCACCTTCGGTCAGGAACGCACGGTCAGCATCGAGTGCTTCCAGTGCTTGATCCAGGCTGTTGGCAACGGTCGGTACGGACTTGCCTTCTTCCGGCGGCAGGTCGTACAGGTTCTTATCCATGGCATCGCCAGGGTGGATCTTGTTCTTGATACCGTCGATACCCGCCATCAGCATCGCTGCAAACGCCAAGTAGGGGTTGGCGGTCGGATCCGGGAAGCGAGTCTCGACACGCTTGCCTTTCGGGCTAGCGGTGTACGGAATACGGATAGAAGCAGAACGGTTACGGGCACTGTAGGCCAGCATGACCGGTGCTTCGAAGCCCGGCACCAGACGCTTGTACGAGTTGGTAGAAGCGTTGGTGAAGGCGTTCAGGGCACGAGCGTGCTTGATGATACCGCCGATGTAGTACAGCGCCATTTCAGACAGGCCCGCGTACTCGTCACCCGCGAACTGGTTCTGGCCATCTTTCCAGAACGACTGGTGTACGTGCATACCCGAACCGTTGTCGCCTACCAGCGGCTTCGGCATGAAGGTAGCGGTTTTGCCGTAAGCGTGTGCCACGTTGTGGATCACGTACTTCATTTCCTGAACTTCGTCAGCTTTCTTCACCAGCGTGTTGAATTTAACGCCGATTTCGTTCTGACCCGCGTTAGCTACTTCGTGGTGGTGTACTTCCACGGTTTGGCCAATCGCTTCCAGGGTATTACACATCGCGCCACGGATATCGTGGAAGCTATCGACCGGGGGAACCGGGAAGTAGCCGCCTTTCACGCGCGGACGGTGGCCCAGATTGCCACCTTCGACTTGGTTGCTGGTCGCCCATGCACCTTCATCAGAGGTGATTTTGTACATGGCGCCTTGGATGTCGGCTTTCCAGTGTACTTCGTCGAAGATGAAGAATTCCGGCTCCGGACCGAAGAAGGCCGTGTCGCCCAGACCGGTAGACTGCAGGTACGCTTCGGCACGCTTAGCGATGGAGCGCGGGTCGCGATCGTAGCCCTGCATGGTCGCCGGCTCGATGATGTCGCAACGCAGAATCAGGGTAGCGTCTTCGGTGAAGGGGTCCAAGAAACCGGTGCCGTCTTCCGGACGCAGGATCATGTCAGACTCGTTGATGCCCTTCCAACCGTTGATGGAAGAGCCATCGAACATCTGGCCATTTTCAAAAAACTCTTCGTTCACGTCACGTGCCGGTACGGTGACGTGCTGCTCTTTACCGCGCGTGTCGGTGAAACGCAGGTCTACCCACTTAACATCATGTTCTTCGATTAGCGCGAGAGTCTTGGCTGACATAGTGTCCTCCGGTATGAGCGTGGCTTAAAGCGTGTAACTGTAAGCTATCGATAAAAGTGTTATTCAACAAATCGTTCAACACGCAATTGCATGTGGCGCGTTTGTCTTTTTTGTTCGCTTAACGTTTGTCTGACGATGGATAACAAACCGCCCAGCGATCATTTCAGACCGGCTATCGTTGTAGCACGCCTGGAGGCGTCTGCCTACGCTTCAATAGCCGCTGATGAAACTATCTATGATTCATAAGCACAGAGCATGCCAATCCTGCACCATAATGGCCATAAAAAATAACAAGCCATTGTTTTTAAATACGAAAAATCACTAAACGTCTGCGTCTTAATGTGGCAACACATCGTCACGCTTCGTACGGAAAGGGCATCTCGCGTCTCATATGCACAAAAATAGTGCACACAAGCCAAAGAACGCACCAAATTGGTTAGATGAGAGGAAATTGCACCTCCCTGTTGTTAAAAAAGTTTCTCTTGCTACGCAAAGAAACCCACATCTACAATAAATTACAATCGGAGATGCTTCATAACAAAAGGAAGCCGCGTGCATGGGTACGGTTTGCTTTATCGTAGACGCTTCAGTGACAGGAGCTTTGCTACCGCGCCACTTGCGCTCCATTCGCCAGTCCGGCCTGGCCGATCATGTGATGCCGATCATCGTCACCTGCGCGCAGGCGGACGAGCGGCTCACCGCCCTCGAACAGCGTTATCATGCCCACTGTCTGGTAACCCCCTCGCAAATGCTCGGCGCGCGCCTCAATCAAGCGGCTTATATCAGTCAAGCAGAGTGGCTGCTGATTGCGCTGCATAAAGAACCCATGGCGGCACAGTTTTGGTACCTGCTCTATCCGCAGCTCAACACGGCGATGGATGCACTGCTCATCAACGCGGCTACGCCCCGGTTTTCGGAGCGATTGCTGCTGCACTTTCTCAGTACGGCCGTGTCCGTACCGCCCTACATTGCCATTCGGCGCGCCTGGTTGGAGCGCATTGGTGGCTTCGATCCCGAGCTGGATGAGCCAGCCCTGCTCGATTTTTTACAGCGCCTTTACGCTTGCCCGACCCGGCTTAAAACCTTGAGCGGCGAATCGTTGGGGTTGGCCCGTGGCTCACCAAACAGCCAGTCATCCACCTCGCCCTAGCCTTTTCTGGTTCCGCGCATCGATGCCCACCCTGTCACCTACCTTACCCTGCACTCATACCTTCAACCGCTTACCCAACAGCATGGCCCCCATCGTCGTGGTATTGGCCGCTTTGTTGAGCAAAATAGAGCCAACGCTGCCTACGACGATGAGCAGCACCGCGTAAACCACCAGCGGCAGTGTCGTCACGCCCACGAACGTATCGGTGAGCGTGAAAAACATCGGATGCGCCAGATAAATACCAAACGAGTAAGCATTGATATAGCGCACCCAGCCAGGCGCTCTGCGTCCTTTCAAGCCACGCATCAGCGCCAGGGTGAACAGCACGAAGAAGGGAATGACCCAGACTTCCTTCGACGAGAACGCCAGCCAATGCTCGAACGTGGCCAGCACGATTACGCCGACGAACAGGAAAAGCCAACGCGGTTGGGAAAGGAGTTGCAGCCATACGGGCCGCTCGACCAGCGTAGCCGAGGGCGTTAACGGGTAGTAACGCACCAGAACCAGGGCCAAAAAAAACAGATACACCCAGCCCAGCGGTGCCACCCAAAGCAAGTAGCCCGGCGGCTCGATCTCGAAGGCATAGGCCAAGCCCCAATACGCCATGCTCACCCAGCAGGCAGCCACCAGCCACGGTACCGGGTGATAGCGCCATAGCCGCCAGCGCGTGTACGCCCAGTACGCCGCATAGAACTGCATGGCGATAATCAAAAAGTAGCCATGCCACTCGGCGTAAAGAAAATAGACTTTGGCATTTTCCCAAAACCCCACGGCGTTCTCGCTTCCCGCCAGCTGCCACCACTGGGCCGTGGAGTAGATACTTCCGTACACCACATAGGGCAACATGACGTACTTCACCCGCTGCAGCAGAAAGCCTGGCGGCACCTGTTGATCGTATCGAACGGCAAAGACGAAGACCGAAATGAACAGGAAGACCGGTGTGCCCAGCACCAGCGGTATGCGCATCAGGTCCGTGGCGACGTTATCCACACGCTGGTTGATATGATCAAGCCAATGGAATAGAAAGACGGCGACACAGCCGTAAGCGCGCAGCCAATAGATCTCCTCGATTTTTTGCATCGAACCTCCACCAAACCACCGCTGCTAAGCTGATGTATGGGCTTACGGCAATGAACAGGCCGGGTTACACCGCTGTCCGACCCTTTAACCGACGGTAAATTCCTGGAGGCTTCGTGCGCAGACACTTTTCCCTCGCTCGCTTTATCCGCTGGATGAGCACGACGATCGGCGTGATGAGCGGGCTGATGCTCAGCGGCGCGACCCTGGCTGGCGACGTGTCCCGTGAACAGTTCTTCTCGCCCACCCTAGGGTACGACTATCCGTACACGGTCTATTTACCGGACGATTATGATCCACACGCCTCGATGCCCTATCCGGTGGTGTATCTACTGCATGGCTCGTTTGGTAACGAGCTCGACTGGGCCACCAAGGGGAACCTTCCCAACACCGCCGACCGGTTGATCGACGCGGGACATGTGCCCCCGGCCGTATTCGTGATGCCCGGCAGCCGCAGCTGGTGGGTCGACGGATATAACGAAGCCGCCCGCAGCGCCTTTTTCAACGACCTGATGCCGCATATCGAGGCAACCTATCATGTCGGCACGACACGCCAGCAGCGCGGCGTCGCCGGACTCTCGGCCGGAGGGTATGGAGCCGTCAACTTCGCCCTCGAACGGCCGGAGCTGTTCGCCGCTGCGGCCGCCCTCAGCCCTGCCAGCTACGTTCCCGCCCCGCCTGAGAATTCGTCAGCCCACCGGCATCCGGCGTTTTTGAACGCGCAAGGGGCGTTCGATCAGACGCTCTGGGAGCGGCTCAATTACACTGCCCATTTGGAAAGCTACCGACTGCGCGTGACGCCGCGCCCGGAAGCCGAACGAAGCGACACACCCCCGGTGCCGCTCTATATCAGCGCTGGTCGCAGCGATGTGTACGATGCCGAGTTCCATGCCCGCCAGCTTCGTCAGGCCATGGAGCGTATACAGCCCGGCGCGGTGCGGCTCGACCTGTATCCCGGTGGCCATACCTGGCGTGTTTGGCGAGCCAGCCTGCCCGCAGCACTGACGTTCATGTTTCAGTACGTCGGCTCGCCGCAAACGGCCCTATCCGAGGCGCCAGCGGAGTAGAGAACCGCGCGATTGCGACCTTGGGCTTTGGCGTGGTACATCGCCTGATCCGCACAGTGAATCAAGGAGGCTTCATCCCGGGCATGCTGCGGAAAGAGCGCTACGCCGATACTGGCGGAGACGCGCACGTCGCCCACCGTCAGAGCAAACGGCTCGGCCAGCGCACGGCAGAGCTGGTTGGCAACGGCCAGCGCCTCCTCTTCCATGACCGGGCCGCCCAACAGCGCCACAAACTCATCACCGCCAATCCGCCCCACCATATCCGTGCCGCGCAGCCGACATCGCATACGCTGGGCAACGTCTTTCAGCAATTGATCCCCCACACCGTGTCCCCAGCGGTCATTCACCGGCTTGAAGTTATCCAAGTCGATGAACAAGAACGCCAACTGACCATCCGAGCGCAGCGCCTTGGCCAGCGCCTGCCCCAGCTCATCAAAGAACATCGCCCGGTTGGGCAGGTCGGTCAGGGTGTCGTGCTGGGCGAGATGCAGTACTCGCTGCTCCATCTCGCGCCGCGGGGTAATATCGTGGGAAATACCTAGAAAGCTGGTCACATTGCCCTGGTCATCCAACAGTGGCGCACCGTTGGTGAAGTGCCAACGCCACTCGCCATTGGCATGCTGTACGCGGTACTCGATCAGCCCCTGCGGCTCGGCCGTCACGAACACTTTCTCGATATAGCGGCGGCACGCTTCCAAATCCTCCGGGTGCAGCACGGCACTCATATTACGGCCGAGCACATCGCTCACTTCGTGGCCTAAAATGCGCTGCCAGTTAGGAGAGATATAGGTCATCGTGCCGTCCGCGCTGAGCGTGTAGATGATATCGTTCGCCTGCTCCACCAACTGGCGAAAACGCTGCTCGCTGGATTTCAGTGCCGATTCCAGCGCTTTGCGCTGGGTAATATCGTTGGCGTACCCCGTCCACAGCACGCTGCCATCCGGCTCGCGTCGGGGTTGGTCACTGGCTTCCACCCACAGCATTTCGCCACGACGGTGGAACATTCGAAATTCCTGTTTCCACGGCGTCATCGTGCGTGCGCTCTCCAGCGAACTTTCGATGACCGCATCGCGATCCCCAGGGTGAATGTTGGCTAGCAGCGTCTGCGCATCGGCCAGCGCCTCTTCCACGCTCACCCCAAACATCTCCTCGACCCGCTGCCCCACATAGGTGTAACGCCAGGTGCCCGTGCGCGAGTAGTGCAACTGGTAAATGAAGCCCGGTAGCTGCGAGAGCAACGCATCCAACGACTCGCCAAACGGCAGCGCGGGCTGATGCAACGCCCCATACACGGCGCGATACTCGCCGTCCACCACGGGCGAGAGCTGCAGTTGCCAACGCCGTGAGGCGTCTGCCCAGGTCACCATCAGTTCCTGAACGGCCTGCTGCTGGTCACAAGCCTGTACGGCGGCCAGCACGTTAGTTACGTCGAGGGGAAAGCAGTTGGCCAGCGCCATCTCGCTGTTATCGGCGGCCCACCCCACCACGCGCCGAAAGGCTGCGTTCGCGTACACGTTCATTGCATCAGGGGCTGAACGCTCGACGACGAAAAGCGGTGTGCCCGACTGCTCGAATAGCGCTCGGTACGGATGCATCGCGGCCTCTCCCCCAGGTTCCCTTAAACTCGTAAGTTAAGCGCATAGGCCACAGCTGTCTATGCACATTGGCCGAGTGCCGCCAACGCACACTACACTGAAAGCGTCTGCTTGTTTTCTAACGACTTATGTAAGGACACTGACCATGCATCAACACGTCGAATGGGACGACCCCGGCAGCGCCAGCGTCGCCGCCTTCTTCAAAAACGACCCCGACCACACGCCCCCTTACCCCGGCGCTATACTCTCTGCCCGTTATCAAGGCCGTATCGTACGGGTCAAGGTCGAAGCCTACCGGGAAGAAGACGCCGTGAGCATCGGCAGCGTCGCCGCCATTCTCGACCAGCACGGCCACCGCTTTAAATCGCAACACAAGCTCACTGTCGGCGACATGGTCCGCCTACCTGACGACAAACGCGCCATGGAACGCTGGGAAGAGGATGAGGAGAAGGAGTAATCACCGTGCGGCGAACTACTTTTTAAAAATCGCAGATGACTATGCCTTCTCCAGTGAGTGTTCGCATCTCTCCACGCCACTACATCGTTCCCTTTAAGCAATATCAGCGGCAGCAGCAATGTTGCTGCTGAACCAGTCGAATGGGTGGCAGACCCAAGCCGAGTGAAAGCGCCGGAGATGAGGCGCGCAAGGGGTCTCTCGGAGGGAAACGTCCCAACGCGACTGATGGCGCCCACCAGCCCTCGCCTCTTCGTTTGCCCGCCCTTCTCCTCACTCGCTAGTGATAGCGTTGGGAAGAGCGCTTATTACGCAGCTCAAAGATTAGCGCGCTCACCGTTGTCAGCGCGCTGTGAGCGCGTAAAATATCCGCCACTTTTTTGGTTTTACCGAATGTTATGTTATAACTTATTTATCCGTTAGCGAGGTCGCTCGATGAGTGAGCACATGCATCGCCATAACAAGGAAGGTCCTTGTCATTTTTCGCTGATGTCGCTGTCGGCCCGTAAGCGGCTGGGATTGGTGGCACTGCCGCTGTTTGCGCTATGGGGCCTTGTGGTGTGGGCTGGCGCTGGCGGGTGGCCACTATGAGCGAACGTTCCTCTTCGCGCTTGCAGCTCCACGATCTGCACCTGGCGCAGGGTCGCCGCACGGTGCTCGAACATGTGGATGGCGATATCAAATCCGGCGCGATTACCGCACTCATCGGCGCGAATGGCGCCGGTAAGAGCACGCTGATTCAGGCCATCATGGGCGAACTCAGGCCTATTAGTGGCAAGGTGATATGCACGGTAGATAACGCCCGCCGCGCTTGGCTGCCTCAGCAGCTGGCGCTCGACCTGACCTTCCCGATGAGCGTGGAAGAGCTGGTGATGACCGGCAGCTGGCCTAGCCACGGGGCCATGAAAGGTTACTGTGCGGCCCACTACCGCAAAGGCCGTGACATCATGGCACGCCTGGGCATTTCTCACTTGGCCCACCGCCCGCTGGGCGAGCTGTCCGGGGGCCAGCGCCAGCGGGCGCTAATTGGCCGAACGTTGATGCAAGAGGCCGAGCTGCTGCTACTGGATGAGCCGTTTGCCAACGTGGACAGCGACACCGTCGATATTTTGATTCGTATTTTTCGCCAAATGGCCGATGAGGGCGTGACGATCATCATCGTGCTGCATGACATGGATCACCTGCGCCGCTTGGCCGACGAAGTGCTGATGCTAAGCGGTGGTCATGGCCGTTGGGTCGCGCCCAGCGCGCTGAACCAGCAGCACGCGCCTGCTCAAGTGGTGCCGTTTACCTTAGGAGGCCGCCATGCTGGCACTGCTTGATGCGTGGCTGATCGCGCCGTTCGATTACGGCTTTATGCGCCGTGCCGTGGTCGGCGGGCTAGCGCTTTCACTAGCCGCTCCGCCCCTTGGGGTGTTTTTGGTGCTGCGCGGCATGAGCCTGATTGGCGATGCCATGGCCCACGCGATCTTACCCGGCGTGGCGCTGGGCTTTTTGCTGGCGGGCTTTTCGCTGCCGGTGATGAGTGTCGGTGGCGTGCTGTTTGGGGTCATGGTGGCGTTGCTGGCGGGGGCGGTCTCGAAGATGGGCGGCCAGCGTGAAGATGCGGCCATGGCGAGCTTTTTTATCATTTCGTTGGCCGCCGGGGTCATGCTGATTTCCATGGGTGGCAGCAGTGTGGATCTTACCCACGTGCTGTTTGGCTCCATTTTGGCGATTAACTCCACGGCGCTGCTGCTGATCGCCTCGATCAGCACGCTGATCGTCATCACCCTGGCGGTTATTTTCCGCTCCTTGGTGGTGGAGTGTTTAGACCCGCTGTTTCTACGCGGCCAAAACCGCCGCAGCGGTTGGGTACATAGCGTCTTTTTAGGGCTGCTGGTGCTCAACTTGACGGCGGGCTTCCAAACCCTGGGCACGCTGATGGCCGTTGGCTTAATGATGCTGCCCGCTACGGCAGCGCGGTTTTGGAGCAAGCGGTTAGAGGGCTTGATGGGCATCGCCGTGGTGTTAGCGATGCTGGCCAGTACCGGCGGGCTGCTGCTGTCGTTCCATTTGGACACGCCATCTGGCCCGAGCATTATCTTACTGGCCGGGGGAGCGTACTTGTTCTCGGCGCTGTTTGGCCGCTACCACAGCTTAGCCGCGAAGTTACGGCGTAAAACCACGCCGCTGGCGATGGAGCAGTCGCACTAGCGGATGATCGTCTCACGTTTATTTCATCATCAGGAGCATGTTATGTCGCTTATCTCTTCATCGCGCTGGTTAGTCGGCGTCTCGGCCATGTTGGCACTGCCCGCGGCCATGGCGAACGAGCGGGTTCAGGTCGTCACCAGTTTCTCCATCTTGGCGGATATGGTCGAGAACGTCGGTGGAGAGCATGTGGACGTCAGCTCCCTGGTCGGCCCGAATGGCGATGCCCACGTTTACTCCCCGAGCCCTGGTGATGCCCGCGCGCTGGCCGGCGCCGATTTGGTGGTTTTCAATGGCCTGCTGTTCGAAGGCTGGATGGAGCGACTGATCGACTCCAGCGACTACCGCGGGGCGCTGGTGACGGCGACGGATGGCATCGCCCCACGTGCGTTCGCAGCGCATGACGAGCACGGGCATGGTGACCACGACGATCATGAAGCGCACGATGAACACGACCACGACGCGCACGCTCATGAGGCGCATCATGACAAGCATGGTGATGACGCGCATCACGACGAGCATGCAGAGGACGATCACAGCGAGCACGCCCATGGCGATGACGACCCTCATGCATGGCAAGATCTGCAGCAGGCGAGGGTCTACGTCACCAATATTCGTGATGGCCTGATCGAGGCCGATGGTGCCAACGCGCAGAGCTACCAAGCCAATGCCGAGCGCTACCTGGCAGAGCTGGATAGCGTTGATGCCGAGATTCGTGAGCTGCTCAGCGAGATTCCTGCGTCGGCCAGCGTGATCACCGGGCACGATTCGTTTGGCTACTTCTCCAGCGCCTACGGCGTAAATTTCCTCTCGCCGGTCGGCCTTTCGACCGAAGCGGATCCCAGCGGTGCCAGCATGGCCGCCCTGATCGATGTGATCGAGCAAGAGAACGTACAGGCGCTGTTTCACGAGAACATGACCAACCAGGCAATCATTACGCAGTTGGCAGAAGAGACTGGCCTTCCCATCGCCGGCACGCTGTACGCGGATGCGCTGGCCAGTGAAGGCGATGCCAACACCTACCTGGGCATGATGCGCCACAACGCCCAGGTGCTCCACGATGCTCTGGCAGCGCCGGGCCATAATGATCCTGGTCATGACGATGACGACCACGACCACGACCACGACCACGACGATCATGGTCATGATCACTGAGCCATGTCGTAAAGACGTGCCGTAAAGAATCGAATACCGCCTGCGCCAGGCGGTATTTTTTTGCGTTGCATTTTGTCGTGAGGATGGGGAGACTGGCTCCACCATGCGCCGCTAACGTTGTTTAAACCCCTGCAAAGAGCCACTACCATGCGCCTAAACGCCGACTTTAGCCACTTTGCCTGTGTCACGCCGGAGCAGTATCGCTGGGTCGCCTCGCCCAGCGCAGGCGTAGAACGAATGATGCTGGACCGCATTGGCGATGAGGTGGCCCGCGCCACGAGCCTGGTACGCTATGCGCCCAATAGTCAGTTCAGCCGCCACACCCACGGCGGCGGTGAAGAGATTCTCGTGCTCGAGGGCGTGTTTGCCGACGAACATGGCCGCTACCCGGCGGGCAGCTACCTGCGCAACCCCATCGGCACGGGCCATACGCCCCACATTGGCGATGAGGGCGCGCTGATTCTCGTGAAGCTCCACCAGTTCGATGAGAACGACCTGCTCCAACTCGCCATTCCCGCCCACCGTTTGCCCTGGCAGCCTGATCGTCGGCCCGGCATCACGTACAAAATGCTGCATACCTATCAAAGCGAGCGTATCAGCCTGGAGCGCTGGGAGCGTGACATCGTCACCGACTATCCTGCCCTACCGGGCGGATTAGAGCTGTTCGTGCTGGAAGGGTCGCTGTGCGATGCGGACACCGAGTACCCGGAAGGTAGCTGGTGCCGCTACCCGCCGGGGGCTGCGCCACGGCTTCGCGCAGGCCAGGCCGGGGTAATGATGTACGTCAAGCGCGGGCATCTGTCTGACGCTTCTGACGACTAGCGAGCTAGCCCAATAAACGGCAGCAGGGTGAGCAGAGCGATCATGAGCACCGCAACGATCACTAGCGTGACCTGCAGCGGGTGCGCCACGAAACGTCGCCACAACGTCGGCGCCTCATCGCGGGCCAACGCGTTTTCATGCGCTTTGCGCGCCTTTGCTTGCCGCTCGGCCTGATAGTGCGCCAGCACCGT
The DNA here is from genome assembly GCF_030247125.1 of Halomonas sp. LC1. Taxonomy (NCBI): domain Bacteria; kingdom Pseudomonadati; phylum Pseudomonadota; class Gammaproteobacteria; order Oceanospirillales; family Halomonadaceae; genus Halomonas; species Halomonas sp. LC1. Next base: position 135,109 of record NZ_JASSPG010000008.1, on the reverse strand, counting down.
TTCGGCATCGTCTCGCTGGGCAGGGTTGCGCAGCCAAATGGCATCGACTCCCAGGCGAAAAAAGCCCGCCTGGGTTTCGTACACATCGAAGCCATGCGCCTCCAGCAGCTGGCGAACCTCCATGGCCTCTTCGTCGGTCACGTGACGCAACCGAAACAGCAGATGCGCCATATCAATCGCCCATGGCGGCCATACGGTCTGCTTGAATCACTTCGATCCAGTAGCCGTCGGCGTCTTTGACGAAGATTACGTCCTTCATCTTGCCCTGGTCGGCGCGCTTGACGAAGGTCACGTCATGCTCATCGAACCACGCCTGCGCGGCTTCCAAATCCGGTACGCTAAAACAGATATGCCCGAAGCCCTGCGGCTCTGCATTGCCGTCATGGTAGGCAAAGTCCTGCTCGTTTTCGGTACCCCAGTTGTGGGTCAGCTCCAATAGACCTTTCTGACTAAAGGTCCACGCGGTCCGCGCTTGGGTCTCTTCCGGCACGCTATCACCGGCCTCTACGTTAGCCAGGAAGTAGAGCGAGAACTGCATCTCCTCGAAGTCCAAGCGCCGCAGTACCTGCATTCCAAACACCTTGGAGTAGAACGCCAGCGCGCGCTTGGGGTCTTTGACCCGCAGCATGGTGTGGTTCAAGCGAAAACCCTGTGTTTGCGGGGCGGCTGGGGCAACGCCTGGATGCTGTTCACCTTGATACGACATGAGACTCTCCTTATGGGGGGTGACGCTTTCGTGGATACGGTGCAAATTCTTTGACGAACGTAGTACTTTGTACAAGGCTTAGGCTGCTAAGCGCCCGCCATTTGACCATCGCTCCAGCGCATCGGTCATAACGTGCGATGGCGCGTTTAATGTCTAGTTATGAGGGCAAGGCGCTAGGAATTCCAGCCCGGCCCGAAGGAGTCTCTATGTCCCGTGATCGAAACGTACTGGGTGAGCCGCTCACGCCCTGCTGCCATGCCCCAAAAACCGGCTTCTACCGCGACGGTTTTTGTCGCGTTGGGCCTGACGATGTCGGCATCCATTCGGTGTGCGCCATGGTGACCGAGGAGTTTCTGGCTTTCTCCAAGGCTCAAGGTAACGACCTAGTGACCCCGCGCCCGGCCTTCGGCTTTCCCGGCTTGAAGCCCGGCGACCGCTGGTGCCTGTGCGCCCACCGCTGGGCCGAAGCAGCCCAAGTGGGGCTTGCACCACCGGTGATTCTCTCGGGCACGAACGAGCGCACGCTAGAGATCATCCCTCTGACCAAACTTCAGCAACACGCGCTGGATGCCGTGCACTGACCTCTCGGCACGCGCTCTGATCGAATGCGCCTGGAAAAACGATGCAGACCTTCTACACTTCTATCTCGACAGTTTTACAAATTCAACCGTGATGCCCTGCGAATGGCGTCAGATAGGAGAGCGTCATGACAGCCATCGATATGACCCTTGGCGATCGCCTGACTCTGAAGCAGCTGAGCCATGCGATTCAAAACGGCTTTTCCCCCATTGTCGAAGTCGAGTCCATGGACGGTATCTACAAGGTGCGCTTTCACCATGCCAACGGTGTATCGGACCTGAGCGACGCCGAAGGCCGCGTCAGTACCTTTTTGGGAACCGGTGAAATCCGTGACACCCTGGGCCAGCTCGGTCTGACCCACGGCGTGCTGACTTTCGCCGACCAGTGCGGCGATGAGATGATTGGCGTGTCGGGCCGTGCCATCACCCCTGATGAAATGCTTACCTACGGCACGCGCATCGCGTTTCGTTAAGTCTCTTCCGGCGGGGCTTTACAGCTCCGTCCAAGGCTAGGATAGTAGCCACCAACGACAGGGGCGCCGCCCAGCGGCTGAGAAGCACCCTTCGAACCTGAACCGGATAACGCCGGCGTAGGGAGTCGTGGTGCCTCTCACCACCTCCCTGGCCGGGAGGATACTATGGCCTACCCCCCGCTTGGCGATATGCTCGCCGCTCTGCGCGAAACCACGCCGCTCGTCCACTGCATGACCAATTACGTGGCCATGAACAGCACGGCCAACCTGCTGCTGGCCACGGGGGCATCGCCCGCGATGCTGCACGCCCCCGAAGAGGTCGCCGAATTTACCGCGCTGGCAGGTGCGCTTTCTATCAATATCGGCACGCTCTCTACGCCCTGGGCCGAATCGATGCAGCTGGCGGCTCGCACGGCCAACGCAAGCCAAACGCCGTGGGTGCTAGACCCAGTGGCGGTCGGGGCAACCGCCTTTCGCCAGCAGGTGTGCCAGGCGCTGCTGCCCCACTGGCCCAGCGTCATTCGCGCCAATGCCTCTGAAGTGATGGCGCTCACCGGCTTGGCAAGCCAAGGACGCGGAGTCGATGCAACGGCATCCACCGATGACGCCGCTCACGCAGCCATATCGCTCGCGCAACGGCAGCACTGCATCGTCGCCATGACCGGCGAGACCGACTTTTTGACCGACGGTACCCACCATTTCCGGCTGACCGGGGGCCACCCGTTGATGCCCCGTGTCACGACGCTGGGCTGTGGATTGAGTGCGCTGGTGGCCGGGTTCGTCGCCGCTAACCGCGAGCACCCGCTGACGGCAACGCTGGCCGCCCTGGCGTGCTTTAGCATCGCCGGGCATCGTGCTGGCCAACGGGCCGATGGGCCGGGCAGCTTTCAGGTTGCCCTCTTGGATGCTCTGTACCAGCTCACCCCGGATGATCTCTCGTCGCTCAGCCAGGTGGAGGCGCTCCATGCAGTGTGATCTCTCGCTCTATCTAGTCACCGATGCCATCCTGTGCGCGGACGCTGGCCTTGAGGCGACGGTGGAGGCCGCCGTCAAAGGCGGTGTCACCGTGGTACAGCTGCGCGACAAACACGCCAGCGACGCGGCGATGGTCGCCCAAGCCAAGCGGCTCAAAGCGCTGCTGGAGGGCACCAGCGTGCCGCTGATCATCAACGACCGGCTAGCCGTGGCCATCGCCAGCGGCGCCGATGGCCTGCACGTGGGGCAAAGCGATACCGCCGTACAAGAGGCGCGTGAGGTGCTGGGACCGCACGCCATTTTGGGGCTGTCGATCAACACCGTCGCGCAGCTTCGTAACGCGCCCATCGCGCTGTTGGACTATGTCGGGCTAGGCCCCATTTTCGCCACCGCCAGCAAGCAGGATCACGCTCAGCCGATAGGCTTCGATGGTTTGGCCGAACTCGTCCGCGCCTGCCCGCTGCCCAACGTGGCGATCGGCGGCTTGAAGGCGCAGCACGCCGCCCAAGTCAGGGCCGCCGGTGCCAACGGTTTAGCGGTGATTTCCGCCATCTGCGGCCAGCCTGACCCTTATCAGGCGGCGCTGGCGTTTCGCGCCCCATGAGCCAGCTCGATCAGCTCGCCGCCTTCGTCAAAGTGGCCGAGCTCGGCAACTACACCCGTGCCGCCGAGGCCTTGGACCTCTCACGCACACGCGTCTCGCGGCAGGTCATGGCGCTGGAGGAGACGCTGGGCGCTCGCTTGATTCAGCGAACGACTCGGCGGCTGCATCTCACCGATGCCGGAGAGCGCTATCTGGCTCGCGCTCAAGCCATTCTGCTGGCCTTGGACGAGGCCGCTGCCGATGTCGGTAGCGGCACCAGCACCGTCAGTGGACGCCTGCGCATCAATGGTCCGATGAGTTTTGGTACCCGCTACCTTGCCCCACAGGTAGCGCACTTCATGCAGGCACACCCGGCGTTAGACGTACGCTTGGACCTGAACGACCGTCGCGTGGATTTGCTGGAAGAGGGCTACGATGTCGCGATTCGCATCGGCAGCCTGCCGGATTCCAGCCTGATCGCCAAGCGTCTGACCCGCTGCCAGCTGGTGCTGTGCGCGTCCCCCGGCTACTTGGCACAGCATGGCACCCCTCAGCGCATCGAGGATCTGACCCAGCACCACTGCCTGCGCTATCGCAGCGGGCAGAACAGCGGCGACTGGCGCTTCAATCAGCAGCACGTCAGCGTCACGGGGCCACTAGAGAGCAATAATGGCGACATGCTGACGTATGCCGCCGAAGCGGGGTTAGGCATTGCCCAGCAGCCCAGCTTTCTGATTCATGAGAGCATCCAACGGGGGCACTTGGTGCCGCTTCTGTTAGACCTTCCGCCGACCTACCTAGACATACACGCCATCTACCCCGCGCGGCGCTTTCTGCCCGCCAAGGTGACGCGCTTCATCGACCAGTTGGCCGATGCCTGGGGAGACCCACCGGTATGGGAACAGGGACTAGGATTGTCGCGCATTTCGCAACAGTGAAGTGCCAATCGGCGGGATTATCATCTCGCTCTGCTGACGTACAGTTGTCTCATCGCATCCACGGTGATGCACACACACAGCGAGAGAGAGAGCTATGACAACCTTAACGACCCCTGCTGCAACCCTCCATGCCACCGCCTTACTGCGCATTAGCCTGGGCGTGATGGCCCTGGCCCACGGCTTAATGAAAGTGTTCGTGTTTACGCTTCCTGGCACGGTGGGCTACTTCGAATCGCTCGGCCTGCCCGGTTTCATGGCTTACTTGACCATTGCGGCCGAAGTCGGCGGCGGCCTGGCTTTGGTACTGGGCCTATACACCCGCTGGGTGAGCCTTGCGCTAGTGCCGGTGCTGCTCGGCGCCGCCTGGGTACACCTGGGTAACGGCTGGGTATTCTCCAACCCCGGCGGCGGCTGGGAGTTCCCAGTGTTCTGGGCCGTGGCTCTCCTGGTACAGGCAGGCCTAGGCAGCGGTAGCCTCGTCATCAGCCGCCGACTGGCATGATCCAATGGCCTGCCGAGCCCCTCGTCTCGGCAGGCCAATCGACTGGAGTGCGTTCCATGTTACCGAGTCTCTTCATCTCCCACGGCTCTCCCATGCTGGCCCTCACCCCCACCCCTGCCCATCACTTCTTACGGGCACTGGGCCGCCACCTTCGCCCCAAAGCCGTTTTGGTGGTCTCTGCACATTGGGAGACGGACCACCTACAGGTCAGCCGCAGCGCCGCGCCTGCGACCCTCCATGATTTTGGCGGTTTTCCCGACGCGCTGTTTGCCGTGCAGTACCCAGCGCCCGGTGACCCCGCCTTGGCAAGCCGACTGGCCGAGCAACTAGGGGCCACAGAGGTGGAGCGCGGTCTGGATCATGGGGCCTGGGTGCCGCTGTCACTGATGTATCCTGACGCCGACGTACCAGTGGTATCGCTCTCACTACCCAGCCGCTGGGGAGCTGAGGCGTTGCTAACGTTAGGTGAACAGCTAGCGCCGCTGCGCCAAGAAGGGATACTGGTGATCGGTTCGGGCAGCTTGACCCATAACCTCTACGAGCTACAGCCTCAAGGTAGACAGGTGCCGACCTGGGTCGACCGTTTCGCCGAGTGGGTGCATGCACGGCTGCGAGAGGATGATCGCGACGCGCTCGTCCACTGGCAAAACGCGCCCGATGCCCAGCGCAATCACCCCACACCGGAGCACTTTCAGCCGCTGTTGGTGGCGATGGGGGCGGGCGGCCGCGCAACACAACGACACCATAGCGTCGAGCACGGCGTGCTAGCGATGGATGCCTATCAGTTTGCCTAACGTCTACGCCGTGGGGCGGCGTTTCAAGGTGGTGCGTCGGTCATGATAAGCAATGGCCAAACCGCTTAGCATAATCAGCGCACTGCCTACCCAGACCCAAAGGTCCGGCAATTCTCCCCAGAACCACCAGCCCAACAGCACCGCCCACAGCATGGCGGTGTAATCAAAGGGCGCGGCAATGGCGGCAGGCGCATAGCGAAAAGCCAAGGTAATAAACGCCGTCGCCCCCACTCCCAACACGCCCGATACCAAAAATCCGAGCCAATGCCATGGCTGTGGCGTTTGCCATACCCACGGCAGGCTCACCGCGGTGACTGCCAGCGGCACCATGGTCATATAGAACACCATCGCCCACAGATGCTCGTTGGCACCATAACGTCGCGCCGTCACCATCATCAGAGCATAGAACACCGCCGCTGCGAGAACGATCATCGCGCCCAGTTGAAACGCATCGCCGCCGGGACGCACGACGATCAGCACCCCCACAAAGCCTAAAAGCGACGCCACCAGCACCGGCGGGTCGATACGCTCACCCAGCAGCGGTACGGAGAGTAGCGTCACGAACAGCGGCGCTACGAAGGCAATCGCCGTGGCCTCGGCCAACGGCAGCAGGGTCAGGCCCCATACGAAACAGACCATCGTGGCGGTGTAAATCACCCCCCGCAGCAGATGCACGCCTGGACGCCGGGTACGCAGCTTGCGCAATCCGCCACTAAAATGAGCCAGTAGAGCAATCAACGGCAGCGATACCAAGGTGCGGAAAAAGATGATCTGTAGCGGGGAGTGCACGACGCCCAACCATTTGGACACTGCATCACCCAGGGCCAAAAACAGCACGCCTAAACACATGCATAAAATGCCTTTTAGCGAGGGTGTCATCCGTCACCTCCTACGACGATTATTATTGTCTTCACAGCACCGGTAGCACTGCATAAAAAAGCCCCGCCAACCTGCGATTGGCGGGGCAGCTATGTCATGCTTTCAAAGACTCGCGTTGACCACCATGCAGTCCATCCCCTGCGCCTGGAGCGTTTGACACGCTTGTCGTGCCTGGGACTCGTTCAACGAAACGACACGTGCTCGAAATACCGTGGTTGCCCCCTGAAGCGGGTCAATGGCGACACGCCCCCCCACGCTGTTCGGCAGGCGCTGCACGGCCTGGCGGGCCAGCTGCTCTGCCTGCGCGGCTTGGCTGAACGCGCCCACCTGAATGCCCCATCCCGCCGAGGCTGATTGCGCGCCCGGCGAGGCGTCAGCCAAGACCCGCTCTCGCTCGATGAATGCCTGTAGCGGATCTGGAGAGGCAGGAGCATCCCCACGGGCCGCCTCTGCTTCGACGAGCTGGGCCTCGACCGTTTGTGCAGGCGTGCTGCGCGCAGCGGGCGGCGTGGGGGATAGTGACGTCGCCGAGACGCTGGCCACCATCGGCTGCGTCATGGGACGCGTCGGCGCTGGCTGTCTCAACGGCTGAGCGGATCCGGTGAAACCCATGAATTCACTGGAAAAGCGAGTACTGGCCAACCACGTGCGCTGATCCCTGAGCGATGCCCGCATAAAGCTGCGATCCAACAGATCGGCCATGTGCGTATCGCGGGAGGAGGAGCTAAATCCCCCCATGACGACGGCGACCATGCGTCGACCGTCGTGCACGGCGGTCGTCGCCACGTTGAATCCCGAGGCTCGGATAAACCCGGTTTTCAACCCATCGGCACCGGGGTAGTCGCGCACGAGACGATTATGGCTGGTGTGCCGTGTGCCGCGATAGGTAAACTCCTGCAGTCCAAAATAGTGGTAGTACTGCGGAAAATCCTGCATCACCCGTACCGAAAGCGTCAGCATGTCGCGCGCGGTCGTCATCTGCTGGTCATCGGGCAAACCAGAGGCGTTTCGAAAGGTGGTGGCGTTCATGCCCAGCTCGCGAGCTTTCACGGTCATTAGATTGGCAAAGCGCTGCTCGCTCCCTCCCAAGGCTTCGGCGACGACGACGGCAACATCGTTGGCCGAGCGGACGGCCAGGGCGCGAATCGCCGTATCCACCGGAATAGAACTTCCCGCCGAGAGCCACAGCTTGGTCGCCGGCATGGCCGCTGCCTGCGCAGACACGGGCAGCGGCTGATCGAGGCTCAACGTGCCGTTTTCCAGCGCTTCGAATGTGAGATAGAGCGTCATCATCTTGGTCAGCGAGGCTGGATAGCGAGGTTCATCGGCATTCTCGGCATACAGTACTTCACCGTTTTCCAGGTCCACCACGATGCCTGCATAGCGAGGGTTCGCCTGGGCAGCGGCACTGCCGAGCAGCATCAAGAGCAGTGCCACCCACAGCCAATTCGCCACCCACACCGCAGAGCCTACTCCCCGAGTTGTTGCCATACCGACCTCTCGCTGATTGATCACGCACCGACGCTCGGCCGCTCTCACGACCGCTGCATTAGCCTAGCATGCCTTGTCGATAAATTGATCTTCCCTCGGTGTATTCATACGATAATCCAGCGCAGCACCATACGCGCATAAAAAAACCGACCCCTTGAGGTCGGTTTTCATTGTGCCTATCAGAAGGAGCAGCGCTTACTCAGCGACGGCTTCTTCTTCGGCAACCGGACGGTCTACGAGCTCAACGTATGCCATGGGCGCGTTGTCGCCTGTGCGGTAACCGCACTTGAGAATACGGATGTAACCACCCGGACGCTCTGCGTAACGCGGACCCAGCTCGTTGAACAGTTTGCCGACGGCTTCTTTGGAGCGCGTGCGGGCAAACGCCAAACGGCGGTTTGCAACGCTGTCCTGCTTGGCCAGGGTGATCAGCGGCTCGATGACGCGACGCAGTTCCTTGGCCTTAGGCAGGGTTGTCTTGATGACTTCATGTTCGACCAGCGAGACAGACATGTTCTTGAACATGGCCTGACGGTGCGAGCTGGTACGATTCAGATGACGACCACTCTTACGATGACGCATGGTTGTGATTCCTTACCAAACTGGGACTCGAGTCGACACTCACGCGGAGGCCTTGTCGTCCTTCAGGCTAGCGGGTGGCCAATTTTCCAACCGCATACCGAGAGACAAGCCACGCGCTGCCAATACGTCTTTGATTTCATTCAAAGACTTCTTACCGAGGTTCGGGGTCTTCAACAGCTCCACTTCTGTGCGCTGAATCAGATCACCGATGTAGTAAATATTCTCGGCTTTTAGGCAGTTCGCGCTGCGTACGGTCAACTCAAGATCGTCTACGGGGCGCAATAGGATCGGATCAACGTGATCCTCTTCCTCTTCGACTTCCTGCTCTTTGTCAGCTTCCAGGTCGACGAAGGCGGCCAGCTGCTCTTGCAGAATGGTCGCACTGCGACGGATAGCCTCTTCCGGATCCAGGGTACCGTCAGTTTCCAGATCGATAATCAGCTTATCGAGGTCGGTACGCTGCTCGACACGAGCGGCTTCGACCGAGTAGGAAACGCGGCGAACAGGGCTGAAGGTGGCATCCAGCTGCAGGCGGCCAATAGCACGGGTCTCTTCATCAGAGCCACGAGCGTCAGCCGGTTCGTAACCACGACCCAGCGCGACCTTAAGCTGAATTTTCAGCTCGGCACCTTCATTGACGTGTGCAATGACGTGGTCCGGGTTGACGATTTCGACGCTATGATCAAGCGCAATGTCGCCAGCGGTGACGACGGCTGGGCCCTGCTTGTTCAGCGAGAGCACCGCCTCATCGCGGCTGTGCATCTTGATCGCAACATCTTTCAAGTTCAGGAGGATTTCGATGACATCTTCCTGCACCCCTTCGAGCGCACTGTATTCGTGCTCTACACCGGCAATTTCAGCCTCTACCACGGCTGCGCCGGGCATGGATGAAAGCAGAATGCGACGAAGTGCATTCCCCAGGGTGTGACCAAAGCCGCGCTCGAACGGTTCGAGGACGATTTTGGCATGATGTGCGCTGATTTCTTCGACCTTGATGTCGCGAGGACGAAGAAACTCTGTCACTGAACGCTGCATATGAACACCTTTCAGGCTGCCAAACGGATACTGAGTACTCTAAAGCACAATACTCAAGAGCATCTGGGCGGTTAGCTTTGCTATCCCGCCCAGGCCTCAAGAAGCAGAAACGTAAATCAAACTGCTTACTTGGAGTACAGCTCGACGATCAGGTTTTCGTTGATGTCGGCAGTCAGGTCACCGCGTTCAGGCAGAGCCTTGAAAGTGCCTTCCATCTTCTTGGCGTCGATTTCGATCCAAGCGATGTCGCCACGGTTGGCCGCAATGGTCAACGCGTTTTGAATACGGGCTTGGTTCTTCGCCTTTTCACGGATAGCCACTACGTCACCGGGCTTCACTTGGTAGGAAGCAACGTTAACGGTACGGCCATTCACGGAAATCGCCTTGTGGCTGACCAGCTGACGCGCTTCAGAGCGAGTCGAGCCGAAGCCCATGCGGTAGACGACGTTGTCCAGTCGGGATTCGAGCAGCTGCAACAACACTTCACCGGTCGCACCTTTCAGGCGAGCGGCTTCTTTGTAGTAGTTGCGGAACTGCTTTTCGAGTACGCCATACATACGGCGTACTTTCTGCTTCTCACGAAGCTGCAAGCCGTAGTCGGAAAGACGCTGACGACGCTGGCCGTGTACACCCGGGATTTGCTCGGATTTACACTTTTTCTCGAAGGGAGTCACGCCACTCTTCAGGAAGAGGTCGGTGCCTTCACGACGAGACAATTTGCACTTAGGTCCAATATAACGAGCCATGAATCTGTCTCCTTAAACGCGGCGTTTCTTAGGCGGACGGCAGCCATTATGGGGAATGGGCGTCGCGTCTACGATGCTTTGCACGCGGAAGCCGGCGGCATTCAGTGCGCGCACGGCGGATTCACGGCCGGGACCGGGGCCTTTGACCAGCACGTCTACGTTTTTCACACCATACTCGGCTGCAGCAGTCGCTGCACGTTCGCTTGCAACTTGCGCAGCGAACGGGGTGCTCTTACGAGAACCACGAAAACCCGAACCACCGGCAGTTGCCCAAGAGAGAGCATTGCCCTGGCGGTCTGTGATCGTCACGATCGTGTTGTTAAAAGAGGCGTGGATATGCGCAACGGCGTCCACTACCTGCTTTTTAACCTTTTTACGGTTACTACGCGGGTTAGCCATGTTGATGTCTATTCCTGTCTTTACGCCAGAACGTGCGTGTTATTTGCGGATCGGCTTACGCGGGCCCTTACGGGTACGCGCGTTAGTCTTGGTCCGCTGACCACGCAGCGGAAGACTACGACGATGACGCAGACCACGGTAGCAGCCTAAGTCCATGAGACGCTTGATGTTAAGCGTGACATCACGACGAAGGTCGCCTTCTACGGTGAACTTACCAACTTCAGAACGCAGGGTATCCAGCTCGTCGCTAGACAGGTCCTGGATCTTGGCAGTCGGCGCGATACCGGCAGCAGCACAGATGTGCTGAGCGCGAGTACGGCCAATCCCGAAGATATAGGTCAGCGAGATCGCCGCATGCTTGTTGTCCGGGATATTGACGCCTGCAATACGGGCCATCAGCTTACTCCGAAATTTGAGCGGCTTGCTCGTTTATTCATCTACAAAAGGCGCAACAGCATACCCCTTTATAAGCCCTAAGGCAAGGGGTATGCCGGCACCCGCTTAATACAGCCCAGGTTTAGCCCTGGCGCTGTTTGTGCCGCGGTTCGATGCAAATGACGCGAACAGCGCCATTGCGACGAATGATCTTGCAGTTACGGCACATCTTCTTTACGGAAGCTCGAACTTTCATCGTTCTCTCCAATTCGCAACGGCGCGCCTCAGCGCGTGATGCCGCCGCTACCGTAGCCTTTCAGGTTGGACTTCTTCATCACTGAGTCATATTGATGCGACATGAGATGCGACTGCACCTGGGCCATGAAGTCCATGATGACCACCACCACGATCAGAAGCGACGTACCGCCAAAGAAGAACGGAACGTTCCACGCTACGATCAAGAACTGGGGCATCAGGGAAACCGCAGTGATATACAAGGCACCGAACAGAGTGAGACGAGTCATCACTTTGTCGATATAGCGAGCGGTCTGCTCGCCGGGGCGAATGCCCGGCAGGAAGGCGCCTGACTTTTTCAAATTGTCAGCCACATCCTTGGGGTTGAAGACCAGCGCTGTGTAAAAGAAGCAGAAGAATACCACTGCCGCCGCGAAAAGCAAGATGTAAAGCGGTTGGCCAGGGCCTAACGCTTGCGATGCACGCTGCAACCACTCCATTCCTTCGCCAGCTCCTACCCACTGACCGATCGAAGCCGGAAAGAGGAGGATGCTGGAAGCAAAGATGGCTGGAATAACACCGGCCATGTTCACCTTCAAAGGCAAGTAGCTGCTTTGGCCTGCATACATCTTATTGCCGACCTGGCGTCGCGGATAGTTCACTTTGAGGCGGCGTTGGCCGCGCTCGATGAACACCACAAACGCAACGGTGGCAATACCTAGCACTGACAGCGCTAACAGCGGAAGAACATTCCAGGCCCCTTCATTGCGAGCAAGCTCGAACGCTTGCCCCACGGCACTGGGCAGCCCAGCGACGATCCCCGCGAAGATCAGCAGCGAAATACCGTTGCCAATGCCCTTCTCGGTGATCTGCTCACCTAGCCACATCATAAACACCGCGCCCGACACAAACGTGATGATTGCAGTGAAATAGAAGCTGAAGTCAGCGCTGTAAGCGATGCCTTGGCTAGCCAGACCCACGGACATGCCGGTAGCCTGGACAAGTGCCAGTATCACCGTGCCGTAGCGGGTGTACTGGCTGATCTTGCGGCGGCCAGCCTCGCCCTCTTTCTTGAGCTGCTCAAGATGAGGGGAGACCGCAGTCATAAGCTGCATGATAATCGACGCCGAGATATAGGGCATAATACCCAGGGCGAGGACGCTCATGCGCTCCAGGGCGCCACCCGAGAACATGTTGAACATGCCTAGGATGGTGCCCTGTTGCTCCCTAAACAAGGCAGCAAGCTGGTCAGGATTGATACCGGGAACGGGAATGTGGGCACCGATACGGTACACCACGATGGCGAGGAGCACGAAGCGCAAACGCGCCCACAGTTCACTCAGACCGCTGCCCATCGCCGGCATATTTCCTGACTTGGCCATTTAGTCCTCTACCTTGCCGCCAGCGGCTTCGATCGCTTCACGGGCACCTTTGGTGACCTTGATACCACGAACGGTAACCGCCTTGTTCAGTTCGCCAGAAAGGATGATCTTCGCGTGTTGCGTTGCATCCTTCAGCACGTTGGCTTGCTTAAGGGTTTCCATGGTGACTTCGTCACCGGCTACCTTGGCAAGCTCGGCCAGACGGACTTCTTCAGATACCAGCGACTTGGCAGATGTGAAGCCGAACTTCGGCAGACGACGCTGCAGCGGCATCTGACCGCCTTCGAAACCAGGCTTGACGCTACCGCCACTGCGAGATTTCTGACCTTTGTGGCCACGGCCACCGGTCTTACCAAGACCGGAACCGATACCACGACCAACGCGCTTTTCAGCGTGTTTGGAGCCCGGTGCCGGGCTCAGGGTATTGAGTTTCATGGATTACTCTCCCTCAACGCGCACAAGGTAGTTAACCTTGTGGATCATGCCGCGTACGGCAGGGGTGTCTTCCAGCTCAACCGTATGACCGATGCGACGCAGGCCCAGGCCTTTCATAGTAGCCTTGTGCTTGGGCAAAACGCCGATGGTGCTGCGGATCTGGGTAACCTTGATCGTTGCTGCCATGGTGCCTTACCCCGTGATCGCTTCGACAGACAGACCGCGCTTGGCGGCCACGTCTTCCGGTGCTTGCATGGAGGAGAGACCTTTGACAGTCGCCCGTACCACGTTAACCGGGTTGGTGGAACCGTAGCACTTGGCCAGTACATCGTGGACACCGGCCAGCTCTAGTACAGAGCGCATGGCGCCACCGGCGATGATACCGGTACCTTCAGAGGCCGGCTGCATGTACACCTTGGAAGCACCGTGACGGGCTTTTACCGGGTACTGCAGCGTGTTGCCTGCAAGGTTGACCTTGACCATGTTGCGACGAGCTTGGTCCATCGCTTTCTGGATTGCGACCGGCACTTCACGCGCCTTGCCACGACCGAAACCGACACGACCTTTACCATCACCAACGACGGTCAGTGCGGTGAAGCCGAAAATACGACCACCTTTGACCACCTTGGCGACGCGGTTGACCTGCACTAACTTCTCTTGCAGATCGCCGCTTTGCTGTTCGTTCTTCGCCATCGTAAAACCCTTTAGAATTCCAGGCCGCCTTCACGAGCGGCGTCGGCCAGAGCCTTGACGCGACCGTGATACTTAAAGCCAGCACGGTCGAAGGCCACCTGGGTGATGCCTGCTTCTTTAGCGCGCTCGGCAATCAGAGCACCGACCTTAGAGGCCGCGTCTGTGTTGCCGGTCGCACCCTCGCGCAGTGCTTTGTCCAGCGTAGAAGCACTGGCTAGCACTTTGCCACCATCCGGCGAGATAATCTGCGCGTAGATGTGACGCGGGGTACGGTTGACGCACAGGCGATACACGCCCAGCTCGCGGATCTTGGCGCGAGCGCGGCGGGCACGACGGAGACGAGATTCTTTCTTCGCGTTCATAACCCTGCCTTACTTCTTCTTGGCTTCTTTGCGACGCACCTGCTCGTCGGCGTACCGAACACCCTTGCCTTTGTACGGCTCAGGCGGACGGAAGGCGCGGATTTCCGCGGCGCACTGACCGAGCATCTGCTTGTCCGCGCTTTTCAGCACGATCACGGTGTTTTTCGGCGTTTCCGCTGTAACACCCTTAGGCAGTTCGTAGTCGACCGGGTGCGAGAAGCCCAGTGAAAGATTGAGCGTCTGGCCCTTAGCTTGGGCACGATAACCGACGCCAACAATTTCGAGAGTTTTTGTGAAACCCTCAGATACGCCCGTTACCAGGTTCTGAACCAAGGCGCGGGTAGTACCGGCCATTGCCCAGCTCTTGGCAGACTCACTCGGGGCGAAGGTCAGCTGGCCATCTTCTTGACCGATCACCACGTCCTGGTGAATGGTCATAGACAGCGTGCCCTGGCCGCCTTTGGCGGTCAGCTGGCCAGCGTCGATTTTGATATCGACACCAGCAGGCACTTTAACCGGATATTTCGCTATGCGGGACATTCCAGCCTCCTAGAATACGGTGCAGATGACTTCGCCACCGACGCCTGCTTGGCGCGCGGCACGATCGGTCATGACACCATTAGAGGTGGTGACAATCGCGATACCCAGACCATCGGCGACCTTAGGCAGGTTGTCCTTGCCCTTGTACTGGCGCAGAGACGGCTTGGAAACCCGCTGAATGTGCTCAATAACCGGCTTACCCTCAAAGTACTTGAGAGTAACGGTCAGCTCGGGTTTAACGCCTTCAGCCACCGTAAAGTCGGTAATGTAGCCTTCTTCCTTTAGCACGCGGGCCACTTCGACTTTCAGCTTGGAGGACGGCATGGTAGCCGTCTCCTTGGTGGCCATCTGCGCATTGCGGATACGGGTGAACATATCCGCCAGAGTGTCTTGCATGCTCATTTAATGTGCGCTCCTGATGATTCTACGTGGCGTTACCAGCTGGACTTCTTCAGACCAGGGACGTCGCCACGCATGGCGGCTTCACGCAGCTTGTTACGGCCGAGACCGAACTTGTTGTAAAAACCGTGCGGACGGCCAGTCACGCGGCAGCGGTTACGCTGACGCACCGGGCTTGAGTCGCGCGGCAGTTGCTGCAGCTTCAGCGTCGCCTCGAAACGATCTTCTTCAGAAGCGTTCACGTCCGAGATGATTTTCTTGAGCTCTGCGCGCTTAGCCGCATACTTCTCGACTAGCTGAGTACGCTTGAGCTCACGCTCTACCATACTTTTCTTAGCCATGATCCAACCCTTATTTCTTGAACGGGAAGTTCAGTGCAGCTAGCAGCGCACGACCTTCCTCGTCGGTGTTGGCGGTAGTAGTGATAGTGACGTCCAGCCCCCGAACGCGATCGATTTTATCATACTCGATCTCCGGGAAGATGATCTGCTCACGCACACCCATAGAGTAATTGCCGCGACCGTCAAAAGACTTCGGGTTAAGACCACGGAAGTCACGCACGCGGGGAATCGCAATGTTTACCAGGCGGTCCAGGAAGTCCCACATACGCTCAGAGCGCAGTGTCACTTTGATACCGATCGGCCAACCTTCGCGCACCTTGAAGCCCGCGATGGACTTGCGTGCCTTGGTCACCAGCGGCTTTTGACCAGAGAGCTTCTCCAGGTCGCCGATGGCGTTGTCGATCAACTTTTTATCGCTGACCGCTTCGCCGATACCCATGTTCAGAGTCACTTTCGTGATCCGGGGTACCTGCATTACGTTGGCGTAGCTGAACTGCTCTTTGAGTTGAGCCACCACCTCGTTTTGATAACGTTCTTTCAAGTTCGCCATTTTGCTACCCGACTCGCGTTAGGCGTCGATCTGCGTCTGCGTCGACTTGTAGATACGTACCTTGGTACCGTCTTCCTTAACTTGGAAGCCGACGCGATCCGCCTTACCGGTCTCCGAATTGAAGATGGCTACGTTGGACGCGTGAATCGGAGCCTCACGCTCGACGATACCGCCCTGATTTCCCGCCATGGGATTGGGCTTGGTGTGACGTTTAATCATGTTCACACCGGACACCACGAAGCGGTTGTCTAACACCCGCTTAACGGTGCCGCGCTTGCCCTTATCCTTCCCGGCGATGACGATGACTTCATCGTCACGTTTGATCTTTTGCATATCCGCCTCGCTCCTTACAGCACTTCAGGCGCTAGGGAAATGATCTTCATGAACTTCTCAGTACGAAGTTCACGAGTTACCGGCCCGAAGATACGCGTGCCGATCGGCTGTTCGTTGGTGTTGTTCAACAAAACTGCCGCATTTCCATCGAAACGGATCAGCGAACCGTCACTACGACGGACGCCACTACGGGTACGAACGACTACCGCTTTCAGCACTTGGCCTTTTTTGACCTTACCGCGCGGAATCGCTTCTTTCACCGTTACTTTAATGACGTCACCAACGCGGGCGTAACGACGGTGTGAACCGCCTAGCACCTTGATGCATTGCACCCGGCGCGCTCCGCTGTTGTCGGCGACATCCAGCATTGTCTGAGTCTGAATCATCGGTTTTCTCCAAACCTAATCTGACTGCACTGGTTGGACAGACGCAGGGGTTAACCTTTGGCCTGCTCGACCACCTCGACCAGCGTCCAGGCTTTCTTCTTGGAAAGCGGACGGCACTCCTGAATGGAAACCGTATCGCCTGCCTTTGCCTGGTTCGCCTCATCATGGGCGTGCAGCTTGGTGGAGCGCTTAACGTATTTTCCGTAGATCGGGTGACGCTCACGACGCTCGATCATAACGACGATGGACTTATCCATCTTGTCGCTGACCACCTTGCCGGTCAGCGTACGTGTTTTCTTCTCTTCGGCCATCTCAATCACCTGCCTTCTCGTTGAGCACAGTCTTAACGCGGGCGATATCCCGACGGACCTGCTTGAGCAGATGAGTCTGGCTCAGTTGGCCAGTGGCCTTCTGCATGCGCAGGTTAAACTGCTCGCGGAGGAGCTCGAGGAGCTGCTCTTTGAGCTCTCCTGCGGACTTTTCACGAATTTCCTGGGCTTTCATCACATCACCGTCCGTTTCGCAAAGGTGGTGGACAGGGGCATCTTCTGGGCGGCCAGTTCAAATGCTTCACGGGCCAGCTCTTCGGATACACCTTCAATTTCGTACAGGACCCGACCCGGCTGGATCTGGGCTACCCAGTACTCAACTGAACCTTTACCCTTACCCATACGAACTTCGAGCGGCTTCTTGGAGATCGGCTTGTCAGGGAATACGCGGATCCAAATCTTACCGCCACGTTTGACGTGACGTGTGATCGCACGACGGCCGGCTTCGATCTGACGCGCAGTGATGCGGCCACGACCGGTTGCTTTGAGACCGTACTCCCCGAAGCTGATCTTGCTTCCGCGATGCGCCAGGCCACGGTTGCGGCCTTTCATCATCTTGCGGAATTTCATACGCTTGGGCTGTAACATCGACTCGCTCTCCCCTTACCTGGAACCTTTCTTCTTGGGCGCGTTGCCGGCAGGCTGCTGTTGCTTAGCCTTGGCACGTACTTCCTCGATACCGCCGAGGATTTCGCCCTTGAAGATCCACACTTTGACGCCGATGACGCCGTAGGTGGTGTGAGCTTCGTAAGTGGCGTAGTCAATGTCCGCACGCAGAGTGTGCAGCGGAACGCGACCTTCGCGGTACCATTCGGTACGTGCGATTTCGGCACCACCCAGACGACCTGACAGCTGAATCTTGATGCCGCCAGCGCCAAGACGCATTGCGTTCTGTACCGCGCGCTTCATGGCACGACGGAACATCACGCGACGCTCAAGCTGACCGGCTACGTTAGCAGCGACCAGCTTGGCATCCAGCTCCGGTTTGCGAACTTCTTCGATGTTCACATGAACCGGTACGCCCATCATCTCGGTCAGATCACGACGCAGACGGTCGACATCTTCACCTTTTTTACCAATCACGATACCCGGACGGGCAGTGTGGATGGTGATGCGGGCATTGTTAGCCGGACGCTCGATGTGGATGCGGCTTACGGAAGCGTTTTTAAGACGCTCTTCCAGGAAGCTGCGCACTTCGAGATCGTTGTTGAGCTTATCGGCATAGGCGCCGCGCTCGGCATACCAGACAGAAGCATGGTCTTTGACGATGCCCAGTCGAATGCCTGTTGGATTGACTTTCTGACCCATCTGGTCGACTCCTACTTCTCGGCTACCTTGACGGTGATGTGGCAGGTGCGCTTCAAGATACGATCCGCACGGCCTTTGGCGCGCGGCTTGATACGCTTGAGCGTCATGCCCTCATCGACGCAGATGGTCGAGACACGCAGCTCGTCGATGTCCATGCCGTTGTTTTCTTCCGCATTCGCGATGGCGGACTGAAGCACTTTCTTGACCAGTTTGGCAGCCTTCTTCGGGGAGAAGGTCAGCAGGTCAAGCGCTTCGGCGACCGGTTTACCGCGCACCTGGTCAGCCACCAAACGGGCCTTCTGTGCGGATAAAGCAGCGCCACTCAGCTTAGCTGTGACTTCCATCTCTTAATCCTCTCTGGCTTACCGTTTGGCTTTCTTGTCCGCCGCATGCCCGCGATACGTGCGAGTGGCAGCGAATTCGCCCAGCTTGTGGCCAACCATTTCCTCGGAAACATGCACCGGGACGTGTTGGCGACCGTTATGGACAGCGATTGTGAGGCCTACCATGTTTGGCAGGATCATCGAACGACGCGACCAAGTCTTGATCGGTTTACGGTCGTTCTTCTCCACTGCAGCCTCTACCTTCTTCAAAAGATGAAGGTCAATGAAGGGACCTTTCTTTAGTGAACGTGGCACAGCCGTTACCTCTTAATGTCTTGGCAATTTAGATCAACGTGTCTTATTACGACGACGAACGATCAGCTTGTCGGTGCGCTTGTTCTTACGCGTCTTGTGACCCTTAGTCGGTACGCCCCACGGGGATACCGGGTGACGACCACCACTGGTGCGGCCTTCACCACCACCGTGCGGGTGATCCACCGGGTTCATCGCGACACCACGAACAGTCGGACGCACACCTCTCCAGCGCTTCGCACCGGCCTTGCCAAGTTGACGCAGGCTGTGCTCGGAGTTGCTCACTTCACCCAACGTTGCGCGGCACTCTGCCAACACTTTGCGCATTTCGCCAGAGCGAAGACGTAGCGTGGCGTAGTTACCTTCACGAGCAACCAGCTGAGCGCTAGTACCGGCACTGCGAGCAATCTGCGCGCCTTTACCCGGCTTCAGCTCGATACCGTGAACGGTAGAACCCAGCGGGATGTTGCGCAGCGGCAAGGCATTGCCTTTCTTGATGGGCGCGTTAACACCAGATTCCAGCACGTCACCCGCGCTGACACCTTTCGGTGCAATGATGTAACGACGCTCGCCATCGGCATACTTCAGCAGTGCAATGTGCGCACTGCGGTTCGGGTCGTGCTCCAGACGCTCAACGGTGGCCGGGATGCCATCTTTGGTGCGTTTGAAGTCGATCAACCGATAGTGATGACGGTGACCACCGCCCACGTGGCGGGTGGTGATGCGACCGTAGTTGTTACGGCCACCGGACTTGGACTGTTTTTCCAAAAGCGGCGCATAAGCACGGCCTTTGTACAGTTCCTCACCAACGATCTTGACGACGTGGCGACGACCGGCGGATGTGGGTTTGGTCTTGACGATTGCCATTATCCGTACTCCTGCCCTTATTCGGCGCCAGAGAAGTCTTCGAGCGTTTCACCCGCAGCCAGGGTCACATACGCTTTGCGGTAACCCTTACGCAGGCCAACGCCGTGAGCAGTACGCTTAGTTTTACCCTTGACGTTCAGCACCTGAACGCTGCCGACCTTCTTGCCGAACAGTGCTTCAACGGCTTTCTTGATCTCGGGCTTGGTAGCATCGCTTGCCACCTTGAAAACGTACTGGTTGCGCTCGGCTGCCATCGCGGCCTTTTCGGTCACGTGCGGTCCAAGCAGAACCTTGAATACGCGTTCCTGGTTCATGCCAGCTTCTCCTCGAATTTACGCAGGGCGGAGACGGTGACCAGGACCTTATCAAAGGCAACCAGGCTCACCGGATCAGCTGCAGCGACATCCACCACGTCAACGTGGGGAAGGTTGCGTGCGGCCAGATAGAGCGTTTCGTCGACTTCTTCAGTGACGATCAACACTTTCTCAAGGTTGAGCTCTTTCAGCTTGGCAGCGACCTGCTTGGTCTTCGGCGCTTCTACGCTGAACTCTTCAACAGCGACCAAGCGCTCTTGACGTACCAGCTCAGACAGGATGGAACGCATCGCCGCGCGGTACATTTTGCGGTTAACTTTCTGGGTGTAGTCCTGAGGACGCGCCGCGAAAGTCACACCGCCGCTGCGCCACAGCGGAGAGCGGATAGTACCGGCACGTGCACGGCCGGTACCCTTCTGACGCCACGGCTTTTTACCACCACCACGTACGTCGGAACGGTTCTTTTGAGCGCGCGTACCCTGACGGCCACCAGCCAAGTAGGCAGTAACGACCTGGTGCACCAGCGCTTCGTTGAATTCTTTGCCAAAAGTGGCGTCGGCTACTTCAACGGTACCCGTGCCTGCAGCAAGATTCAGATTCATTGGTAATTATCCCCTTCAGCCAGCTTTCACGGCGCTGCGAACGATAACGTCGCTACCGGTAGCACCCGGTACTGCGCCCTTGATCAGCAGCAGGTTACGCTCGGCGTCGACACGGACGATCTCAAGGCTCTGTACGGTGCAACGGGTGTTACCCATTTGACCGGCCATTTTCTTGCCTTTAAATACGCGACCCGGTGTCTGACACATGCCGATAGAACCCGGCGCACGGTGCGACAGGGAGTTACCATGGCTGTTGTCTTGGGTACGGAAGTTCCAGCGCTTAACAGCACCCTGGAAGCCTTTACCCTTAGAGGTGCCGGTCACGTCAATCATTTGACCAGCTTCGAAGAGGGATACGGTGAGTTCGCCACCCACTTCAGGAGCTTCTTCGCCTTCTGCAAGACGGAATTCCATCAGTGAACGACCAGCCTCAACACCCGCCTTGGCAAACTGTCCAGCTTGCGCTTTGGTGAGGTGCTTGGCTTTACGAGAACCTGTAGTCACCTGAACCGCTGCGTAACCGTCAGACTCGATGGTCTTGACGCGTGTTACACGGTTAGGATCAACTTCAATAACGGTCACGGGCACGGATGCGCCATCTTCGGTAAAGACACGGGTCATCCCGGCCTTTTTACCGACTAAACCGATAGTCATACTCAGTCTCCTATAGTGTACGGGGCTATCACCCGCTATGGCTGCCCTTTCCAGAGCATTCCACTAGCACATTGTGTGGCGCCTCACGGCGCGGCGGCTGCTGCTCAAACATGTTCAATGAGCGCTGGGCCGCAAAGTGTCTAGTGTATTAGTCGAGCTTGATTTGCACGTCTACGCCAGCGGCGAGGTCGAGCTTCATCAGCGCATCAACGGTTTTCTCGGTCGGCTCAACGATGTCGAGCACACGCTTGTGAGTACGAATCTCATACTGATCACGCGCATCTTTGTTGACGTGCGGTGAAATCAGGATGGTATAGCGCTCGCGGTTGGTCGGCAGCGGAATCGGACCACGAACCTGAGCACCAGTACGCTTAGCGGTTTCAACGATCTCCGCTGTGGACTGATCGATCAGGCGATGGTCGAACGCTTTCAACCGAATGCGAATCTTTTGGTTCTGCATTTGCCCTAAACTCCAATGGATGTCGACGGCGCGAGCCGTCTACCCACGCATTCAAAGGATGCGCATTATAGGCACGCCAACAGCACATGTCAAACATTTGCGATTGGTGCGCAGAAAAGGGGGCTCACAAGAGCCCCCTCTTATCATCAAGTAATCAGATTACTTAACGATTTTGGCCACAACGCCAGCACCAACGGTACGACCACCTTCGCGGATCGCGAAGCGCAGACCGTCGTCCATAGCGATCGGAGCGATCAGGGTAACAACCATTTTCACGTTGTCGCCCGGCATGACCATTTCAACGCCTTCCGGCAGTTCACAAGTACCGGTAACGTCAGTGGTACGGAAGTAGAACTGCGGACGGTAGCCTTTGAAGAACGGGGTGTGACGACCACCTTCTTCTTTGGACAGCACGTATACTTCGGCTTCGAAGACAGTGTGCGGGTTGATGGTGCCCGGCTTCGCCAGTACCTGACCACGCTCAACGTCATCACGCTTAGTACCACGCAGCAGCGCACCAACGTTCTCACCTGCACGACCTTCGTCGAGCAGCTTACGGAACATTTCTACGCCAGTAACGGTGGTTTTGGTGGTGTCGCGGATACCCACGATTTCCACTTCTTCACCGGCTTTAACGATACCGCGCTCTACACGACCGGTAACAACGGTACCACGGCCAGAGATAGAGAATACGTCTTCGATCGGCATAAGGAACGGCTGGTCGATAGCACGCTCCGGCTCAGGGATGTAGTCATCCAGAGCTTTGATCAGGTTAGCTACCGCAGTAGTACCCATGCCGTTCTCGTCTTCACCGTTCAGTGCCATCAGGGCAGAACCAGTGATGATCGGCGTGTCGTCACCCGGGAAGTCGTACTCGGACAGAAGTTCACGAACTTCCATCTCGACCAGCTCGAGCAGCTCTTCGTCATCGACCATGTCCGCTTTGTTCAGGAACACAACGATGAACGGAACGCCAACCTGACGAGACAGCAGGATGTGCTCACGAGTCTGCGGCATGGGGCCGTCAGCGGCAGAACATACCAGGATCGCGCCGTCCATCTGGGCAGCACCGGTGATCATGTTCTTGACGTAGTCAGCGTGTCCCGGGCAGTCAACGTGCGCGTAATGACGCACTTCAGACTGGTATTCAACGTGAGATGTCGCGATGGTGATACCACGCTCACGCTCTTCCGGAGCGTTATCGATGGTATCGAATTCACGCCAGTCGCCGCCGAAAACCTCAGCAGACACGCGGGTCAGGGCCGCTGTCAGAGTCGTTTTACCGTGGTCGACGTGACCGATGGTGCCGACGTTGACGTGCGGTTTGGAACGTTCAAATTTTTCCTTAGCCACTGCTATAACCTCTTTACGTTAGCTAACGGTTAACCGTTTTGGTTGATGACGGCTTCAACGACGCTGGAGGGCGCCTCCTCGTACTTCGCGAACTCCATAGAGTAGCTCGCACGGCCCTGGGTTTGTGAGCGCAGATCGGTTGCATAACCGAACATCTCACCCAGTGGCACCGTTGCACGAATGACTTTACCAGAAGAGGAGTCATCCATGCCCTGCACCAGGCCGCGACGACGGTTCAGGTCGCCCATGACGTCACCCATAAACTCTTCGGGGGTCACGACTTCGACCTTCATCACCGGCTCCAGCAGCACGGCCTTGGCCTTCCTGGCACCTTCTTTCACTGCCATAGAAGAAGCAATCTTGAACGCAGTCTCGTTGGAGTCCACGTCATGGTAGGAACCATCGAACAGCGATACTTTGACGTCGATCATCGGGTAGCCCGCGATGACACCGTTTTGCAACTGCTCGAAAGCACCTTTCTCAACCGCAGGTACGTATTCCTTCGGAACCACACCACCTACGATCTCGGAGTTGAACTTGAAGAAGATCTCTTCTTCGCCTTCACCCTTCTCTTCTGCAGTCAGCGGCTCGATACGTAGCCACACGTGACCGTACTGACCACGACCACCGGACTGACGTACGAACTTACCTTCCTGCTCGACGCTGCCACGAATCGTTTCACGGTAGGCAACCTGCGGCTTACCGATGTTCGCTTCTACCTTGAACTCGCGACGCATACGGTCAACGATGATGTCCAGGTGCAGCTCGCCCATACCAGAAATGATGGTCTGGCCGGTCTCTTCGTCGGTCTTGACCTGGAAAGAGGGGTCTTCCTGGGCCAGTTTACCCAGTGCAACGCCCATCTTCTCTTGGTCGGCCTTGGACTTCGGTTCAACGGCAACCGAGATTACCGGATCCGGGAACTCCATGCGCTCGAGAACGATTTTGTTATCGATGTCGCACAGGGTGTCACCTGTCGTGACGTCCTTCAGACCGATACAAGCAGCGATGTCGCCTGCGAGTACTTCTTTGATCTCTTCGCGAGAGTTGGCGTGCATCTGAACGATACGACCAACACGCTCTTTCTTCTGTTTGACGGAGTTGTAGACGCCATCACCAGATTTCAGAACACCCGAGTAGACGCGGATGAAGGTCAGCGTACCAACGAAGGGGTCGGTGGCAATTTTGAACGCCAGAGCGGCGAACGGAGCGCTATCGTCTGCTTCACGCGTCGCAACGGTGCCGTCTTTGTCGTCCAGCTCACCCTCGATGGCCTTAACTTCTGTCGGCGAAGGCATATACTCGATAACGCCGTCCAGTACCGCCTGAACACCTTTGTTCTTAAAGGCAGAACCACAGGTAACCAGGACGATTTCGTTAGCCAGCGTACGAGCACGCAGACCCGCCTTGATTTCAGCGACGGTCAGCTCGCCTTCTTCAAGGTACTTGTCCATCAGCTCTTCGGAAGCTTCGGCAGCGGCTTCGACCATCTGCTCACGGTACTCTTCAGCGGTCTCTTGCAGCTCCGCCGGAATGTCCACGAGCTCGAAGTTCATGCCCAGGCTCTCTTCGTCCCACAAGATGGCTTTCATCTCGATCAGGTCGATAACGCCTTTGAAGTCTTCTTCCGTGCCCCAGTTGATCTGGATCGGCACGGCGTTGGCACCCAGACGCTCTTTGAGCTGGTTGACCACCATGAAGAAATCAGCGCCGGTACGGTCCATCTTGTTGACGAAAACCATACGCGGAACTTCGTATTTGTTGGCCTGACGCCATACGGTCTCGGTCTGCGGCTGAACGCCGGAGGAACCGCACAGTACGACGACCGCGCCATCGAGAACACGCAGAGAACGCTCGACTTCAATGGTGAAGTCAACGTGCCCAGGGGTATCGATGATGTTGATGCGGTGCTCGTCGAACTGCTTACTCATGCCCTGCCAGAAACAGGTCGTCGCAGCTGAGGTGATAGTGATACCACGCTCCTGCTCCTGCTCCATCCAGTCCATGGTCGCCGCACCATCGTGCACTTCACCCACTTTGTGGGAAAGGCCGGTGTAAAACAGTACGCGCTCGGTTGTTGTGGTTTTACCCGCATCAACGTGTGCCACGATACCGATATTGCGATAACGCTTAAGTGGAGTCTTGCGTGCCACGGTGAAACTCCCGTTAGTTGGCGATGCTCGTTAATCCAGCGGTGTACTTTTTGCTTATGCCACCGCCGCCATCGACAACGATAGCGGCGGCGTGTTGCAACATGACGAAAATCTTTCCCACCACACCACAACTGGCAAAAAGCGACACAAACTTAGAAGCGCCGAGCTTAGAAACGATAGTGAGAGAAGGCCTTGTTGGCTTCTGCCATGCGGTGAACGTCTTCACGCTTCTTAACGGCAGAACCTTTACCTTCAGCGGCATCCAGCATTTCACCTGCCAGACGCTGAACCATCGTTTTTTCACCGCGACGACGCGCAGCGTCTACCAGCCAGCGCATGGCTAGCGCTTGACGGCGTGACGGACGAACTTCAACCGGCACCTGATAGGTCGCACCACCTACGCGGCGAGACTTCACTTCGACCATCGGCTGGATGGTTTCCAGCGCCTTGTCGAAGATTTCCAGCGGCTCTTCTTTACTACGCTCGGCAACCTTGTCCAACGCACCGTATACGATGCGCTCAGCTACGGACTTCTTGCCACTGACCATCAGGTGGTTCATGAACTTCGCCAGACGCTCACTTCCGAACTTGGGATCCGGCAGGATTTCGCGTTTAGCTACAACTCTTCTTCTAGGCATGATAAGCCCTCAATTAAGGATCCTTCAGGTAAACCCGGGACTCACGTCGCTTTTGCGCCGCCCGACCTTACTCTTATCAGACCGTCATATTCGTGTGAAAGGTAACGCCGCAGCGCTGCACGCTGCGATAAGCCGTCTTAGGACTTCGGACGCTTAGTACCGTACTTAGAACGACCCTGCTTACGGTTCTGTACGCCAGAGGTGTCCAGGGCGCCACGAACGGTGTGATAACGCACACCCGGCAAATCCTTTACACGACCGCCGCGGATCAGAACAACAGAGTGCTCTTGCAGGTTGTGACCTTCACCACCGATGTAAGAAGACACTTCAAAGCCGTTGGTCAGGCGCACACGGCAAACCTTACGCAGGGCCGAGTTCGGCTTCTTAGGGGTAGTGGTGTAAACGCGCGTACATACGCCACGTTTTTGCGGGCATGCCTGAAGCGCAGGCACGTCACTCTTGGTGACGGGGCGCTTGCGCGGCTTGCGCACTAGCTGATTAATCGTTGCCATGGTGTTTAGCTGACTCCAATGGTTGCCTTAGCCTTTAACAAGTACTAGCAGCGGATGCGGGCGCACCCGCCCCACTGTTAAAGGCTGCGCATTCTAAAGGCTGACCCTAGGTGGCGTCAAGTCTTGCCGACGGATTCGCCGCCAAGACCGTGCTCTTTGGGCCAGCCACTCGTGTTGCTCGTTGTACCGGTGGTTACAGATCGTCGTCTGAATCCAGGGCGGTCAACTGAGCACCAAGCTCCTGCTCTACCTCGGTCGCCGAGGGGTTGAACAGACGCTCTACGTCTTCGCGCTTGCGACGACGCTCTGCGTGGTGGGTCAGACCGGTACCTGCCGGAATCAGACGTCCAACCACCACGTTCTCTTTCAGGCCGCGCAGGTAGTCGCGCTTGCCGGTGACCGCTGCTTCGGTCAGTACGCGGGTCGTTTCCTGGAACGACGCGGCGGAGATGAACGATTCAGTGGCCAAGCTGGCCTTGGTGATACCCAGCAGCAAGCGTTGATACTTGGCCGGGAACTTACCTTCTTTCTCGAGTCGTGCGTTCTGTTCGAGGACGCGCACGAGCTCGGCCTGGTCGCCGGTGATGAAGTCAGAGTCGCCGGAGTCGGTGATCTCTACCTTACGCAGCATCTGACGCACGATCACTTCGATATGCTTGTCGTTGATGCCAACACCCTGCAGACGATAAACGTCCTGGACTTCAGCCGTGATGTACTTGGCCAGTTCCGCAACACCCAGCAGACGCAGGATATCGTGCGGGTTACTGGGGCCATCGGAGATCACTTCACCCTTCTCGACCGCTTCACCTTCGAACACGGCGATTTGACGCCATTTCGGGATCAGCGCTTCGAACGGATCGCCAGATTCCGGGGTAATCGTCAGACGACGCTTACCTTTGGTCTCTTTGCCGAAGCTCACCACACCGCTGATTTCCGCCAGAATGGCAGACTCTTTCGGTTTACGCGCTTCGAACAGGTCGGCCACGCGCGGCAGACCACCGGTGATGTCCTTGTTACCAGACGCCTCGACCGGAATACGAGCAACGACTTCACCGACGCCGATGGTGGCGCCATCGTCTACGGAGATAATCGAGTTACCCGGCAGCAGGTACTGAACCGGCGTGTTGGAGCCGGATACGGAAACGTACTCGCCAGCAGCGTCTTTCAGCATCACCATCGGGCGCTTGTCACGACCCGCCATCGGGCGTGCGGCCGATTCGATGACTTCAATAGACGATAGACCGGTCATCTCATCGACGCTGCGGTGCATGGTGACACCCTCGTCGAGATCGATGAACTGCGCCTTACCTTCTACCTCGGCAATGATCGGGTGCGTGTGCGGATCCCACTTGGCCACGACCGCACCGGCATCGACCACGTCACCGTCGCGTACGGAGAGCTCAGCACCGTAGGGCAGCTTATAGTACTCACGCTCACGACCGTGATCGTCGGCGACCGCCAGGGCGCTCGAACGAGACACCACGACCAGTTTGCCGTCGGCACGCTCAACGTGCTTGATGTTGTGCAGGCGCACTTTACCGCCGTGCTTGACCTGAACGCTATCCACCGCAGAAGAACGCGAGGCCGCACCACCGATGTGGAACGTACGCATGGTCAGCTGGGTACCCGGCTCACCGATCGACTGGGCGGCGATAACACCGACAGACTCACCGATGTTGACCTGGTGGCCACGGGCAAGGTCACGACCGTAACAGGACGAACACACGCCGTGCGCAGTGTCACAAGTAATCGTGGAGCGTACGACGATCTCGTCCACGCCCATGGTGTCCAGCGACGCACACCACTTCTCGTCCAGCAGCGTGTTGCGCGGAATCAGCACTTCTTCCGTGCTAGGATCGACCACGTCCTGCGCGACGACACGGCCCAGTACGCGCTGAGACAGCGGTACGATGATGTCGCCCCCCTCGATGATCGGGTGCAGCGTCAGGCCGTTTTCGGTGCCACAGTCGGTCTCGGTAATGACCAGATCCTGCGCCACGTCGACCAGACGACGGGTCAGGTAACCGGAGTTAGCCGTTTTCAGAGCCGTATCCGCCAGACCTTTACGTGCACCGTGGGTCGAGATGAAGTACTGCAGTACGTTCAGACCTTCACGGAAGTTGGCCACGATCGGCGTTTCGATGATCGAGCCATCCGGCTTGGCCATCAGGCCACGCATACCCGCCAGCTGGCGGATCTGGGCGGCACTACCACGGGCACCGGAGTCGGCCATGATGAAGACGCTGTTGAAGGAGTCTTGCTCGACTTCATTACCGTCACGATCAACGACCGTCTCTTTCGAGATGCCGACCATCATCGCCTTGGCCACTTTATCGTTGGCCTTGGACCAGATATCGATGACCTTGTTGTACTTCTCCCCTGCCGTTACCAGACCGGAAGAGAACTGATCTTCGATCTCTTTAACTTCTGCTTCTGCCGCGTCGACGATTTCGGTTTTGGCTTCGGGGATAACGAAGTCGTTCACACCGATCGAGGCACCGGACCAGGTCGCCAGACGGAAGCCGGTGTACATCAGCTGGTCTGCGAAGATGACCGTGGGCTTCAGGCCCGCACGACGGTATACCTCGTTGATCAGGCTGGAGATCGCCTTCTTCTTCATCGGCTGATCGATCAGCGCGAACGGCACGCCTTCCGGCAGAATGCGGAATAGCAGCGCACGACCCACGGTGGTGTCGTAAAGGCGACGATGCTCGGAACGCTCACCGGTCTCTTCGTCGACATCCACTTCATCCAGACGCACCTTGACGCGGGCATGCAGCGACACGGACTGAGTGCCGAACGCACGCTCCACCTCGTTGAGGTCGGAGAACACCATGCCTTCGCCTTTGGCGTTGATCTTTTCGCGGGTCATGTAGTACAGACCCAGAACAACGTCCTGCGACGGGACGATGATCGGCTCGCCGTTAGCAGGCGACAGCACGTTGTTGGTCGCCATCATCAGCGCACGTGCTTCGAGCTGTGCTTCCAGGGTCAGCGGTACGTGGACCGCCATCTGGTCACCGTCGAAGTCGGCGTTGTAGGCCGCACAGACGAGCGGGTGCAGTTGGATCGCCTTACCTTCGATCAGCAGCGGCTCGAACGCCTGGATACCCAGACGGTGCAGCGTTGGCGCACGGTTGAGCAGTACCGGGTGTTCGCGAATAACGTCGGCCAGGATGTCCCACACTTCCGGCAGCTCGCGCTCGACCATCTTCTTCGCCGCTTTGATCGTGGACGCATGGCCCAGCGACTGCAGCTTGGAGTAGATGAACGGCTTGAACAGCTCGAGCGCCATTTTCTTCGGCAGACCACACTGGTGCAGACGCAGGGTCGGACCGACGGTGATGACCGAACGGCCAGAGTAGTCCACGCGCTTACCGAGCAAGTTCTGACGGAAGCGACCCTGCTTACCCTTGATCATGTCGGCCAGGGATTTCAGCGGGCGCTTGTTGGAACCGGTAATCGCACGGCCACGGCGGCCGTTGTCCAGCAGCGCGTCGACCGCTTCCTGGAGCATCCGCTTCTCGTTGCGCACGATGATGTCCGGCGCGTTGAGGTCCAGCAGACGCTTCAGGCGG
This sequence comes from Halomonas sp. LC1, assembly GCF_030247125.1. Lineage (NCBI taxonomy): Bacteria > Pseudomonadati > Pseudomonadota > Gammaproteobacteria > Oceanospirillales > Halomonadaceae > Halomonas > Halomonas sp. LC1. The sequence continues at coordinate 104,995 of NZ_JASSPG010000008.1, read as the reverse complement.
TTGTTACGGTTAATCACACGACGGTAAAGGTCGTTGAGATCCGATGTCGCGAAGCGGCCACCGTCCAGCGGTACCAGCGGACGCAGATCCGGCGGTAGCACGGGCAGCACTTCCATGACCATCCACGCCGGCGCATTGCCGGAGTGGTAGAACGCTTCCAGCAGCTTCAGGCGCTTAGACAGCTTCTTGATCTTGGTTTCAGAGTTCGTCTGCGGAATTTCTTCACGCAGATGGTTGATCTCTTCTTCCAGATCGATGTCTTTCAGCAGCTCTTGGACCGCTTCGGCACCCATGCGGGCGTCGAAGTCATCGCCGAACTCTTCCAGCGCTTCGAAGTACTGCTCGTCGTTGAGCAGCTGACCACGCTCCAGCGTGGTCATGCCGGGGTCGATGACCACGAAGCTTTCGAAGTAGAGCACGCGCTCGATATCACGCAGGGTCATATCGAGGAACATGCCGATACGCGACGGCAGAGACTTCAGGAACCAAATGTGAGCGACCGGCGATGCCAGCTCGATGTGGCCCATGCGCTCACGGCGCACGGCTGCCTTGGTGACTTCGACGCCACACTTCTCACAGATGATACCGCGGTGCTTCATGCGCTTATATTTGCCGCACAAGCACTCGTAGTCTTTGACCGGGCCGAAAATCTTGGCGCAGAACAGACCATCCCGTTCCGGCTTAAAGGTACGGTAGTTGATGGTCTCAGGCTTCTTCACCTCGCCGAAGGACCAGGAGCGAATCATGTCCGGCGACGCCAGGGTAATCTTGATCGCGTCAAACTCTTCGGACTGAGATTGCGATTTGAGTACTTTCACCAAATCTTTCATTGGACGGCTCCTAGCTCTCTAACTCGATATCGATGCCCAGCGAGCGGATTTCCTTCACGAGTACGTTGAAGGATTCCGGCATGCCTGCCTGCATGGTGTGGTCGCCATCCACGATGTTCTTGTACATCTTGGTGCGGCCTTCGACGTCGTCCGACTTGACGGTGAGCATCTCTTGCAGCGTGTACGCGGCGCCATAGGCTTCCAGCGCCCACACTTCCATCTCACCAAAGCGCTGACCACCGAACTGCGCCTTACCACCCAGCGGCTGCTGCGTAACAAGCGAGTAAGAGCCGGTAGAACGCGCGTGCATCTTGTCGTCTACCAGGTGGTTGAGCTTCAGCATGTACATGTAGCCAACGGTCACCGGACGGTCAAACGCATCGCCGGTACGACCGTCATACAGCGTCATTTGGCCCGACTCCGGAATGTCAGCCAGCTTCAGCAGGTGCTTGATTTCGTGCTCTTTGGCACCGTCAAACACCGGCGTAGCCATCGGCACACCGCCTTTGAGGTTCTTCGCCAGCGCGATGACTTCGTCATCGGTCAGGGAGTCGATGTCCTCGACGCGGGTACCCGGCGTGTTATACACCTGGCCCAGGAAGTCGCGAATTTCAGCAACCTGCTGGCCGCGAGCATCACGCAGCATGGCGTCAATCTTGACCCCGAGACCACGTGCCGCCATACCCAGGTGGGTTTCCAGGATCTGACCAACGTTCATACGCGACGGTACACCCAGCGGGTTCAGCACCACATCCACCGGCTCGCCCTTCTCGTCGAACGGCATGTCTTCGATGGGCATGATCGCGGAGATAACACCTTTGTTACCGTGACGACCGGCCATCTTGTCACCGGGCTGGATACGACGCTTCACCGCCATGTAGACCTTGACGATTTTCAGCACGCCCGGCGCGAGATCGTCGCCCTGGGTCAGCTTGCGCTTCTTGTCTTCGAAACGCTCGTCCATCTCTTTACGACGGTTTTCGAGCTGTTCGTCGGCCTGGGCCAGCAGCTCGTTGTACGACTCGTCCTGCATGCGCAGCTTGAACCACTGCTGACGGGGCAGTTCGTCCAGGTACGCTTCGTCCAGCACGTCGCCTTTCTTCAGCTGCGGTCCACCGTTGACGGCTTGACCGGCCAGTGTGCGCTTCAGACGCTCGAAGGTGGCATCTTCGGCGATGCGGTAGGTCTCTTGAAGATCCTTACGCACTTCGTCCAGTTGCATCTGCTCGATGGAGAGCGCACGGGAGTCTTTTTCGACGCCGTCACGGGTGAAGACCTGAACGTCGATGACCGTCCCTTTCATGCCGGTGGGGGCACGCAGAGAGGTATCTTTTACGTCGGACGCTTTCTCACCGAAGATGGCGCGGAGCAGCTTCTCTTCGGGCGTCAGCTGGGTTTCGCCTTTGGGCGTAACCTTACCGACCAGAATGTCACCAGGGCCGACTTCGGCACCGATGTAGACGACGCCTGCTTCATCCAATTTACCCAGCGCGGACTCACCGACGTTGGGAATATCGGAGGTGATCTCTTCCGGCCCCAACTTGGTGTCGCGGGACACACAGGTCAGTTCCTGAATGTGGATCGTGGTGAAACGGTCTTCTTGAACGACCCGCTCGGAGAGCAGAATGGAGTCCTCGAAGTTGTAGCCGTTCCAGGGCATGAACGCGATACGCATGTTCTGACCCAGCGCCAGATCCCCCATGTCGACGGACGGACCGTCGGCGAGGATATCTCCACGTGCCACGTTGTCACCAGGACGCACGATGGGACGTTGGTTCATGCAGGTGTTCTGGTTAGAACGGGTGTACTTGGTCAGGTTGTAGATGTCGACACCGGCTTCACCGCCGATGATTTCATCTTCGTTGACCCGCACCACGACACGACGCGCGTCGACGGAGTCAATGACGCCGCCACGGCGCGCCACGGCACACACGCCGGAGTCGCGTGCCACGAAACGCTCCATGCCGGTACCGACCAGCGGCTTGTCGGCGCGCAGGGTCGGCACGGCCTGACGCTGCATGTTCGCACCCATCAAGGCGCGGTTAGCATCGTCGTGCTCGAGGAACGGAATCAGCGCGGCGGCCACGGAGACGACCTGACGCGGAGACACGTCCATCAGCGTCACTTGCTCGGGACGCATGAAGGTCGTCTCGCCACGGTGACGTACCTGCACCAGGTCATCGCTCAGCTTGCCAGACTCATCCACGGCGGCAGAGGCCTGCGCGATAACGAAATCGCCCTCCTCGATCGCGGAGAGATGCACCACCTCATCGGTCACCTGGCTGTTGATGACTTTACGGTAAGGCGTTTCCAGGAAGCCGTAGCTGTTGGTGTGGCTGTACGTCGCCAGCGAGTTGATCAGACCAATGTTCGGGCCTTCCGGCGTTTCGATCGGGCATAGACGGCCATAGTGCGTGGCGTGTACGTCGCGCACTTCGAAGCCTGCACGCTCACGGGTCAGACCACCCGGGCCGAGTGCGGACACACGACGCTTGTGAGTCACCTCGGAGAGCGGGTTGTTCTGGTCCATGAACTGAGACAGCTGGCTGGAGCCAAAGAACTCTTTCACCGCCGCCGCAACGGGCTTGGCGTTGATCAGGTCTTGCGGCATCAGGCCTTCGCTTTCCGCCATGGAAAGACGCTCTTTCACTGCGCGCTCGACACGCACCAGACCGACGCGGAACTGGTTCTCGGCCATTTCGCCCACACAGCGAATACGACGGTTACCCAGGTGATCGATATCGTCCACGTCGCCGAAGCCGTTACGAATATTGATCAGCTCGCGTAGCACATCGAGGATGTCTTTACGATCCAATACGCCAGAGCCCGTGTCGCTTTCACGACGCAGACGACGGTTGAACTTCATCCGACCAACGCCCGACAGGTCGTAGCGGTCTTCGGTGAAGAACAGGTTGTGGAACAGCGTCTCGGCAGCCTCTTTGGTGGGCGGCTCACCGGGGCGCATCATGCGGTAAATTTCAACCAGCGCTTCCAACTGTGAGCCGGTCGTATCCAGCTTCAGGGTGTCGGAAATGAACGAACCACAGTCGAGGTCGTTGGTGTAGAGGGTTTCGATATGCGTGATACCGCCCTGCGCCATACGCTCCAGGACTTCCGGAGTGATTTCCGTATTACACGGACAGATCAGCTCACCGGTTTTGGTATCGATCTGGTCTTTGGCCAGCGTTTTGCCGAACAGGTACTCCATCGGCACTTCCAGACGCTCAAGACCCGCTTTTTCAAGCTGACGAATGTGCTTCTGGGTAATGCGGCGCCCTTCTTCCACAATCACGTTGCCTTCGCCATCTTTGATGTCGAAGGTGGCCGTTTCGCCGCGCAGGCGTGACGGTACCAGCTCCACAGAGAAACCGGTCTTCTCGATGTGGAATTTGCTGGTTTCAAAGAACTCCGTCAGGATCTCTTCGGTGCTCATGCCCAGCGCACGCATCAATACTGACGCCGGCAGTTTGCGGCGACGGTCGATACGGACGAAGACGTTGTCTTTCGGGTCGAACTCAAAGTCGAGCCAAGAACCACGGTAAGGAATCACGCGAGCAGAGTAGAGCAACTTACCAGAAGAGTGGCTCTTGCCTTTGTCGTGATCGAAGAACACACCGGGCGAGCGGTGGAGCTGGGAAACGATAACCCGCTCAGTACCGTTGATCACGAAGGTACCGTTCTCGGTCATCAGGGGAATTTCCCCCATGTAGACTTCCTGCTCTTTGATATCCTTGATGGCCTTGTTCGAAGAGTCGCGATCATAGATGATCAAGCGAACCTTGACACGCAGCGGAGCGGAATAGGTCACGCCACGCAGCTGACACTCTTTGACATCGAATGCCGGCGTACCGAAACGGTAGCTGACGTACTCCAGGGCCGCATTACCTGAGAAGCTCTCGATCGGGAACACGGACTTGAACGCCGCGTGCAGGCCAACCTCGTGGCGCTCGTCGGGCGAACGATCCTGCTGGAGAAAGTCGTAGTAGGAATCAAGCTGGATGGCCAGCAAGTAAGGCACATCCATCACTTGGGGCAGTTTGCCGAAATCCTTGCGGATGCGTTTTTTCTCAGTATATGAGTAAGCCATCTGTATTCCCCAGCTTGTTCACCATGGGTGACCGATGCGTGGTCATCTGCCCCGCGGGCGTTTCAGACGCAGACAGCAAGCTCCTAAATCGGTAGCTCGCCGTCAAAAATCTTGATAGATAACAGTGTTACAGTAGTGCTGTTCGCGCTTTGCTGTCGCTTGCTAACATCACTCGCGCTTCACAACTTACGCGTTACAACAACGTACGCTTCACAACAACGGTCTTACTGTTTTGCTGCTTTTTACCGCAGCGCTTCTGCTGTTGCCTTGCAGCATATTACAACAGAAAAAGGCCGGCAGCGGGATAGCCCGCCGCCAGCCGTGGAAGCTTACGCAGCGCGTAAAGCCATCAGCACAAGGATTACTTGAGCTCGACGGTTGCGCCCGCTTCTTCCAGCTTCTTCTTAGCTGCTTCAGCGTCTTCTTTAGACATGGCTTCTTTGATGGTCGCCGGCGCGCCGTCAACGGCACCTTTGGCTTCTTTCAGGCCAAGACCGGTGATTTCACGAACGGCTTTGATGACGTTAACTTTCTTGTCACCAGCAGATGCCAGTACCAGGTCAAATTCAGTCTGCTCTTCAGCAGCTGCTTCGCCGCCAGCAGCCGGGCCAGCCATAACGGCCGCCGCTGCAGAAACGCCGAACTTCTCTTCCATCGCTTCGATCAGCTCGACAACTTCCATTACGGACATGTCGGCTACAGCATTGATGATATCGTCTTTGGTCAGTGCCATTGTTTCATTCCTAACTTTGCGGGAGTCTCGGTCGACCGAGAACTCAGGGTTCATTGCTCGGTTCAGGCAGCGTTGCGATCACACCGTTCACGCCGCCTGCAAGAAACGCTGCTTAGGCAGCTTCGGCTTCTTGCTTCTGGTCGCGCAGGGCGGCCAGAGTACGAACCAGCTTGCCAGCGGAGGCTTCTTTCATGACCGACATCAACTTGGCAATGGCCTCGTCGTAAGTCGGCAGGGTTGCTAGACGATCGATGTCAGCAGCCGGAATCAGCTCACCTTCGTAGGCCAGCGCTTTAACTTCGAAGTTCTTCTCGTCTTTAGCGAACTCTTTGAACAGGCGAGCGGCAGCGCCCGGGTGTTCGGTAGAGAAAGCCAGCAGAGTAGGACCAACAAAGCTCTCGTTCAGACACTCCCACTGAGTGCCTTCGAGTGCGCGGCGAGCTAGCGTGTTACGAACAACACGAAGCTCAACACCGTTCTCACGGGCCTGCTTACGCAGATCGGTCATTTTGCTGACCGTAACGCCACGAGAATCGGCAACTACGACGGAGAGTGCGCCCTTGGCCGCTTCACTGACCTCGGCAACAATCGCTTTCTTGCCTTCAAGTGCTAGTGGCACAGTGATCACTCCTTCGTGCCGGAACCCATAAAGGCTCCGGTGGTTACCATCTCTTCCAAGACATACTGCTCACCTTGGAAGCCTTAGGGGATGGTGCTCACCAGAAAGCGGCTTGCGAAAAGCGTTAACCAACTGGCGGCCACACCATCTGCGCAGGCGCTCTAAGGCGATTAAGCCGCCCAATCTTCAGTAGATCTGGCGGCACCTGCGGTCTTTGACGGCGCCTCGACCGGCTGAGCCAGACGAGGGACCGCAAAGTTCTTGCTCGGTACTTACTAAAAACCTGCCGACGACTCGCTTATACCAGCGCAGAGTGGTCGATGGTCAGACCCGGGCCCATGGTAGTGGACAGGGTGATTTTCTTAAAGTAGATACCTTTAGAGGAGCTCGGCTTGAGCTTCTTCAGGTCAGCTACCAGCGCTTCCAGGTTGCCCTGAACGGAAGCTGCGTCAAAGTCCACTTTACCCAGGGTAGTGTGGATGATGCCGTTCTTGTCGGTACGGAAACGCACCTGACCCGCTTTGGCGTTCTTGACCGCAGTTGCCACGTCAGGCGTTACGGTGCCTACTTTCGGGTTCGGCATCAGGCCGCGCGGGCCAAGGATTTGGCCCAGCTGACCCACAACGCGCATCGCATCCGGAGAAGCGATAACAACGTCGAAATCCATCACGCCTTTTTTGACTTGCTCAGCCAGATCGTCCATACCCACGATGTCAGCGCCGGCTTCTTTAGCAGCATCAGCGTTAGCACCCTGGGTGAAGACCGCTACGCGTACGTCTTTGCCAGTACCGTTAGGCATAACGGTGGCACCACGTACAACCTGGTCAGATTTACGCGGATCGACACCCAGGTTGATCGCAACGTCCAGAGACTCTTTGAATTTGACAGTCGACAGCTCGGACAGCAGCGCAACGGCTTCTTCCAAAGAGTATGCTTTATTCGGGTCTACTTTCTCGCGAATGACTTTCGCGCGCTTAGACAGTTTAGCCATGATCAGAGACCCTCCACGTTTAAGCCCATGCTACGAGCGCTACCAGCGATGGTGCGCACTGCGGCATCGAGATCAGCAGCCGTCATATCCGGCTCTTTGGTTTTAGCGATCTCTTCGAGCTGCTCGCGAGTCACGGTACCAACTTTCTTCTTGTTCGGCTCACCAGAACCTGACTTGATGCCCGCTGCTTTTTTCAGCAGTACGGCAGCAGGCGGCGTCTTGGTGACGAACGTGAAGCTGCGGTCAGAGTAAACAGTGATCACGACAGGCGTCGGCAGACCCGGCTCAATTTCTTGAGTGGCAGCGTTAAACGCCTTACAGAATTCCATGATGTTCACGCCGTGCTGACCCAGCGCGGGGCCTACGGGCGGACTCGGGTTGGCTTTACCTGCAGCAACCTGCAGTTTGATGTAAGCCTGTACTTTCTTGGCCATGGTAAATACTCCAGTTGGGTGATAGCGCCTGACGGCTCCCCGGTACGCGTAAAGCAGCGCTGGGCTGCTTTACATGAATCCAGGGTGGCACGCACTGCGCACCACCCTGCAACATCTTAAAATTACTCTTTTTCTACCTGTGAGAACTCAAGCTCAACAGGCGTCGCACGCCCAAAGATCAGCACACTGACCTGCAGACGGCTCTTGTCGTAGTTCACTTCTTCAACAACACCGTTGAAGTCAGCAAACGGACCATCAATAACGCGGACAGACTGACCCGGCTCAAACATCGTTTTAGGCCGCGGCTTGTCGGTACCGTCTTTCACGCGACGCAAGATTGCTTCGGCTTCGCGAGTAGTAATTGCGGCGGGCTTCTCTTTGGTGCCACCAATAAAACCCATGACACGTGGCGTTTCATTCACCAAGTGCCAGGTTTCATCCACCATCTCCATCTCGACCAATACATAGCCGGGATAGAACTTGCGCTCACTCTTGCGGCGCTTGCCGTCGCGCATCTCGACCACTTCTTCCGTCGGAACCAGGATTTCGCCAAAGCGATCTTCCATGCCGTACATCTTCACACGCTCGATCAGCGAGCGCATGACATGCTTTTCAAAGCCGGAATAAGCGTGGACGACGTACCAACGTTTGGACATGAATGCTCCTAACCAATGACGCCGGACATCGCCCAGCCAAGAAGAGTATCGATCAACCACAGCATCAGACCCACCACCAATACAGCCACCAGCACAATAGCGGTGGTCTGAATGGTTTCAGGACGGGTCGGCCATACAACGCGCTGAATCTCTTTCTTGGCGCTGATGGCCAGCTCGACTAAGTCGCGACCTTTGGTGGTTGTTAAGGCGATCAAACCCGCAAGCGCACACAACACCACCACACCCAAGACGCGGTAGAGCAGGCCAACATCGGCGAAATAGGTATTACCAACGACTGCAACGACAAGCAGCGCTACAACCGCCGCCCACTTGAGCCCGTCATGGCGCGTCTGTTGCACCTCTGCGCCATGTTTTACGGAACTAGGCTTCATAAAAACGAGACTCCTAAGGGTGCAGCGAGCGACAAAAGAATTCTAGAAAAGACATACCAACCTGGGGAAGGTTGGCAGGCCAGGAGGGAATCGAACCCCCAACCTGCGGTTTTGGAGACCGCTGCTCTGCCAATTGAGCTACTGGCCTGTATCGTCATGCGCGCAAGCCAAACGCCTACGCAACAGCGGGCGCCATGATAGCGGAGAAACCTCCACCTGACAACCCCTACTTCCACCCCCACTCAATTGGAGGGCAAAGACAAAAAAAGCGAGCTTCGCTCGCTTTCTTCGCAATATGGAGCTCATGGACGGAATTGAACCGTCGACCTCACCCTTACCAAGGGTGTGCTCTACCCCTGAGCTACATGAGCCAAAACACATCAAACTGGAGCGGGCGGCGGGAATCGAACCCGCACCATCAGCTTGGAAGGCTGAGGTTCTACCATTGAACTACGCCCGCCGAACTTGCCTATAGAATGACAATCCGTTGCACGAGTAACAGTAGCTAATGCCCGCTTACCGGCGTTTCATTCCCAAACGCTGACTAGCTCAACGCTTGCTCAATCTGGTGGAGAGGGAAGGATTCGAACCTTCGAAGCTTTCGCGGCAGATTTACAGTCTGCTCCCTTTGGCCACTCGGGAACCTCTCCAGCTGTGGCGGCACATTATGCCAGCCTCCAAAGCGGTGTCAAGCCTGCAAACTCTTTATTTATCAAAGCTTGCTGGAGGCGGCGCTTCTAAAACGCTGCTTCCGCTCTGGAACGCGCTGCATTCTGTCAAAGCAGCATGGAGAATGCAAGGCCTGCGCGAATTTTTTCTAACGATACTGGCTCGGGCACTCGCGGTGCTCCCGACATCTTTCCCGCCCGCTCGGCAAACGTAAGCGGATAGCAGGCTTCCAACCCGCCGTATACCATATCGGGCCACACCGCGTGAGGCACTTGAACACCACGGGAAACCACGCGCGCATCGCCGCCGGTCAACAGCACCGGCAGCGCCACGCCCTGCTGATCACATACCTCACTATAAATGCGGTTGATGGCACTGACGGCCGCCATGTAAATGCCGTGGTTCACCGCATCCACCGTGCGTCGCCCAGGCTCCAGCAGCGCATCGGCTTCGCTTTCAGGATCGATGGCGACATTACGCGTTCCCAGCTTCAGGCTCTCTTTCATCAGCCGCAGTCCGGGAATGATAAAGCCACCCAAGTGCACACCGCCTGGCAGGACGAAGTCGATGGTGATGGCGCTGCCGCAATCCACCGCGCAACACCCTCCCGCCAACTGATAGCCCGCTAGCGCGCCCATCCAGCGGTCGACCCCTAGACGCCCTGGCTCGTCGTACCCGTTGACGACGCCAAGCGCTTCCGGCGTTGAGCGGGCCACATAGACGTGTCGTACTTGGCGGCGTAACAGCGCAACAGTCTCTTCGAGCACGGCGGCCCTGGCCACGCTGGAGATACGCACTGCCTCCACGACATCCAAGTCGGGAATGTCTGCCCCGGGACGCCACTCTTCCCGCGTCCACACGGCACCTCGTGAGCGGATCTCACTACTCTCGGCATCCTTTAGCCGCCATTTCGACAGCGTGTTGCCGATATCCAAATCCAAAATCATAGGCGCCTACGTACGCTGATCTCACCGCCCGACAGGCGTCGCGAGTGACCGTTTTCAGTAACCCAAAGGTTACCACTTTCATCCACATCTCCCGCCACGGCGTCGCTGGAACGCTCTCCTTGAATCACGCGGATGGGCAGTCCCGAGTAGGCATGGCGCTGGTTCCAAGCCTCCAACCAGGGTGCAAAGCCGTCAGCTTCGAACCCAGCCAACATGTTGAGCAGCCCCGACACCATATTCGCGGCCAGTTGATTGCGAGAGATACCCGGTTGCGCATCAAACAGCGCCGCCACTGGCTGGTCGATGGTGGCACGCAGGCTATCCGGTAGCGAGAGGTTCATACCGATACCGATGACCACTTCGCAAGGGCCTGCCGCATCACCGGTCACCTCGATCAGAATGCCGGCCAACTTACCCAGCTCATCCCCCTTTTCAGCCAGCAACACGTCGTTAGGCCACTTCAGCTTGGGCGATACGCCATACCGTTCGAGCACCTGGGAAACCACCACCCCCACCGCCAGGCTCAACCCCTCCAGCGCATTGATGCCAGACTCGAAGCGCCAGCCCATCGAGACCATCAAGCTCTGGCCCCACGGGGTCGACCACACGCGTCCACGACGGCCACGCCCAGCGGTTTGCAACTCGACGAAGCAAACTTCGCCATGCCCAGCCCCTTGGGAGAAGCGCTCGCGCAGATATTCGTTGCTGGAAGGCAGCTGATCCTCTACGAACAGCCGCGTCAGTAGATGACGCGCCTCGGCGGGCAGCCGCTCGACGATCTTGGCACCTTCTAGGGGCTCCAGCGGGTACGCGAGCCGATAGCCGCGCCCTTTGACGGCCACCAGCTCCACGCCCAGCGCCTCTAATTTCTTTAGCTGTTTCCACACGGCGGCTCGGGAAACGCCCAGCGCTTCGCCTAATTGTTCACCGGAATGAACCTCGCCATCGCTCAACAAACGCATCAGGTTACCGATGGTCATGTGCTTGCCCCAACTGGGAAAACGCCTATCTTAACGGAAGCGTCACAACAGCGAAAACTGCCGCGTTTAGGTTATTGACTTGCTGCTTTATTTAAGACAGCGCTGGTAGTGGACCACCCCCAGACCCTATAATGCCGCCCTATTTTTCCAGCAGGATCGCGTCGTGATCGAGAATCTTCGCAACATTGCCATCATCGCCCACGTTGACCACGGTAAAACTACCTTGGTAGACAAACTGTTAAGCCAGTCCGGCACGCTCGACCGCAAGGCCGAAGGCCAAGAGCGTATCATGGACTCTAATGACCAGGAGAAGGAGCGCGGTATTACCATCCTGGCCAAAAACACCGCTATTCAGTGGCAGGATGGGAATGGTAAGGGCTACCACATCAATATCGTGGACACCCCTGGGCACGCTGACTTCGGTGGTGAGGTCGAGCGCGTCATGTCCATGGTGGACTCGGTACTGCTGCTGGTCGACGCCGTCGACGGCCCGATGCCGCAGACCCGCTTCGTGACCCAGAAAGCCTTCTCTCAAGGCCTGAAGCCGATCGTCGTCGTCAACAAGATCGACCGCCCTGGCGCGCGCCCTGACTGGGTCATCGATCAGATTTTCGATCTGTTCGACAACCTGGGTGCCACCGACGAGCAGCTCGACTTCCCGATCATCTACTGCTCGGCGCTGAATGGGATTGCCGGTATGGACCCGGAAGAGCTGTCCGACAACATGGACCCGATGTTCCAAGCCATCGTGGACATCGTCGAGCCGCCGAAGGTCGAAGTCGACGGTCCCTTCCAGATGCAGATCTCTGCACTGGACTACAACAGCTACGTCGGCGTTATCGGCCTAGGCCGCATCACCCGCGGCAGCGTCAAGCCGAACCAACAAATCAGCGTGATCACCAAGGAAGGCAAGACCCGTAAGGGTAAGGTCGGCCAGGTGATGACACACATGGGCCTCGAACGTGTGCAAACCGACGAAGCCACCGCTGGCGATATCGTCTGCATCACCGGCATCGAAGATCTGGCGATCTCCGACACGCTGTGCGACGTGAACAACGTCGAAGCGCTGCCGCCGCTGACCGTCGACGAGCCGACCGTTTCCATGACCTTCCAGGTCAACGACTCGCCGTTCGCCGGCAAAGACGGTAAGTTCGTCACCAGCCGTAACATTAAAGACCGTCTGGATCAGGAGCTGATCCACAACGTGGCGCTGCGCGTTGAGCAAGGCGAAACGCCCGAGAAATTCAAGGTCTCAGGCCGTGGTGAACTGCACCTGTCGGTGCTGATCGAAACCATGCGTCGTGAAGGCTTCGAGCTGGCCGTGGGCCGCCCGGAAGTCATCATCAAAGAGATCGACGGCGTCAAGCAAGAGCCCTACGAAGAAGTCATCATCGACTGTGAAGAGCAACACCAGGGCTCGATCATGGAAGAGCTCGGCTACCGTAAGGGCGAAATGACCAACATGAACCCGGACGGCAAAGGCCGCGTTCGTTTGGACTTCATCATCCCCGCCCGTGGCTTGATCGGTTTCCGTGGCCAGTTCCTGACCCTGACCTCCGGCACCGGCATTCTGACCAGCCGGTTTGACCACTACGGCCCGCTGAAGCCCGACGCCGCCATCGAGCGTCGTAACGGCGTCATGGTCTCCATGGTCGACGGTAAAGCGCTGGCGTACGCGCTTTATACGCTGCAAGAGCGCGGTAAGCTGATCGTCGATCACGGTACCGAAGTGTACGAAGGCATGCTGATCGGTATCCATAGCCGTGCCAACGATCTGGTGGTCAACCCCACCAAAGGTAAGAAGCTGGACAACATGCGCGCCTCGGGTAACGACGAAAACATCGTGCTGACGCCGCCAGTGAAGTTCACCCTGGAACAAGCCATCGAGTTCCTCGACTCCGATGAGCTGGTCGAGGTGACGCCGAGCTTCATCCGCCTGCGTAAGAAGCTGCTCAAAGAGAACGAGCGCAAGCGTTCCAGCAAAAAATAAGCTGACCGCCGCCTCAAAGCCCGCCACCGTGCGGGCTTTTTTGTGTAAGTTCGCAGCGTGGCGCTCTTTTTGCTTCTTCAGCGCCTATGGCCGCGTGGCCTGCGTCGTCGCCAAGCCAGCCCATTAACGCAACCTAAACGCTATCACGCTGGAAAGCGCCGGCGTTCTATCGCAAAGTAGCGCTATTCTCAGCGGGCCCTCGGGCCGCTGACACGCCATAATTCATACAAGTGTTTGGATACCTACCCCCATCCTTACACCCTTAATACGGACACTCCTTCACATGAGCGGTCATAACGTCTGGACGCATAAAGGCACGTTTCTGCTGGCAGCGGTTGGTTCTGCCGTCGGTCTTGGTAATCTCTGGCGCTTTCCCTATCTCACCGGTGAAAACGGGGGCGGTGCGTTCATCCTCATCTATGCGCTGACCATCTTTGCCGTAGGCATTCCCATCCTCATCGCCGAAACCATGCTGGGACGCACCAGTCGTCGAAGCCCGATCATGGGCATGCGGCATTTGACCAAAACGCATCGCACCTCACGGGCGTGGGAGTCGATTGGTTGGCTGGGCGCCGCCTCTGCCTTTTTGATTTTGAGTTTCTACTCGGTGATCGCGGGCTGGGCGCTGCACTACACCTGGCTGATGCTCACCGGCTCGCTGGTCGGCGCCGATGCCCAAACCATCAGCGACGGCTTCAACGCCCTCCTCGCCTCCCCCGGGCTGATGACGATGTACCATACGCTGTTCATCGCGGGATCTGCGCTAATCGTTGGCATGGGCATCCATAAAGGCATCGAATCGGGCCTACGCATCATGATGCCTGCGCTGTTCGTCATTCTGATCGTGGTGCTGATCTACGGCATCATTAACGGTGATGTGGGCGCTGCGGCCAGCTTCCTGTTCACCTTCAACATTGGCGATCTCAGCTTGGAAGGCTGGCTGCAGGCCATGGGGCAGTCGTTCTTCACCTTGAGTCTCGGCATGGGCGCGATCATGGCCTACGGCGCTTACATGTCCAGCGACGCCTCGCTGACGCGCACCGCTATTGCCGTGGCGTTCGTAGATACGGCCGTGGCCATGGTCGCAGGCCTGGCGATTTTCTCGCTAGTGTTTGGCGCAGGGCTGGAAACGGGCCAAGGCCCTGGGCTGATGTTCGTGACGCTGCCGCTGGCGTTTGCCGACATGCCGTTTGGCGCGCTGGTGGGCGGCGTCTTCTTCATCCTGGTGCTCGGCGCGGCGCTCAGCTCGTCGATCTCACTGATCGAGCCCGTCGCGGCGTTCCTGGTGGAGCGTTTCGACATGACCCGCCCCCAGGCCGTGACCATCATGGTCGTCGCCGCCTGGGCCATGGGTCTGCTGACCGTGGTGAGTTTCAACGTATGGGCGGAAGGCACGATCTTCCACAGCCTGTTTGGGCGCAGCGCCTTTGAGTTCATCGAACTGCTGACCAATATCTTCATGCCGCTGGGCGGCCTGATGATTGCCCTGTTTGCCGGATGGGCGCTGACCCAGAGCGAAGTCATGAAAGAGCTGGGCACTCACCCCACTTGGTTCGCTCTTTGGCGCTTTCTAGTGCGTTTCGTTGGACCGGCGGCGGTATCGTTCGTGTTCTTGCGCACAATCCCCCAGGTCGAGGGGTATCTGATTCCGACGCTCGGCTCGCTGATCATCGTGGCGGCTTTTGCGATTGGCCAGCGCCTGCGGCACTCTAACCCCTCATAATAATACCCATACAGCAGGCGGCGACGAGGCCGCCTGCCTTACGAGGACACCATGCAACCGCTTATCGAAGTACAACACGTTAATAAAGCGTTCGGTGGGCTACACGTCATCAACGATTGCTCCATCCGGGTGGAGAAAGGATCGATCACCGGCATGATCGGCCCCAACGGGGCCGGCAAGTCGACGCTGTTCAACCTGATCGCCGGCGCGCTGATGCCCGACAGCGGCCACATTCTGCTGGATGGCGAAGACATCACCTCGTTAAGCGCCGACCAGCGCTTTCATAAAGGGCTGCTGCGCACCTTCCAGATTGCCCACGAGTTCAGCCAGATGAGCGCGCTGGAAAACTTGATGATGGTGCCCCCTCAGCAGGCCGGCGAAAGCCTGTTCAACACCTGGTTCAAGCCATCGCTGGTGCGTGAACAGGAGGCCGAAGTGCGCCGCCGCGCGCTGGAGGTGATCGACTTTGTCGGGCTACACCACGTGCGCAACGAGCTGGCGGGGAATCTGTCCGGCGGCCAGAAAAAGCTCTTGGAGCTTGGCCGCACCATGATGACCGATGCCAAGGTCGTTCTGCTCGATGAAATCGCCGCTGGGGTGAACCGTACCCTGCTGGGCGATTTGATGGGCAATATCGAGCGGCTCAACCGCGAAATGGGCTACACCTTCCTGGTCATCGAGCACGACATGGACATGATTTCGCGACTTTGCGATCCCGTCATCGTCCTGGCTCAGGGTAGCGTCATGGTGGAAGGGCACATCGAAGCGATACAGAACGATCCGGCGGTCATCGAGGCCTACTTCGGCTCGGACGCCGCCTAACTCCCGGCAATACGCTTCACACTGTCACGACCAACAGCCCACCCACGGCTATAACAACATGATCGCGCCTGGAGACCCCAGCGCGACGTTTGCTGAGACGCGTTTATGTCATCCACACAGGCATCACCCCAGCCACTGCTTGAAGCACGCGACGTGCACGGCGGCTATGGCAGCATGAATATCCTGAACGGGGTCAATATGACCCTGTATGCCGATGAGGTCGGCGTCATCGTCGGCCCCAACGGCGCGGGCAAGTCCACCATGCTCAAAGCGGTATTTGGGCTTTTGAACGTCAACCAGGGCGAGATCCTGCTTAACGGCCAGCCGATTCACAACTTACCGCCCAACCAGCTGGTGGAGCGCGGTATGGGCTTCGTGCCCCAGGAGAAAAACGTCTTCCCCAGTCTCTCGGTCAAAGAGAACCTGGAGATGGGCGCCTACCTGAAGCCGCAAAACGTTAAGCGCATGCTGGAACAGGTCTACGAATTCTTCCCCCCGCTGGTGGAGAAGCGTCACCAGCCTGCCGGTGAGCTTTCAGGCGGCCAGCGCCAGATGGTCGCCATGGGGCGAGCCCTCATGGCAGAACCTAGCCTGCTACTGTTGGACGAGCCCACGGCGGGCCTATCACCGCTCTATATGAACGAGATTTTCGACCGCGTGAAAAAGATCAACGCCGCAGGCGTGGGCATCTTGATGGTCGAGCAGAACGCTAAGCAGGCCCTGGCCATTGCCGACAAGGGCTTTGTCCTGGCGGCAGGCCAGAACCGCTTTACGGATACCGGGGCGGCCCTGCTGGCCAACCCGGATGTCGCCAAAAGCTTTTTGGGCGGCTAGCCCGGGGGAGAAACGCGTGAACGAACTGGCTTTTTTTATTAACAACGTGGTGATTGCGGGCAGTGTCACTGGCTCGATTTATGCCATTGGCGCGATTGGCGTCACGCTGATTTTCAGCATTATGCGCTTTGCCCATTTTGCCCATGCCGACATGATGACCTTCGGTGCCTTTATGGTGCTGCTGCTCACCACGGCGTTCCCTGCCGTCGGCGCCAGCATTGGCGTGCCCACGGCGCTGATCATGCTGCCGCTGGCCATGCTGCTGACCGCACTGCTGGCAGTGGGGATCGATAAGGCGTTTTACAAGCCGCTGCGCGCCCATGGCGTGAAACCGATCGTGATGGTGATTGGCTCCCTCGGCGTCACGCTGATGCTGCAGGGCCTCATTCGTCTGTTCTCAGGTACCGGCGGGCAGAGCCTCTACGTGGATGACCGCAAAGAAATCTTCCGCATTGCTCTACCGTTCGAGGGTGCACGGGCACCCATCGTCGTCACCGAGCCGCAGATCTATCTGTTCGTGATTACCATCGTGGCGGTGATCGCGCTCCACCTATTCCTGAACCGTTCGCGGTTAGGCAAAGCCATGCGCGCCATGTCGGATAACCCGGAGCTGGCCCAGGCATCAGGCATTAATACCAATACCATCGTAGCGGTCACCTGGGTGATTGCAGGCGGCCTGGCCGCCATTGCGGGCACGCTGCTCTCGCTGGACGTGACCTTCAAACCCGACCTGAGCTTCTTCCTATTGCTGCCGATTTTCGCGGCGGCGATTGTCGGCGGCGTGGGCCACCCCTACGGCGCGATTGCCGGTGGTTTTGTGGTGGGCTTTGCCGAAACCCTGGCGGTATTCAATTGGAACGTGCTGCTGCGCCCCTTCCAAGACAGCTTCCCCGAGTGGCTGACGCTGCCATCGAATCTCGCCTTCGTGGGCACTGAATATAAGATTGTGGTGCCGTTCTTTATTCTGGTGGCCATCCTGGTGTGGCGCCCGACCGGCCTGTTTAAAGGCAAGGTGATCTAATGAGCCATCCAACCAATACTCGCAACCCGGCCTACACGCCGAAAGACGCTACGCCACAGCGCCGCTTCCCGCTGCGCGAGCTGGTGCTGTTTGGCGCGCTGCTGGTCGCCGTCCTGGCGGTTTATGCCATGATGGGCGCGGCGTATAGCACGCGCATGCTGGTCGAAGCCGCCTGTTACGCCATTCTGGCGTTGGGCCTGACGATTCAGTGGGGCTACGCCGGGCAGTTTAATGCCGGGGTGATGGGCTTTGTGGCTCTGGGCGGCTTCTGCGCCATGCTATTTAGCGTACCGGTCAACGATGCCTTCTGGGGCACGGAGCTGCCGGGCGAACTCGGCCAAGTGCTGCTCTATGGCCTTGCGGCCACTGTGCTGGTCATCGGTGCCACCAAGCTTGACCGATTGGGCGTCCCTAAAACGTTGCGTACCGTCATCGCCGTGGTGCTGGCGGTGGTGCTCTATCTGGTGGTGATCAGCCTGCTGCGCGACGTAACCAGCCAAATCCAATCCCAGGCGGGCTTCGTGGGCGGGTTTGGCCTACCACCCTGGGTGGGCTGGATCGTCGGCGGCGCGCTGGCCGGTGGCGTAGGCTACTTTATTGGCCATGTGTGCCTTGGCCTGCGCAGCGACTATCTCGCCATTGCCACGCTGGGAATTGCCGAGATCATCAAAGCGTTTTTGAAAAACTCCGACTGGCTCACCCGCGGCACAGCAACCGTCTCGCCGCTGCCCTGGCCAACCCCTGGCCCCGCCGAGCTGGGGTTTACCCTTTCCCGCGCGATTTACCTGTCGGTGACGGCGGTGGTCATCGCGGTGATTTTCTTCCTGCTGCATCGCGCTTACCACGCTCCTTGGGGGCGGATGATTCGCGCGATACGCGATAACGAAGTCTCATCGGCGGCCATGGGGAAGGACATCAACAAGCGTCGCTTGGAGATTTTCGTGCTGGGCTGCATTTTGATGGGCCTGGGGGGCGGCATGCTGGGCACGTTCAACAGTCTGTTTGACCCGCAGGGCTACCTGCCTTTGAACCACACATTCCTGGTACTGGTAATGGTTATTCTGGGCGGCCCCGGCAATAACCTGGGTACCATCTTTGGGGCGGTGGCCGTCTACATTATCTGGATCATGTCGGAGCCACTGGCGCTGTTTTTGATGGAGCTGTTCGTCGCGCTCGGAGAGAACGCCTTTGGCTGGGAGGCACCCAGCAATATGGACAGCCGAGCGCTACAGGCGAGGGTCTTGGTGATCGGCATGCTGATCACCCTGGTACTGCGCTTTGCGCCCAAAGGGCTGCTACCTGAGAAAATCAAAAGCCACGGTTAATACCATCAGCGCCACAAAAAACGCCCCGCTCTATGAGCGGGGCGTTTTGCTATCGGCAGATGGTAAGTAATTACAGATCCACCTGACCTTTGCTGGTAAAGGTGCCGTTCTCTACGGCCATCTCGACCACTACCCCCGGTACGTCGCCGTTATCATCGAACTCGTGAGAGCCGGAGGCCCCCTCGTAGTTGATGTCGGTACCGGCAGCGATCAGCTCGACCGCTTTTTCCCACTCGCCCGGTAGAATCACTTCACCCGGCGCGCTGGAAACGTTACGCAGCGCTTCTGAAAGCCCTTCACGGTCGGTGCTGCCGTTCTGCTCGATGGCCAGCGCGATCAGGAAGGCGGCATCGTACGCTTGGGCTGCAAACACGGCGCTGGGATCGATCTCTGCTTCAGCGGCCGCGTCATTGAATAGCTCGGTGCCGGGAAGCTCTGGGCTGCCGGGCCGGGTGGCAATCATGCCATCCAGCACGTCGGCACCAATCGCCTCGACTAAGCTGTCACCCACCATGCCGTCGGCCCCCACGTACTGGGTGAACATGCCGCTCTCGTAGGCCTGGCGCAGCACCGTTTGGCCGGAGGTATCGGCATACGCCAGCACGACGAGGGTATCGGCGCCGCTGGCGGAGAGTGAGCCCAGCTCCGAACGGTAGTCGGCACGGTTATCTTCGTGGGCGAGGTTCTCGGCGACTTCGCCACCACCAGCGGTAAACGCGGCGCTAAAGGCGTCCGACAGGCCACGGCCATAGTCGTTGTTGACGAAGGTGACGGCCACGTAATCGATGCCTTTATCCAGCAGCAGTTTGGCCAGAATTTCACCCTGGAAGGCATCGGACGGCACGGTACGGAAGACCAAGTCATTGTCGTCCAGCTCCGACACCGCAGGGGCCGTCGACGCAGGAGACACCATCAGCACACCGCCAGGAATCGCGGCATTGTTGGCAGCGGCAATCGTGGCACCGGTGCACAGCGCGCCGACGATGGCCGTCACGTTCTCAGAGTTCACCATACGGTCGGCGGCGTTGGAGGCAGCCGACGCATCGGAACAGGTGGTGTCGCCCGATGGCATGGCCAGGGTTTGGCCACCCAAAATACCGCCCTGCTCGTTGACCTGCTCGACCGCCAGCTGC
The DNA here is from genome assembly GCF_030247125.1 of Halomonas sp. LC1. Classification (NCBI taxonomy): domain Bacteria; kingdom Pseudomonadati; phylum Pseudomonadota; class Gammaproteobacteria; order Oceanospirillales; family Halomonadaceae; genus Halomonas; species Halomonas sp. LC1. The sequence continues at coordinate 84,809 of NZ_JASSPG010000008.1, read as the reverse complement.
GCCCCTGCAAAGATGGGCGGTGTCAGACTCTCGATTCCCCCGGTAAAGCCGCCCAAGAAGCCAACTTTGACCTCCGCCTGGGCCATCCCGGTTAAGGCAAGTGATGAGGCCGCTACGGCAATGGCTAATGCGCGCTTATTAATCATATTGTTTGTCGCTCCCAGTGTGTTAAGTGCCCCGACTGTCCAGCGCAGGGCTCCCCTTAATCTGGAACCGTCGCGCCAAAAACACAAGCAACGGTTTCTAACGCTCGTAGTTTTCTGACGCCGACGCGTCTAGTCGCTCTGCCAAGCGCTTCTGGCGGCGCTTGTTGCGGTACATACGCACCAGCGCAATGACCAGTGCACACGCCACCATGGCGGCCAGCACGCCGCCCTGCCAGGGGCGTGCGGCATCGCCGAGGACGGTTTCGAGGGTAATGATGAGCGCCAGGCCAAGTGCCTGGGTGCCTATGGCCAGGGCGCGCAGGGTGTCAAAAGAGGATTGCGACATCGACATCTCCGTCATGAGTAGCGTGCATGGTATGGTGGCCCAGTGTACCTGCTTACCGGAACGACTATGAATGCCATTGCCCTCGGTCCACTGCTGATGTCGACGCCACGGCTCTACGCGTTTGCCTGTGCGCTCCTGCTGCTGTTGAGCAGCCGCTACCTGCTGGGACTGCCGGCCAAGCCCCATGGCCGCTGGTTCAACGGCTTGCTGATCGTTTGGCTCATCGGCGCGCGGATGACGTTCGTTGTCCTCCATTGGGACAGCTATAGCGCCACCCCGCTGGACGCGCTGAAAGTATGGCAGCCGGGCTATCACGCCCTTGGCGGGCTGCTTGCTGGCTTGCTGTGGACCGCCTGGGCACTTCGCGCGCGGCTGCTGGCGATGATCGGCGGTCTCGCCATGACGGTCGGCGCCGCCAGTCTCTGGCTGGTGCTGGTGACACTGGCCCCACTCAGCCAGCCGTTTGCCGTGGCATCGCTGCCCGATGTGGCTCTGGAAGATCTCGACGGTAACACGGTCCACCTTCCGTCGCTGGCCAATCAAGGCGACCGAATCATCGTCAATTTATGGGCCACTTGGTGCCCGCCCTGCCTGCGCGAGATGCCGCTATTGGAAGAGGCGGATCAGCACGATGGCATCACCGTTGTCGTTGCCAACCAGGGGGAGGACTTGCTGCCCATCGCCCGCTATTTGGATGAGCAGTCGCTCCACTTTCGCTACCCACTACGCGACCCACAGCAAACCCTGATGGCACAGTTCCAGGCGCCGGGACTACCGACGACCGTGCTCTTCGACACCGACGGCAAAACCCTCGACGTGCACGTGGGTGAACTGACCCGCACCCAGTTAGAGCGCTGGTTGAGCGATTGACCACGATAGACCTTAATCCCCCCGCTGCTTTGCGTTAGAATCCCCCGCCCTGTTAGCCGCCGGTGACCTGCCCCGGCGGCGTACGACCCGATTTTGACGACTTCCTCGAGGCATCATGAGCGATTTTTCTCCCGGCCAGCGCTGGATTAGCGACGGCGAGGCCGAGCTTGGACTCGGCACCGTGCTTAACTGCGACGCCCGTAGCGTTACCATCTTGTTCAGTGCCAGCCAGGAAACCCGCACCTACAACACCCGCCAAGCGCCGCTCACCCGTGTGATGTTCGGCAGCGGCGACCGCGTCCTCTCTGCCGATGGTTGGCAGATGATCGTCGATGACAGCAAAGAGAGCCATGGCCTGATCACCTACATCGGCGAAGACAGCGACGGCAACCTGCGCGAGCTGCCCGAGGCCAAGCTGGCCGACACCATGCAGTTCGATCAAGCCCGCGACCGCCTGCTTACCGGTCAAGTCGACCGCAACGACTGGTTCGATCTGCGCTTTCGTACGCTGCACCACTTTCAGCGCATCGAGCAGCACAGCGCGCTGGGCTTCGCCGGGCCGCGTATCGATCTGATTCCCCATCAGCTCTACATCGCTGACGAAGTCGCCGGGCGCCATGCGCCGCGGGTTCTGCTGGCCGATGAGGTAGGCCTGGGTAAAACCATCGAGGCAGGTCTGATTCTGCATCGTCTGCTGCTGGCAGGCCGGGTAGAGCGCGCGCTGATTCTGGTTCCCGACAGCCTGACCCACCAGTGGCTGGTGGAGCTGCTGCGCCGCTTCTCGCTGAACGTCACCCTACTGGATGAGCACCAGAGCCAAGCCCACGGCAGCGCCAACCCGTTCGAGAGCGCCCAGCTCGTGCTGGCCAGCCAAGGCTGGCTGTTCGCCAACATTCATCGCCAGGACCAAGCCCTGGCCAGCCGCTTCGATCTGCTGATCGTCGATGAAGCGCATCACCTGGATTGGAGCCCGGAGAAGAGCGGCCCCGGCTACCAGTGCGTGGAGCAGCTCGCCGCCGAGATTCCCGGCCTGCTGCTGCTCACCGCCACGCCGGAGCAGATGGGGCTGGAGAGCCACTTCGCCCGCCTGCGCCTGCTAGATGCCGAGCGCTACCACGATATCGAGCGCTTCAAAGAGGAGGAGCAGCACTACGTGGCGGTGGCCGAGGCCATCGATGCTCTCGAGGAACTGCCCCAGACCGCGAGCGCCCGTGAACGCGTCGCCGCCGTAGCCGACGACCGGGATAGCCAAGCGCTTCTCGCCACGCTGTGCCACCCAGAGGCAAGCCCTGAGCAGCAGGACGCCGCCCGCGCCCAGCTGCGTGACGCGTTGCTCGACCGCCATGGCACCGGCCGCGTGATGTTCCGCAACAGCCGCCGCCATGTGGGCGGCTTCCCTGAGCGCCGCCTGCACCTGGCCGAGCTGGAGCTGCCGTCGGCTTACCGCCGCGTGTTGCGCCGCCTGGAGCGCGACGACGACTACCTGGACGAGCTGCTGATCGAAACCGGCATGGACCATCCGGACGTGCTGATCTACCCGGATGCCATGTACCGGGAGCTCAGCAACGACCCGTTGAATACCGAGTCCTGGTGGCATATCGACCCACGCGTCAACTGGCTGCTCGAAAAGCTCAGCGACGACAGCGAGACGGGCTTTGCCAACGACAAAGTACTGGTCATTGCCCACCACCGTGAAACGGCGGAAGGGCTCGCCGAGGGCTTACGGGTATTAGGCGGTTACCACGCGCCGGTCTTCCACGAAGGGCTGTCGCTCGTCGAGCGCGACCGAGCCGCCGCCGCGTTTGCCGATGAAGAGGATGGCTGCCAGGTCTTGGTGTGTTCTGAGATTGGCTCCGAAGGGCGTAACTTCCAATTCTGCCGCCACCTGGTGATGTTCGACATGCCGCAACATCCCGACCAGCTTGAACAGCGCATCGGCCGTCTGGATCGGATCGGCCAGCGCCACGCCATCGAGCTGCACGTGCCCAACTTCACCGGCAGCCCCGGCGAGCGTCTGATGCGCTGGTACCACGAGGGCATGGACGCCTTTAGCGCGCCTCACGGCATTGGCAGCGACCTGTTCGACGCCTTTGGCGATGCCTTGGCCGATGCGCTGCTCGACGATGAGATGCTCGACGAGATCATCGAAGAGACTCGAGAGATGTTCACCGCCAAGCTCGCCGAACGGGACGCGGGCCGCAACCGCCTGCTGGAACTCAACGCCTGCCGCCCCGGTCGAGCGCAGCAGGTGATTGATGCCGTGCGCGAGCTGGACGAGGATCCGGCGCTGCCTCGCTACGTGGAGCGCGCGCTGGATATCTTCGGGGTCGACAGCCAGGAGATCGGCAACGGTCTGCTGCACCTTCAGCCCAGTCAGCACATGCTGGATGGCCTGCCCGGGTTGGTCAAAGGCGAAGAGGGCTTCTCTGCCACTTACAGTCGCGCCCAAGCACTGGCGCGGGATGACGTACAGCGACTCTCCTGGGAGCATCCGCTGGTGCGCGAAATGATGGGCCGGGTCCTCGATGGCACCATGGGCAACACCGCGCTGGCGCTGCTACGCCACCCGGCGATTCCCAGCGGGCGTTTGATGGCCGAACTGGTGTTTCGCACCCACTGCCCGGCCCCCAAATCGCTGCACCTGAACCGCTTCTTGCCGCCCACCGCCGTACGCGTACTGCTGGATGAATCGGGCGCTAACCTGACCAGCAAGATCTCCTTCACCGGGTTGGGCAAAAATCTGCAGAAGGTGAATAAATCGCTGGCGCGGGATTTGATCAAGAGCCGCCACGATCAGCTTCGTGAACTGCTCACCCAAGGGGAAGGCGAAGCCGAGCGTGAACTGCCGAGTATCGTGGAAGCCGCAGAAACTCGCATGCGCGCCCAGCTGGACGCCGAGCTGGCCCGCCTGACGGCGCTGGCGGAGCACAATCCGGCGGTGCGCAGCGAAGAGCTGGAAGCGCTGACACAGGAGCGCCAGGCACTGAGCAGCGCCATCGAAAACACCCGCCTGCGGCTCGACTCGGTGCGGGTGATCATCACTGTCGATCCCAACGCGAACTAACGCTCGCCACTGGCGGCTAGAGGATGGCCGCCAGCGCTTTCGAAAGCGTTGGGTACTGGAACTCGAAGCCCGCTTCGCGTAGCCGCTCGGGGCGCATGTCTGCCCCGGTCAACAGCAGCTGCGACATCTCCCCAAAGCCCGCTTTCAGCACGAACGCGGGCACCGGAAACATGGCCGGACGATGCAACTGCTTGGCCAGCGTCTGAGTGAATTCCGCGTTGGTCACCGGATGCGGAGCACTGCCGTTGAATGCTCCAGAGAGTGCCGGCTGGTTGATCAAGTAGATGATCGCCGCCACCAAGTCGTCCCGATGAATCCAGGGCATGAACTGGGTGCCATCGCCAAACCGCCCGCCTACACCTAACTTGAACGGTGGTAGCATTTTTTGCAGCGTGCCACCGCCCGCCTCGAGCACTAACCCAATGCGTAGAATGGCTAGCCGGATGCCCATGGCCTCCACGGGCTTGGCCGCCGCTTCCCACTGAGCGCACAGCCGATGGGCGAACTCGTCATGGGGAGGTGTGGACTCATCCACCACCTTGTCCCCCTGATCGCCGTAATAGCCCATCGCCGAACCGCTCACCATCACGCTCGGCAGCGGCTGGCCGTTGGCCGCGAGCTGCTCACACAGGGCGATGAGCTGCTGAGTACTCTCGACCCGTGAACGGATCAGCTGCTCTTTCTGCTCGGCGCTCCAGCGCTTTGCCGCGATGGATTCTCCAGCCAAGTTCACCAGCGCGTCCGGCGGCGTATCCACGAAGGCTTGCGCGCTGTCGCGGATGTCGCACGCCTTGGGCAGCCTGCTGCGCACCTTTTGGGGCGTTCGAGACACCACCTGAACCTCATGCCCCTGGGCGATGAGCTGTTGACAGAGCCGCTGGCCTACGAAGCCGCTGCCCCCGGTGATCAATACCCGCATGGTGTCACTCCTTTGCCGTTAAACGTGGTGTGCACGAGAATCCGCCGACGGCGGTGGCGACACGATCCGCTCGACCGCTCGTACACATTGCAACCTGTTTAATTGTACGATATTTATACATAACTGCTACAATCAATTTAGACAAGCACTGCTGATACCGTGAGGATGTATGGCTGAACCGGCGAACGAGACCTTCTCTTCTGCGGCCGCGCAACGCGTGGCGATTATTGGTGCCGGGCTATCCGGGTTAGCCTGCGCTCATCGACTGGCACAGCAAGGTGTTCATGTTCAACTCTTCGACAAAGCGCGGGGTCCCGGTGGGCGCATGTCCAGCAAGCAGCGCCCCTCTGCCACGCTCGATTTAGGCGCTCAAGCCTTTACCGTTCGCGATGCACGCTTTGCGAGCAAAGTTGCCGAGTGGCAAGCCGCTGGCTGTGTCGCTATGTGGCCAGTACACAGCTATCAGGCTAGTGCATCCGGCTGGCAAACACACGATGACGGCCAGGTGCGCTACTGTGGAGCACCGCGCATGAGCGCGATTACCCGCCACCTCGCCGATGGGCTTAACGCTTTTCCCCATGCGGCGCTCGTATTGGAAACGACCATTACAGCACTAGAGAGCACGCCCCAGGGGTGGCAGCTCAGGGATGCCAACGGTAAGCAGTATGGCCACTTCGATCATGTGGTGATCAGCGCCCCACCCCCTCAAGCAAAAGCGCTGCTGGCCGACTGGGAACCGATGCTATCCGGCGCCTGCGATGCACGACCACAGCGGGGCTGCTGGGCGGCATGGGCGATCGTCGATGCTCCTCTACCGCCCCCGCCGGGCGTCGATGCCGATTGGCAGAGTCTGCATGTCCAGCATCCAGTGCTGCGCTTGGTGTCTCGTAATCACACCAAGCCGGGGAGAGAGCACCAGCCGGAAAGTTTGAGCCTGCTGGCCCAGCTCGACTGGAGCGACGCGCATATCGAGGAGACGCCGGAAGCAGCGGCGCAGCAGTTATGGGAGGCCTTCATCACGACGCTGCCCCCCGACACCGCGCTTCCCCCCCTCGTGGAGCTAGGCGCCCACCGATGGCGCTATGCCCAACCCGCCTCGGCGGGAAGCCAGTCGTTCTTATACAGCAAGTGCGGTTTAGCGCTGTGCGGCGACAGCTTTCGCGGCAGCCGAGTCGAGGATGCCTGGCTCTCTGGCGATGAGCTGGGAGAGGCGTTATTAGGCCGGTCGGTCTAATGCCAGCCAAGGCAGTGATGCACTTACCTGGACACAGCAAAGGTTGTACCCAGTGGCTACAAGTTGTACAAAGGTGCCTATAATAGCGTGATCCTATCTAACCGATTAGGTGCTCTTCGACGACGCGCTATACGACTACGTGACCTGGCGCCGAGCTGGCGCAACAACGCGGTCATCGCAATTATTGACAGACCCCTGCAGCGCTCGCTGCAGGCAACCAAGAGGCAATGGCGCCCATGAGCAACAAGGCGACCCACCCACCCGATACCCCGCTCTATCCGATTCGGGAAGTTTCCCGCTTAACGGGTGTGAACTCGGTCACCCTGCGCGCCTGGGAGCGACGCTACGGATTGATTCGCCCGCAGCGCACGCCCAAGGGCCACCGACTCTACGCCCAGGACGACATCAGCCGTATCGAGCGTATTTTGCAGTGGCTCAACCGCGGCGTGCCGGTCAGCCAAGTGGCCGACCTGCTCGATCAGCCCGAAACGGTCGAGACCCCCGCTCCCAACGCCGGTGACTGGGCCAGCCAGCGCCAACAGCTGCAGGCGGTGATCGAAGCCGTCGACCTGCCCAAGCTGGAAGCGCTGTATCATCAGAGCTTGGCGCTTTACCCGCTGAGCGTGGCGATCAACGAACTTTGGCAGCCCGTCATCCTGACCCTGGAAGCCAAATGGGCCGCGCAGCCAGATGACCTGGTACGTCGTACGTTCGAAGCTTTTTTACGTAGCCAAGTCGGCATTCGTTTGCACTACGCGAACCAAGCGACCCGTGGCCCACTGATTCTGCTCAGCGCCATGCCCGACGATCCAGGCCCGCTGTGGGTGCTGATGTGTGCGCTCATGGCCAGCGAACAGGGTTACCGCGTGCAGCTCTTCGACCACTCGCTGTCCCTCGACGATTTGCCGCAAGCGGTGTCTCGCCTGCACTCGTCGATGGTATTGCTCTCCAGCGGCCAGCGAGAGAGCGATCAATATATTCGGGTCGATTTACCCAAAGCGGCCGACGCCCTGGGCGTGCCTATCGGCGTTTGCGGCGAAGTCGCGCGGCTACGCGAGAACGACCTCCGAGACGGTGCCGTTCACATGCTGGGTGACGACCTTCCCCAAGCGATTGCCCGCCTGCGCCCGCTGCTGCGGGAATCCGGCATTCTGTGAGCGTAGGCCAACCGGCCCACTTAAGGAGTTTGCATGAGCTTGCAGCTTGTTTGGTTCCGCAGCGATCTTCGTATTCATGACAATTCCGCACTGGCCGCTGCGGCCGCCAAAGGGCCGGTCGTGGCGGTTTTTTTGCGCAGCATTGAGCAGTGGCGCGACCACGGTCACGGCGCCAACAAACTCGATTTTTGGGCGCGCGGCGTTAGCGCGCTGAAGGCGTCGCTCAATGGCTTGAACATCCCGCTGCTGCACCGCGATATCGAGCGCTACGACGACGCTTCTCAAGCGTTGCTGGAGATTGCCCGGGACTACGGCGTCAAACAGCTTCACTTCAACTACGAGTATCCGCTGAACGAACAGCGCCGCGATCAGGCGGTGCTGGACGCCTTTCAGCAGGCAGAGATAGGCGCTCATGGGCACCACGACGCCGTTGCCTTTGCCCCAGGCAGCTTGCTGACCGGCAAAGGCGATTACTACGGGGTGTTTACGCCCTTTTCGAAAGCGTGGCACAAACAGGTAACGGCAGAGCAGCTTGCCCTGCGTGACACGCCTAAGGCGCAGTCGCCCCTCGACATCCCAAGCGACGCGCTTCCGTCACTGCCTGCGCTCGACGACGCGCCGCTGGATGGCCGCCAGTGGCCCGCAGGTGAGAATGCCGCCAGCGACAACTTGGAGCGCTTTCTGCGTTTTCGCGGGCGGCACTACAAAGAGCAGCGCGATTTCCCCAAGGTACGGGGCACCAGCGAGCTGTCACCCTATTTGGCACTGGGGATGATCTCTCACCGCCAGTGCCTGCAAGCGGTCATGAGCGAAAACGGTGGGCACCTGGCCGACGGCGATGCTGGCTTGACGGCCTGGGTGAACGAGCTGGTCTGGCGGGAGTTTTATCAGCACGTCGCGGTCGGCTTTCCCCAAGTATGTCGCTATCAACCGTTTCAAGAGCACACCCAGCAGCTCCAATGGCGCGATGACGACGATGGGTTTGCCGCTTGGTGCGAGGGTCGCACCGGCTACCCTATCGTGGATGCCGCCATGCGCCAGCTCGTGTCGACCGGCTGGATGCATAATCGTCTGCGCATGATTACGGCGATGTTTCTGAGCAAGCACCTGCTGATCGACTGGCGACGTGGCGAAGCCTTTTTCATGCGCCACTTGGTCGATGGCGAGTTTTGCGCCAATAACGGTGGCTGGCAGTGGGCCGCCTCGACAGGGACCGATGCGGCGCCGTACTTCCGCATTTTCAACCCGACGACCCAATCGACCCGCTTCGACCCCAATGGCGACTTCATCGCCCAGTGGCTGCCCGAGCTCGCATCGCTGCCAGCCAAAGCGCGCCATGCGCCGCCTCACGACATGCTCAACCCCATCGACTACCCGGCGCCCATCGTCGACCATAAAGCGGCGCGCCAACGGGCGCTCGACGCTTTCAAAGCGCTCTCCAAGTAACGCGCCTGACGCCTCTCCCCATAGCGGCACTGCGCCGCTATGCTCCTTAACGACGCACCTTTCCTCTTCCATGCCGTCTTACCGCTTGTAAGGAGTGTGTGATGACCAACGACACAGCTTTGGCCAACTTTTGCGCCTTCTTCAATAAACTAGACAACACCTGTACAGAAAAACTATACGAGGTATATACTGAGGAGGTTGTTTTCAACGATCCGCTACATCACATTGAAGGTCGCGAGGCGCTGGAGCGCTACTTCGCCACCATGTACGAGAACGTTGAGCGCTGCCATTTCACTTTTCACACGCAGCAACAGCAGGGAAACCAAGCCTTCGTAACGTGGACCATGGAGTTCGTTCACCCCCGCTTGGCCCGCGGCAAGCCGGTAAGCGTGGAGGGCTGCAGCGCGCTCACGTTTGCTGACGACGGAAAAGTGGCGCGTCACCGCGACTATTTCGACGCCGGAGCCATGCTCTACGAGCACCTTCCCGTCATGGGGCGTGTCATACGCTGGTTAAAGCAGCGCCTTGGTTGAATCGTGTGACCTCGTTGATCTGCACGCAAGCTGCGTGCTAACAGGCCGCTACAGGAGAGCAGGATGAGCACATGGAAAACGCCCCAACGCATCTGGTTAACCGGCGCGACGTCCGGCATTGGTGAAGCGCTGGCCAAGCAGCTGATCGAGCAAGGCCATCGCGTCGTCTTGAGCGCTCGCAATGAAGAGGCGCTGCACAAACTGTGCGATGGCCATGACAACGCCTACCCGTTGCCGCTGGATGTCAGCGACCATCAAGCCGTCCTCGCTGCGGGTGAGCAGATTCGCGAGTGGCTCGGCGCGTTGGACGTTGCGTTGTTCAATGCGGGCACCTGCGAATACCTTGATGCACGCCACTTCGATATGGCACTCGTCGAGCGGGTCTTCACTCCGAACCTATTTGGCACGCTGTACGGCGTCGACGCCGCTCTACCGCTGCTGCGTGCCGCTCGTAAGGAAGGCAAGCCCGCCCGCTTGGCCGCCACCTCGAGCGCGTCGGCCTACCTGCCGCTGCCCCGCGCGGAGGCGTATGGCGCGTCGAAAGCAGCGGTCAGCTACTTCTTGGAGTCTCTGCGACTCGACCTGCACCAGGAGGGCATCGACGTGAGCTTGATTCATCCTGGCTTCGTCAAAACGCCACTCACCGACCGCAACGATTTTCCCATGCCCATGCAGGTTACCGCCGACGAAGCTGCGAAGTCGATCATTGCCGGGCTGGCCAAAGGCCGCCTGGATGTTCATTTTCCACGGCGGTTTACCTATATCGTCAAATGTTTGGGAATTTTACCCCCCGCTCTGCGGCGGTGGATCGGCCTGCGCATGACGCGGCAAACCAAGGAGTCTCCATGAGCGTCACAGCGTCACAGCGCATCGCGGTTATTGGCAGCGGCATCAGCGGGATGGCTGCCGGGTGGTACCTCTCCTCACAGCACGAGGTGACCCTGTTCGAAGCCGATAGTCGACTAGGGGGCCATACGGCCACCATGGACGTTGAGGTCAACGGCGTCCCTTACGCCATCGATACCGGCTTCATCGTCTTCAATGACTGGACCTACCCCCACTTCCAACGCCTATTGGCTACCCTTGGCGTGCCCAGCCAAGCCACCGAGATGAGTTTCTCGGTGCATGAAACGGACGTCGATTTCGAGTACAACGGCCACACGTTGGCATCGCTTTTCGCCCAGCGCCGCAACCTGCTCAACCCTTCGTTCTATCGTCTGCTGCGCGACATCTTGCGCTTCAACAAGCAGGCCACCGCCGATCTGGAAAGCAAACGACTGCCCGCAGACATGACGTTGGGCGCGTACCTGGACCAACACGGCTACGGCGAAGCGTTTCAGCGTCGTTACTTGCTGCCCATGGGGGCCGCTATTTGGTCGGCGAGCATTGGTGACCTGCGCGCTTTCCCACTGACGTTTTTCGTACGCTTTTTCCGCAACCACGGGCTGCTGTCGGTGAACCACCGTCCCCAGTGGTACACCCTCGTGGGCGGCTCCAAACGCTATATTCCCAGCTTGACCGCGCCCTATGCGTCGCGCATCCGCCTCAATACCCCGGTGACCCACATTACCCGAAGCGACACGGGCGTCGTGGTGACCACGGCCCAGGGCAGCGAACGTTTCGACCAGGTCGTATTGGCGTGCCACGCCGACCAAGCCCTGGCCATGTTAGGGGATGCCTCGGCTGCCGAGCGCGAGATCCTAAGCGCAATGCCCTACCAGAACAACGAGGTGGTGCTGCACACCGACACCTCCCTGCTGCCCCGCCGCCAACGCGCGTGGGCAAGCTGGAATTATCGGTTGGATGGTCGCGGTGCCGATGAGCGGGTATCGGTGACCTACAACATGAATATCCTGCAGCGCTTAGAGGCAGACACGACGTTTTGCGTCACGCTGAACGACTCCGACAGCATCGACCCGGCCAAGGTGCTGGGCCGCTATGTCTATGCACACCCACAGTTCACGCTGGCGGGCCAGGCCGCCCAAATGCGCCACGAAGAGATCTCATCGGTGGCGCGGCGCACCCACTTCTGCGGTGCTTACTGGCGCAACGGCTTTCATGAAGACGGCGTCTGGAGCGCGCTGCGCGTGGCACAGGCGCTGGGCTGTGACGAAGCCGCCGAGCCGCCCACCACGCCGACGGCGCTGCCCGCCCATGAGTTGATGCCCAACAGCGTTGGGGAGGGGTTGGGATGATTGCTGCGCCGCGCTCGCGCATCTATCGCGGTACGCTCCGCCACCGCCGCTTTACGCCCAAGACGCACACGTTTAGCTATCAGGTGTGGATGGCGTGGCTCGATCTCGACGAGCTCCCCACGCTCTTCGACGGCGTGCCGGGGTTTAGCGCACGACGCCCGGCGTTGGCACGTTTTCGCCGCGAGGATTATCTGGCCCCCACGGATCGCCCGCTGCGCACTGCCGTGCGGGAGGAGTTGACGCGCCAGCTTGGCAGCGCCCCTAACGGGCGCATTTGCATGCTGACCCAGCTGCGTACGCTCGGCACGATGTTCAATCCTATCACCGTTTACTATGCCTACGACGAACATGGCCGCTTGGCAGCGGTGCTCGGCGAGGTCACCAACATGCCCTGGCGCGAGCGCACCTGTTACGCCTGCCATGTCGAGACCGACCGCCACGCGCATCAGGCAAGCTTTGCCAAAGCCATGCACGTCTCCCCCTTCAATCCCATGGAGATGACCTATCGCTGGAAATTCAATGCGCCCGGCGATCAGCTCTATCTACATATGGAAAACTGGCAGCACGAGCAGCGCCATTTCGACGCCACGCTCACGCTCGACGCAGCCCCCGCTACGCGCGGCGTGCTGCTGGCCACCCTCGCCAAGCACCCTTGGATGAGTCTGAAAACGGTCGCGGGAATCCATTTTGAAGCGCTTCGCCTGTGGCTCAAGCGCGTCCCCGTTTATAACCACCCTAAGCGCAAGGAGACTTCAAAGTGACCACCCTGCGTACCACACCTCCCAGTAGTCAGCCCGCCCGCCAAGATCGCTTTACCCGCTGGTTAAAGCCTCGTTTGCTGGCCCAGTTGGACGCGTTTCGCGGCGGACGTATCACGCTGATCGAAGGCAACCAGTGCCATCACCTGGGCCAAGAAGGCCCGCTGCAGGTCACCGTGGTGATTCGCCACTCTCGCGCCTGGAAGCGGCTCGCCTTTGGCGGCACCGTGGGCGCTGCGGAATCCTACATGGATGGCGACTGGGATGCCGATGACCTGGTGGCCTTGGTGCGCCTGTTTGCGGCCAACCTAGAGCACGTCAATGGCAAGATGGAGAACGGCAGCGCCCGTTTCACCCGCTGGTTGCTGGGCCTGGCTTACCGCTTCCAGCGCAACAGCCTGTCCGGCTCCAAGCGCAATATCGCCGCCCATTACGACATTGGTAATGACCTCTTTGCAACGTTCCTGGATAAACGCCACTGGATGTACTCCAGCGCCGTCTTCCCCTACCCGGAAGCCAGTTTGGAAGAGGCCTCGACCTACAAACTCGACATCATGCTCGAGAAGTTGGATGTTCGTCCCGAGCATCATTTGCTAGAGATCGGCACGGGCTGGGGCGGGCTGGCCATTCATGCAGCCAAGACACGCGGCTGCCGGGTGACCACCACGACGATTTCCGAGGAGCAGCATGCACATACGGCCCAGCGCATCAAAGAAGAGGGCCTGGAAGACAAGATTACGCTGCTAAAGCAGGATTATCGTGAACTCACCGGGCGCTTTGACCGCTTGATCTCGGTGGAAATGATCGAGGCCGTGGGGCACCAGTACCTCAACACGTATCTTGAAAAGGTCGATAGCCTGCTAACCGACGATGGTCAGGCGATGCTGCAAGCGATCACCATTCGCGACCAGCGCTTCGAAGAAGCCAAGCGTGACATGGACTTCATCAAACGCTACATCTTCCCCGGCGGCTTTTTGCCCTCCCACCACGCCATGCTGTCTGGCGTGATGCGCAAAACGTCCCTCAACGTGGTGGCGCTCGATGAGATCGGCCAGCACTACGCACGAACGCTGCGGGAGTGGCGGCACCGTTTCGAGGCGAGCCTCGATCAAGTCCGCAGCCAAGGCTACGACGAGCGCTTTATCCGCATGTGGCGCTACTACCTGTGCTACTGCGAGGGGGGCTTCATCGAGCGCTCCATTGGCACCTGCCACCTACTGCTGGCAAAGCCTGCTGCAAAACCGGTACCGCTAACGGGAGCCCTGTAAATGGCATCGCCCTCCCCACGGCCCGTGCGCGCGTTGCTGTTCAACGCGCTGCGCTTCGAGGCAGGCTGGACGCTGTGCGTGCTGGGTGGCTCATGGGTCGCTGCGGCCACGGGGGTGGCGCTGCTGGGCTGGCACTTTTGGCACTGGGCCAGACCCGGCGAATGGCGCTTCATCGGCTTGTTTGCCCTACTAGGGCTGGTGCTGGACGGCGGGCTGCACTTGGCGGGCGGTTTCGATTTTGGTGACCAGGCGCTCGTCGCGGGCCTGCTGCCCCTATGGCTGTGGATGCTGTGGCCGCTGTTCGCCACGCTGGTGTTTCACTCGCTGGCCTGGCTGTGGCGCTATCCGCTCGTCGCCGCTGCCTGCGGTGCCATCAGCGGCCCGCTCTCTTACCTGGGTGGGGCAGCGTTGGCCAACGTGAGTTTGGCGCCGTGGCTACTGCCCGTGCAGGCAGTCATCTGGGCAGCGCTCTGTCTGGGTATTTGCCGTTACGCTGGGCGAGTCATCACGACGCGTTAGTGGGCACCTTCTGCCAGTGCGACGGGCGACCAGCGCTGCTCTAGCTCGGCAGCGGGTAACGGCTTGGCAAAGTAGAATCCCTGCACCAGCGTACAGCCCGCGTTGACCAGGAACTGGCACTGGGCTTGCGTTTCGACGCCCTCCGCGACGACTTCCAACCCCATCCCCTCGGCCATGGCCAAGACCGCCGTTACGATCGCCGCATCCGCCTGGTCGTTGGGAAGCTCGCGAATGAAGGCACGGTCCAGTTTGATCTTATCCACCGGCAGCCGCTTCAAGTAACCTAAGGATGAGTAGCCGGTGCCGAAATCGTCGATGGCAATGGCGTAACCAAGCTCTCGGAGCGCCTGCAGGCGCGGCCCCATATCACCGGCCCGCTCATCCAGCAGCACCGATTCGGTCAGCTCCAGACCAATTTGTGACGGTTTGAGCTGATAGCGCTCCAGGCAGGTCGCCAGCTGGGTTTCCAGATCGCCCTGAAAGAGCTGTAGCGCGGAGATATTGATCCACACGGCCACCTTGGGCATACCGCTGTTTTGCCAGTGCGCCTGTTGAGCGCATGCTTTCTCGATCACCCAACTGCCCAGCTCGGCCATCAGGCCATGGCGCTCCGCCAGTGGAATGAACTCGCCCGGTGAAACCATACCGTCTTGAGGGTGACGCCAGCGCAGCAGTGCCTCCATGCCCATCAGCTCACCGCTGCCAGGATGGTGCTGGGTCTGGTAGTGAAGCTCTAGCTGGTCACCGGAGATCAGTGCGGCGCGCAGGTCACTGACCAGCGCAAGCTGGGGGTTATCCTGCTTATCCAACGCTGGGCGAAAGCGCTGGCTATGGTTGCGACCCAATCGTTTGGCACTGTACAGCGCGGACTCCAGCCGCTGGAACAGCACGCCGGAATCTCGGCCATCCTCGGGGGCGCGACAGCTACCGATGGTCAATCCTAAACGCAGCGACTGATCGTTGATCTCGAACGGACTGCACATGTGGTCACGCAGGGTCATGATCCACTGATCATGATCATCGAAGGTGGTGGTGCGAATCACCAAGAACTCATCGCCCCCCAGGCGGCCGACGACGCTGCCCGCCATATAGCTGGTAAGCCGCTGAGCAAAGCGCGCCAACAGACGGTCGCCCTGCTCGACGCCCAAGCTGTCGTTGACCGATTTCAGACCATCGATGTCGATCAGCGCCATGTCCAGACTCTCGCCGGCACGCAAGTGACGAAGCCGTGAGGACATCAAATCGTGCAGGCGGCGTCGGTTAGGCAGGCCGGTCAGGGGGTCTTCGTAGCCGATGCGGCGCAAGTCGCGCTCGCGGGCTTTTTGCGCGGAAATATCGGTGAACAGGCTGATGAAGTGGGTGATCTTGCCGCGTTTGTCGGTCACCGCGCGAACCTTGAGCCACTCTGGGTACTCGTCGCCATGTTTACGACGGTTCCACATCTCCCCTTCCCACCGCCCGGTGGCTTTCAGGGTGCTCCAGAAACTTTGGTAGAAGGCTTTGTCGTGACGCTGTGCGGCCAGGGTTTCGAGCTTGCGGCCGACCATCTCCTGGCTCTCGTAGCCGGTAATGTCGGTAAAGGCGGGATTGACGGCCAACACACGGTTCTGCACATCGCTGATGACCATGGCATCCCCTGCCAGCCCCATGGCGTCTTGGGCAAGCTTCAAACGCAAGCGCTGTTGACGCACCTGGTGCCAAGCGTCCCACAACCCCAACGCCACCAGGCTGGCGGCCACCATGCGCAGCGCAGTATCGGGAATCCATACACATGCAGGCAGCGCCATGAGCGCCACCCAAACCAGCGGACGATTAAGAGAAACAGGCAGCCACATGGCGGTTCTTGTTGTCCTATCAGCAGTCACTACAAAACATCACGTGGACGACATCATGCCGCCTAACCAAAAACTTGGATAGAGCATATTACGTCAATAGGCCGTTTATTGTGCGAATTCGCCTCGACGATTGTCACAATAACGTCATTTGCTTTATCGGCAAGCCCTTAAAAAGGGTTAGAAAGTCACGATAAAGCGCCTGCGACGTGCATTCGGAGGTTTCGGGAAGTAGACTAGGCGCAACAACCATCTTCATACTCGGAACGATTCAGTGACCAAGCAACATTCCTTTGATCGCGAAGAACTGCTGGCCTGCTCGCGCGGCGAGCTTTTTGGCCCAGGCAATGCCCAGCTGCCAGCGCCTAACATGCTGATGCTTGATCGCATCACGCACATTCATGAAGAGGGCGGTGAGCATGGTAAGGGCGAGCTGATCGCCGAGCTGGATATCACCCCGGATCTGTGGTTTTTCGACTGTCACTTTCCCGGTGACCCGGTGATGCCCGGCTGCTTGGGTCTCGACGCGATGTGGCAGCTGGTCGGTTTCTACCTGGGCTGGCTCGGCCATCCTGGCCGTGGCCGTGCACTAGGCTGCGGCGAAGTGAAATTCAGCGGCCAAATTTTGCCCGACGCTCAAAAAGTGACGTACCGCATCAACATGAAACGCGTCATTACCCGTCGGCTTATCCTAGGCATCGCCGACGGCACCGTGTCCGTCGACGGGCGCGATATCTACCAGGCTAATGACCTGCGCGTTGGCCTATTCACCTCCACTGCGAATTTCTAACAGGAGGCTCCCATGCGACGAGTGGTAGTCACCGGCCTTGGCATCGTGTCGTGCTTAGGCAACGACCAGCAACAGGTCTTAGACGCGCTCAAAAGCGGGCGCAGCGGTATTCGTTTCAAGGAAGAGTACGCCGAGCGCGGCTTCCGTAGCCATGTGGCAGGCAGCGTCGATATCGACCTAGACGCGTTGATCGACCGCAAACTGCGCCGCTTCATGGGCGATGCAGCGGCCTACGCCTACGTCTCGATGGCTCAGGCCATCGAAGACGCGGGCTTGACCGACGCGCAAGTGTCGAACGAGCGCACCGGCCTGATTGCCGGCTCGGGCGGCGCGTCCAGCGCCAACCAGGTCGAAGCCGCCGATGCAATGCGTGAGAAAGGCCTGCGCCGCGTTGGCCCTTACCGTGTGACCCGCACCATGGGCAGCACGGTGTCGGCCTGCTTGGCCACGCCGTTCAAAATCAAAGGCGTGAATTACTCCATCTCCTCTGCCTGTGCGACTTCCGCTCACTGCATCGGTAGCGCCATGGAGCAGATTCAGCTCGGCAAGCAGGACGTGGTCTTTGCTGGTGGTGGCGAAGAGGAGCACTGGACGCTGTCGTGCTTGTTCGACGCCATGGGCGCGCTCTCCACGCACTACAACGACACCCCGGATAAAGCCTCTCGCCCCTACGATCAGGCCCGCGACGGCTTCGTCATCGCGGGCGGTGGCGGCATGCTGGTGCTTGAAGAGCTCGAGCACGCGAAAGCGCGCGGCGCGAAGATCTACGGCGAGCTGGTAGGCTATGGTGCGACCTCCGACGGTCATGACATGGTTGCCCCTTCTGGAGAGGGTGCCATGCGCTGCATGCATCAGGCCATGGCCACGGTGCAGGGCGACATCGACTACATCAACACCCACGGCACGTCGACGCCGGTAGGCGACGTCGCCGAGCTGAAAGCGATCCGCAGCGTGTTCGGCAACTCCACGCCCGCCATGAGCTCGACCAAGTCGCTGACCGGCCACTCGCTGGGCGCTACCGGTGTCCAGGAAGCGATCTACTCGCTGCTGATGATGCAGCATAACTTCGTCGCCGCGTCTGCCAACGTCGAGACACTCGACGAGCAGGCCGACGGTTTCGATATCGTGACCCAGCGTCGCGACGACGTTACCCTCGAGCGCGTGCTTTCCAACAGCTTCGGCTTTGGCGGCACCAACGCCTGCCTGGTGTTCCAGCGTTACGACGGCTGAGGCACATCAGCAGCCATCAAAAACGGCGCCTTCGGGCGCCGTTTTTTGTGCTGCGTTCTCTGCCCCGCGCTGCTTAGCGCGCCGTGGGCCTGGGGACCTCGGAAATCTCCTGTAGCTGACCCTCGATCCAGGCTTCGACATCCGCCAACACCTCGTCCGGTGTGCGCCCTTCGGTCGCAATGGGGGCGCCAATGCGTACGCGGAGCACCCCTGGGCGCTTGACCCAGTGCCGCCCCGGCCAACGCTCACCGGCATTGTGAGCCACGGGAAGCACCGGCACACCGGCACGGCAGGCAACGACGCTACCGCTTTTGTTGTAGCGCTTGCGCACGCCAGGATCTACCCGTGTTCCCTCCGGAAAAATCAGGACGGACAACCCCGTCCCCAGGCGCTCAACGCCCTGGGTCAGCACCTGCTTCATGGCCCGGGCAGGCTTGGAGCGATCCAAACTGATTGGGCGTAGCAAACGCAGGCCCCACCCAAAGACCGGGATGCGCAGCAGCTCGCGTTTGAGCACGGTGCACACCGGCGGCTTCATCACTTGTAGAAAGACCGTCTCCCACTCGCACTGGTGATTGGCTTGAATCACGCAGGGGCCTGTCGGGATATTCTCCCGCCCTTGAATCTCGTAGCGCACGCCGCAGGCAATGCGAAACCACACCATCAGGAAGTAGTTATAAAGATTCAACAGCCGGTAGCGCGCCGCCAGTGGTAGAAACGGTGCGATGGGTAGAAAAAGCACGCCAATGAGCAGCATGGCAGTGAAATAACCTACATAAAACAGCAGGCTGCGTACCACATTGATCAAACTGACTCTCCTGTCCCAACGTCATCGGGCTGCTGGTCGCGCGTGAGGCACCAGGCATCCAGCATCCGTCCTACTTCCAACCGCCATGGCTTTTGATGAACGCCAAACACGTCCAGCACGCGGCGACAGTTCAACACGCGGCGCAGTTTGGCATCGTGATGGTGATTCAGTGCTTGAACGTCGCCGAGCGCGACCGTCTCCCCTCGCCCTTCCAAGTGCGTGGCCAGTTGGGTGCGCACCATCGACGTGAACGTGAACGCACTGACCGGCTCGGTACCTGCCAAATGGTAGGCCCCCCAAGCGTCGGCCCCGCAGGCCTGCTGCTGCAGCATGCCAATGAGCGCCATGGCGACCGCATCGGCGGACGTGGGGCAGAAGACGACATCTTCGGCGGCACGCACCGCTTGCCCGGTCACCAGACTGTCGATGATTTCATTCAGCCAAGCGTGGCTGCCTTCTAGCGCAAACAGCGGCCCCAAACGTACGATCAGGTGGCGATGGTACTCGGCGCGAATGCGGTCGCCGGTCTGTACGAGGCGGCGTAAACACTCGTCGCGCGGAGCAGGCACGACGTGCTCATCGATGGGGATATCGAATCCCTCCTCGTAGAGCTGATCGGACACGCACCATACCAGCGCCACCCCTTGGGTTTGACACGCATCCACGCAGCGATCCACGGCGTCCGCATGGGCTTTCACCTCGGCAGGGGTCATGCTCAGCGGATGCGCCAGCGGTGGAATGATCACCGCATCGGGCGCGATGGCCTGTAGCTGGCTCGGCGTGACGTCGAGGCCCTGTTCAATCACGAGCTCGGTATCGGTGCGCCGGCTCGCTTCCCGGGCGAGTGCTAAACTCAAGCAGTGCCCGGCATCCAGTATCAGCAGCTTCAAGACAGACCCTCTCCCTCAACCCAAGAACATAGCGGCTCGCGCGTCACCCCATGACGACGCAGCAAGACGCGAATCAGAACGGAATCTCGTCATCGAAATCGTCGAAATTGCCCGGATCGGGCGCGCCGTAGCTGCTGTTCTGCTGGTTGGGTGCAGGCTGCTGAGGCTGCGGGGCAGGGGCGTTACGCTGGGGAGCACCCTGCGACGGATAGCCACCCTGCTGAGGCGGTTGCTGGCCATAGTGTTGCTGCGGCGGCGCCTGCTGAGCGGGAGCCTGCTGGGCGTAGCCACCTTGCGGCGCACCGCCGCCCTGGTAATCGCCGCTGCGGCCATCGAGCATCTGCATGTCGTTGGCGACGATTTCTGTGCTGTAGCGGTCCTGACCATTTTGATCCTGCCACTTGCGCGTTTGCAGGCGGCCTTCGATGTAGACCTTCGAACCTTTTTTCAGGTACTGCTGGGCAATCTCGGCCGTCTTATTGAACAGCACCACACGGTGCCACTCGGTGCGCTCCTGGCGCTGGCCGCTCTGACGATCCATCCAAGTGTCGGAGGTGGCCAAGTTCAGGTTCGCCACGGCAGTGCCGGAGGGCGTGAAACGAACTTCCGGGTCTTGGCCCAGGTTGCCAATCAAGATTACTTTGTTAATACCGCGCGCCATAAGGTCGCTCCTCGTCATCATTCATCGTATACATTAACGGTTCACTGACTGCCCGTCACAGCATAGCCAGCGGTAAGTCGTTAGGTTCGTGGCGGTGACATCAATCTCGCCAGCGCCGCTTGGTCCAGCGCGTCCCGATTGACTTTCAAATAGACCAACCGCTCTTCGGGCACGACCATCACATCTTCCACACCGACCACGTCGGCGAGATGCTCCATCAACAGGTTCATCGCATCGGGCTGCGTCTCGTGCAGCGCCATCACTTCACTCGAGAGCGGCGGCGGCGAGGGCATGCGCCACATGGCCGCCCACCACCCCAGCGCCAG
Organism: Halomonas sp. LC1; assembly: GCF_030247125.1. Classification (NCBI taxonomy): domain Bacteria; kingdom Pseudomonadati; phylum Pseudomonadota; class Gammaproteobacteria; order Oceanospirillales; family Halomonadaceae; genus Halomonas; species Halomonas sp. LC1. The sequence goes on along the minus strand of NZ_JASSPG010000008.1, from coordinate 63,817 downwards.
CACGGCGCAGCCGATAAAGACAGCGTTGAGCCCCCACACGTTGGCTAACAAGCCGCCCAGCGTGCCGCCCAAAAATGCGCCTAAAAACTGGCTGGTGGAGTACACCCCCATCGCCGTTCCTTTGGCGCCGGCGGGAGCCAGCTTACTGAGCATGGAAGGCAGCGTCGCCTCCAGCAAATTAAATCCGGTAAAAAACACGAACAGCCACACGAACAGCCAGTGCCCTTGGGAGAGCGGCATCCCCAGGCTCGCCAGGCTCAAGGCAATGGCCCCAATGGCCAGCAGGCACATCAGCTTCATCCGCTGACGCTTCTCCGCGACGATGACCAGCGGCACCATGGCGACGAACGACAGTGCCATGATGCCGAGATAGGCAAGCCCATGGTACTCCACCGCTACGCCAGCGTTGAGCAGGCGAAACGGAATGGCGACGAAAATGGCCATCAGCACCAGGTGCAGGGCAAAAATCGATAGATCCAGCCGCCACAGGTCTGGCCGGGTGATCACACTCTTGAACTGCTGACGGTCCAGCCCTACGTCGCGATGACGCAACCGACGCGGCGCGGGCGGTACCCAGCGCCACAGCACGACCAGCCCCACGAGCGTCAGCAGCGCGGTAAACCAAAACACCCCGGAGAGCCCGGCCCAGGCGGCCAGCCAGGGGCCAAGCACCATGGCAATGGCGAACGAGACGCCAATCGAGAGACCGATAGTGGCCATGGCGGCGGTGCGAACCTGCTCGCGGGTTTGATCGGCGAGCAGCGCCATGATGGCGGCGGCCACGGCGCCGCCGCCCTGCAGCGCGCGCCCGGCGATCACGCCGACAATCGTATCCGCCATCGCGGCGACCACGCTGCCGACGGCAAAGATCAAAAGCCCCATGGCAATCACGCGTTTGCGCCCGATACGATCAGAGAGCAGGCCAAACGGAATCTGCAGCGACGCTTGGGTCAGGCCATAGATGCCTAACGCTACCCCAACGAGCAGCGGCGTCGCGCCTGCCAGCGTATCGGCATAGAGCGCGAGCACCGGCAGAACCATGAAGAGTCCCAGCATACGAGACGCATAAAGGCCAGCCAAGCCGCTGATTGCACGGCGTTCAGCGGCCAGCAGCAGTGCGGAAACCTTGCGCATAGTGCCCTTGTGTATGGTGGATGGGCCAGAACGGCCTGAGGTAACCCCCCATTCTAGCGCTTTGTCATCACGCTGGAAACGCCAAGCACAGCGGCGACAGCCGAGACAGTTTTGCCGGGAAGGGTACAGCAAACGTATAATTACGCTTTTGCCACGCGATTCGAGGTGTTGATGGACAGCATTCTGGTCAGGGGTGCCCGCACCCACAACCTCAAGCAGATCGATGTGGAGCTGCCCCGTGACAAACTGATTGTCATTACCGGGCTCTCCGGCTCCGGCAAGTCATCGCTGGCGTTCGATACGCTTTACGCGGAGGGGCAGCGTCGCTACGTGGAGTCGCTCTCCACCTATGCGCGTCAGTTCCTGTCAATGATGGAAAAACCCGATGTGGATCACATCGAAGGGCTCTCTCCGGCCATCTCCATCGAGCAGAAATCCACCTCGCACAATCCCCGCTCGACGGTCGGCACGATCACCGAAATTTACGACTACCTGCGCCTGCTGTTTGCCCGCGCGGGCACACCGCGCTGCCCTGAGCACGGGGAAGACCTGGAAGCACAAACCATCTCGCAAATGGTCGACCAGGTGATGAACCTCGCCGAGGGCACCAAGCTGATGCTGCTGGCCCCGGTGGTGAAGGGCCGCAAAGGTGAGCACCTGCAGCTGCTCAGTGAGCTACGCGCCCAGGGCTTCGTGCGGGTTCAGATCGACGGTCAAGTGCTCGAACTCGACGACATCGCGCCGCTGGATAAGCGTAAAAAGCATGACATCAGCGTAGTGGTCGACCGCTTCAAAGTGCGCGACGACATTGCTCAGCGACTCGCGGAGTCGTTTGAAACGGCGCTGAACCTTGCCGACGGCACGGCGATGATTCACTTCATGGACGGCGAGCAGGAAGACCTCGCCTTCTCGTCGCGCTTTGCCTGCCCGGTGTGTGGCTACTCGCTCTCCGAGCTCGAGCCGCGCATGTTCTCCTTCAACAACCCGGCGGGTGCCTGCCCGACCTGCGACGGCTTGGGCGTTCAACAATACTTCGACCCCGACAAGCTCATCAGCCACCCAGAGCTCTCTTTGGCGGAGGGCGTGATCAAGGGCTGGGATCGCCGCAACATCTACTACTTCACCCAGCTACAGGCCCTGGCCAAGCACTATCGCTTCGAGCTGGAAACGCCGTGGCAGGAGCTGGCGCGCCACGAGCGTGAGATCATCCTCAACGGTAGCGGCAATGAGCAAATTCCGTTCGTGTACGTCGGGGATCGCGGCCGCAAAGTCACCCGGGAGCATGCCTTTGAAGGCGTGCTGCCCAACATGCAGCGCCGCTATCGGGAAACCGAATCCAACATGGTGCGTGACGATCTCGCCAAGTATATCGCCGTGCAGCCGTGTACCACCTGCGGCGGCTCGCGGCTGCGCAAAGAGTCGCGCCATGTGTACGTGGACGACCATAACATTGCGGATATCGTTCACCTGCCGATTGGCGACGCGTGGCGCTACTTTGCCGAGCTGGCCCTGCCGGGCCGCAAAGGCGAAATCGCCGACAAGATCGTCAACGAGATCCACGCGCGCCTAGAGTTCCTGGTCAACGTGGGTCTGGACTACCTGAACCTAGAGCGCAGCGCCGACACCCTCTCCGGCGGCGAAGCCCAGCGTATCCGTCTGGCTAGCCAGATCGGCGCAGGGCTGGTAGGCGTCATGTACATCCTGGACGAGCCCTCCATCGGCCTGCACCAACGGGATAACGATCGCCTGTTGAAAACCCTGGAGCGGCTGCGCGACCTGGGCAACACCGTGATCGTGGTCGAGCACGACGAAGACGCCATTCGCGCGGCGGACCATGTCCTGGACATTGGCCCCGGTGCCGGGGTGCACGGCGGTGAAATCGTCGCCCAAGGCACGCCGCAGCAGGTGATGGACAACCCCCACTCACTGACCGGTCAATACCTCTCCGGCACCCGCGAAATTGCCGTGCCGCCCTACCGCATTCCCGGCAACCCGGAAAAGCAGCTGGTCGTGCGCGGCGCTACGGGTAATAACTTACAGAACGTTACCCTCAGCCTGCCGCTGGGGCTGTTCATTGCCGTGACCGGGGTCTCCGGCTCGGGCAAGTCGACGCTGATCAACGGCACGCTGATGCCCATTGCGGCCCGCGAACTCAACCGCGCCACCACCTTGACCCCAGCGCCCTACGAGAAGGTCGAGGGTCTCGATCAGCTCGATAAAGTGATCGATATCGACCAGAGCCCCATTGGCCGGACACCGCGCTCCAATCCAGCGACGTACACCGGTATTTTCACGCCCATTCGCGAGCTGTTTGCGGGAACCCAAGAGGCGCGCTCGCGGGGCTATAAGCCGGGCCGCTTCAGCTTTAACGTCAAGGGCGGGCGCTGCGAAGCGTGCCAGGGCGAAGGGATGATCAAGGTAGAGATGCACTTCCTGCCGGATATCTACGTGCCCTGCGACGTGTGTAAAGGCAAGCGCTATAACCGTGAAACGCTGGATATTCACTACAAAGGCAAGACCATCCACGAAGTGCTGGAAATGACCGTGGAAGACGCGCTGGCGTTCTTCAGCCCGGTGCCTGCCATTGCCCGCCGTCTGCAAACGCTGATGGATGTCGGCCTGTCGTACATTCGCTTGGGGCAGAGCGCGACCACGCTCTCCGGCGGCGAGGCCCAGCGGGTCAAGCTGGCCCGCGAGCTGGCCAAGCGCGATACCGGTAAAACGCTCTACATTCTGGATGAGCCCACCACGGGGCTGCATTTCGAGGATATTCGTCAACTGCTCACGGTACTGCACCGCCTGCGCGACCACGGCAATACCATCGTGGTCATCGAGCACAATCTGGATGTGATCAAGACCGCGGACTGGCTGATCGACCTTGGCCCAGAAGGGGGCTCCGGGGGCGGACAAATCATCGCCGAAGGCACCCCAGAGCAGATTGCCAAGCAGAGCGTTTCCCACACGGGGCGCTTCTTGGCTCCTCTTCTTGAGCGGGGTAACCGTGCGTCGTCCACATCCTAAGCGGCCTCTCCCCGGCGCGAGCGCGCCGGGGAGAGTAAAAGAGCAGGCATGCCCCGCATAGACTGCTTATAGTAAGTAGCGACGCCGTTTAACAAAGGTGGATTGCATCGAGGAGAAGGACGCGTGGAACAGGATAAGAGCTGCATTATTCGCCACTTTAGCCACTACTGCACGCTGACAGACGACGAAAAGCAGTTGCTCGACTCGCTGGAAGAGAGCCCGACTGACATCAAGTCTGGCTCGCTACTTTGGGAGATGGGCGCCCCCGCCAACGAGTTTTGTACGCTGCGCAGCGGCTGGGCTTACTCTTACCGTCACCTGGAAAACGGTGATCGGCAAATTTTGGAAGTGTTTCTCCCCGGCGACATCATCGGCTTGAGGGAATTCGCCTTTTCTCAACGGCTTGAGAACGTGCGCATGATTACCGACGGGGTAGTGTGCCACTTCCCCCACAAGCGGATGTTGGAGCTGTTTCGCCAGTCGCTGCCACTGACCTCGGTGATGTTTGCCATCGGCAGTCGTCAACAGGCGCTGCTCACCGAGCGGTTGGTGAATCTCGCGCGGCGCAGCGCGCGGTTGGTGAATCTCGCGCGGCGCAGCGCGCGCCAAAAAATGGCGCATTTTCTCCATGAAATGTACCTGCGCCTACGCCAAACCAATGACGATATCAGCGGGCAGTTTCGTTTACCGCTCTCCCAGGAGCAGCTGGCGGATATTCTCGGGCTGAGTCCGGTGCATGTCAGCCGCACGTTCAGTGCACTCAGCGAGGATGGACTGGTCTTCCGTGACCGCCACCACGTGTCGATTCCCGATCTCGAGGCGCTGGCCACAGAAGGAGAGTTCGATGACTGCTACCTGACCGATAACGTTCGTCCCTTATTCAATGATTGATGGCTTCACGAGGGCCTCTTTCCGTCGCCCTGCTGGAGGGCGACGAGACGGGAGGCGTTAGCCGCATTTGGACCAGCCGCAACCGGCATAACAGGTAGGGCAGCCATCCATCATGATCAAGTCCCCTCGGCATTCGGGGCAGGTGCCCACGGTGGCTGGAGTGCCGCTGGCGGATGTAGGCGTGGCTGCGGCCTCATCGACGGTTGGGCGCTCGTCGGGCTGCCACGCATGGCCGTGCTGCATCCGATGGGCATAGCGAGCCACCAGCGTCTCCACCGGCACTTGGTTGCCCTCCTGATCCAAGAAACCTCGCCGATAGAGAATTTGCTGAATCGACCAGGCAATCGCCGCCACTTCCGAATCGTGAAACATCGGTTTGTTCCAGCGGTTCATTCCGCAGCGCACCAGCCCTTTGTCCCAGGCCACCTTGCGCAGGTCCGCCACGGCCTGCGTGACATAGCCACCCCGCGCAGCCAGCGATAGGCTGCGCATGGTGGCGGTGATCCACTGGTGCTCGCTGGAGAGCTGGCCCGACGGGAAGAAGAACTCTACCGGGCGCTCGATCACGACGCGCTGCCCGCCGACCACACCCTCCACGGGCATGAACGACACCAGCAAATAGACCTTCTTGCGCCCTTCGGCCCCCACGTAGGAGATCTTCTCCGACACCGCCTCCAGCGTCCCCTCTGGGCGCGATGGAATACGGACCGTCAGCGGGTCCTCTTCGGCCAACACGGGCTCGGGGGCTGGCTGCTCCGGCTGCTTGATCCGGTAACCGACAATTTTCGACGTAATTTCGACCGCCATAACGTTCTCTCCAGGTCTTTCGACAGTTCATCAAGCCAGCGTTGGCGCTTACCACTTGCCGTAGGTGCCCTCTTTCAAGGCATCGAACAGATTGGCGGCGTTATGCTCCTCACCGTCGTAAAGCACTTTTTCGTCACCCGTTAGCTCCAGCGTCTCGCCACTCTCCAGCTCGAACACGTAAGTGGTGTTCTTCAGGTCATCCTCACGCACCAGCACGCCCTGGAAAGCTTCCGGGTTGAAGCGGAAGGTAGTGCAGCCTTTCAAACGGCTCTCATACGCCTGCAAATAGAGGTCTTGGAACTGCTCGAACGGGAACTCGGTCGGCACGTTGACCGTTTTGGAAATGGCAGAATCCACCCACTGCTGTGCCGCTGCTTGTACCGCCACATGCTGCTCTGGGGACACCGAATCAGCGGTAATGAAGTAGTCCGGCAGATCGCTTTCTACCGCATCGGCAGCGATGAAGTGGCGATAGGCGGCCAGCTCGAAGGAGACCACTTCCACCTGCTCCTTGGTCTTTTTGCCGGACTGAATGATGTTGCGGAAATAGCGATGAGAGAACGACGGCTCGATACCATTCGAGGCGTTGTTACCCATGGAGAGCGAGATTGTACCCGTGGGTGCAATCGAACTGTGGTGGGTAAAGCGTGCGCCGTGTTCAGCAAGCTGTGCCACCAGCTCCGGCTCCAGCTCGGCCACTTTGGCCATGTATTGACTGTAGCGGGCGTGAAGGATGCGGCCCGGCACCTTGTCGCCTACCTCGTAACCGTCGCTGGCCAGTTGTGGGCGCTCGCGCATCATCTTGGGCGTAATGGTGTGCTCCTCTTCAAGCACAGGCGCCATGCCCTTCTCTTTAGAAAGCACCAGGGCCTGCTTCCATCCCTCTAACGCCAGATGACGGCTCACCTCTTCGGTGAAGGCCAACGACGCTTGAGAACCGTAGGGAATTTTCAGCATCGTCAGCGTCGAGCCCAGACCCAAAAAGCCCATGCCGTGGCGACGCTTGGCTTCGATTTCACGCTGCTGCTGGGGAAGCGGCAAGCCAGCAATGTCCACCACGTTATCGAGCATGCGCGTAAAGATCGCCACGACGTTGCGATAGCGCTCCCAATCAAACCGCGGCTCGGCGCCGAACGGTTCGATCACGAACTTGGTTAGGTTGACCGAGCCCAGCAGGCAAGCTCCCTCTGGCGGTAGCGGCTGCTCGCCGCAAGGGTTGGTCGCGCGGATATCTTCGCAGAACCAGTTGTTGTTCATGCGATTGACCTGATCGATCAAGATGAAGCCCGGCTCGGCGTAGTCGTAGGTGGAGGCCATGATCGTGTCCCACAGCTCGCGGGCCTTGATCACCTCGACAATACGGCAGGCCACGCGCCCCTGATCATCCACCGTGTAGCCCTCTTCTACCACCGGACAGTCGCGGTAAATGATGTCGTCAGCGCTCACGTCCTCTTTTTCACCTGGGTGCAGCGGAAAGGCCAGCGGCCAGTCGGCGTTGTGCTTCACGGCTTCCATGAACTCGTCGGTGATCAGCAGGCTCAGATTGAACTGACGCAGCCGCCCGGCTTCGCGTTTGGCCTGAATGAACGCCCGCACGTCAGGGTGGCCCACATCGAAGGTACCCATCTGCGCACCGCGACGGCCCCCGGCAGATGCCACGGTGAAACACATCTTGTCGTAGATATCCATGAAGGCCAACGGGCCATTGGTGCCCGCGCCTGCGCCAAACACGAACGCGCCCTTATGGCGCAGAGTGGAAAAGTCGTAGCCGATCCCGGCCCCTGATTTCAGCGTCATTCCCGCATCGACCACGGAATCGAGAATATCGCGCATGGAATCCCGAATGGTGCGCGACACGGTGCAGTTGATCAGGCTGACGGCGGGCTTATAGGCTTCGGCGCCGGCATTGGAGAGAATGCGCCCGGCGGGAATGGCACCGTTCTCCAGCGCCCAGCGGAACTTGGGCAGCCACTCGTCAGCGCGATCTCCCTCGACGGCCGCCAGCGCCCGCGCTACGCGCTCGAACGTCGCCGAGACGTCCTGATCCACCGGCTGGCCATGGCGATCTTTCAATCGATATTTGGCATCCCAGATCTCTCTAGAGGGGGCCTGTAGAGGGACCTCACTGGATGTCTTCATCGCCTTGGCTGCGGTGTTCATGTCACGAAACTCCTTCACGAGGGATCAATAGCGGCTGAGAACAGCCCGATTATACGAGGCATCGCCAAGGAGTATAGACCCGACTTTCTACTATATGGGCCGTATTTTTTCATAAAACACACTAGATATAGAAAAATCAGCACCTTACCCTTTTGCTTATTCCCAACACGCTATAGGCTTAGGGATTTCGATGACGATACGACCTATGAACCTCACACGCGCCCTTAACGCTATCCCCTACGCCCTCTCCGCCCTACTTCTCGCCAGTCCAGCGCTGACGCAGGCAGAGACGTTCAATGTCAACGCCACCGAGCGTCACGAGCACTGGCAGTCGATGGCCCTCACCCTGGGCGACGAACGTCACTTCCGTGCCGTAGAAACCCACAGCTACTCCGACGCTACGCTCAGCGTGAACGCGACCCAAGGCGTCTGCGATCTGCCTTGGCTAGAGATGCGGGTCACGCTAGAACAGCAGCAAGGAGAGAGTCGCGCGGTAAACCTCGTGCCCACGCGGCTGCGCATCGATGATCAGCCAATTGTCGATACCATGGCTGAGTTCATCACCGAACGCGGTGATGACGGTTTCTACGCCCACTTCTATCTGGGCGATATGGTGCAGCTGATCGAGGAGATGCAAACGGGGGAACAGCTCTTTCTGGGCTTCGATCAAAACGAGCAGGAGCCGTGGTACATGACCTTTAGCTTGGCGGGGGCAGACGAAGCCTTGGCGCGGATGCAGGTGCTATGCGCTGGCGCGGCTGCCGAGGCACCCAGCGCGCCTTAGAGCACGCGCTCTTCGGCCAGCTCTACCCGGTTGCGCCCGCTGCGTTTGGCTCGATACATGGCCACGTCGGCGCGGGCCATGAGCGTTTTACAGCTATCGCCTGGCTGCCAAATCGCCACGCCAATGCTCACCGTGATGGGTTGCTCAAGACCGTTGACGTGCAGCGTCGCGACGAGGCTACGCAGCCGCTCCGCCAGGCCGACGGCAGCGTCCATGTCCGAGTGGGTCGCCAGTACCACGAACTCTTCGCCGCCCCAACGCCCCAGGTGGTCGCAGCCGCGCAGGGACGTCTCCACTAGGCGCGCCAGCGACACCAGCACGTCGTCGCCGACGCTGTGGCCATGGGTATCGTTGATCTGTTTGAAGTGATCCACGTCGAACAGCAGCAGCGCAAAGGCCGCGCCGTATCGCTTGGCCGCCACCAGCTCTGCATCGATGGCTTGTTCGATACGGTAGCGGTTCCACACCTGAGTGAGCGGATCGAAGTGCGCCAGCTGCTCCAAGCGCTGGTTCGCGGCGGCCAGCGCTTTACGCTCACGCTCTAAATGCATGTTCAGCGTGCTGATCTCATAGGCGGAGATGGCCAGAGTCAGATCTTCCCCCAAGTCCATGACGGCCAGTCGCTCGACGCGCTGCCACGCCTCGCTCTTGCCCACCACCTCTTCGCACCAGGCCGCCGACGGCGCGACCATCACCGACGGTAACGGTGCCGAGGTCGGCTGCATTGCCCAGTAGAGGGTTTCCACCTGCTCGGGCCGGAAGAACATCAGCCAGCCACGCTGGGCAGGGCTCATGGGTAGCGGTACGGCCAGAATGCCGCACTGTTCGGGCATGCACAGCGATGCGGTCAGCGGCTCGCTTGCAGCCCCTCGTGTGCACCAGGGGCCGCTATGCCGATGGGCTTTCTCCAGGCGTTTGACGAACTGGCAAATCACCGCCGCTTCGGGAGTATGACCACAGGCGTAAACACTGCCTTTCAACCACAGCGCCACACCGTGGGCGCGGAACAGCGAGCACCATGTCTCTGCCTGAGCCTCCAACAAGTCGGCGGGACTTTGCGGCTCGCTCCGGGCATTCGTGGATAGCACCAGGCTATCCTGCACGCGCTGCAAATAGCGGGCCTCTTGTCGCGCCCGAAGTAGCAACAGCCGCTGGGTCGCCATCTGCACCAGCGTGCGTACGGCATCGCGCACCGGGGGCGATACGGGATGCGGCGCTGCCGAGTGACAAAACAGCAGGCCCCATAGCCCATTATCGCCCTGCATGGCCAGGCTCAGCGAACCGCGAACGCCTAGCCGCTGCAAGTAGCGCTGGCGCTCCGGCGCAGGGGCTCGTAGAAAACAGTGGCGCAGATCGACGTTCTCACCATCTGGCGTACACGGCAGCGGCGGTTCGGCGGGGGCACACACGTCATAAATCAGGCGAACGGGATGCCGTTCGTAGGTTCGGCGTAGCGTGACGGGAAAGTCACTGGCCGGGAAGCGCTGCCCCAGCAGCGCAGGCAAAGGACCACCTTGCGCCTCGGCGACGATCAGCCCGTGCCAGTCGCTATCGAAATGGCACACCGACACACGGTCGTGGCCGGTCAACTGCTGCACGGCGCTCACCAGCACATCCAACAGCTCTTCTTGATGGGTCGCTTCGGCCAAACGCATCAAGCGCTCGTTGACAGTGCCTAGCAGTCGCCGTTTGCCCAACGGATTAAGAGGTTCGAGCTCGACGATCACATGGTGATGGGTGCGGTGAGCGTGGATCTGCAGCCGCGTGGTGGTATTCGGTGGCCGGAAGGCCAGGGGGCTCGCCAGCCGCTGCTGCCCTTGAAGCTCTTGGCGCAACCGCTGACTCAATCGTTTACCCAGGACGCTGGCAGGCGTCAGCGCCTGGTGCTCTTGATCCACCACCCCTAGCAGCTTGGTCAAATGACGGCTGACCGCTTGAATGTGCTTACTCTCAGCATCGAGCACCATGACGGCGCCAAACGATTGGAGTAGCGAGTGATGCTTCGACACGAAGATAGCCTCGAGATAGTGCTTTACCCCTCGACCTGCTGCCGTAGCAACAGTTCAACGCGCCGGTTGGCTGCTCGCCCTTCCGAGGTAGCGTTACTTTCCATGGGTTGGGTGTCGGCGTAACCGACCGCCCGCATACGTGAAATGGCAATGCCTTGCCGTTCTAATTGGCGCACGACCGCAATGGCACGCCCTACCGACAGTTCCCAGTTTGAAGGAAACCGCGACGTCGAGATAGGCACATTATCGGTGTGGCCTTCAACGGAGATTTGACCGTCGAAGGTCTCCAGTACGGAGGAGAGCCGTTCTAACACATCTTGCCCTTGAGGCGTTAGCACATCGTTCCCGCTGGGAAACAAAAGGCTGTCATCGATGCGCAGGGTCACCCCTTCTTGACCCTGGGAGACGCTCACACCGGGTATATCCAACCCTGCCATTTGAGGCTGCAAGCCATCATGACGGGGGTGGATACCGGTGGCAAGACTGGCCAGCGGCAGCGATGTCACGGCGCTGGCGGCACGCATGGCATCGCTATCGCCCCCTTCGCCACCGCCCGGCGGCGTCAGGGCCAGCAGCAGAACGAACAGCGTGATGAGCAGGGTGAGGACATCCAGATAGCTGGTCAACCAGCTTTCGTCGCTCTCCCCCGCCGCAGCGGGCAGCTCCAGGGCATGCCGTGAGTCGCGGTCGAGCATGGCATTACCCTTTGAGTGCGGAGCCTACGTCGGGACGCGGTTTGACGTTGGCGTCACGGATTTCATCATGGTAGTTCGCCACGAAAGAGTTGAGCGTCTCTTCGATGAACGATGGCAGGCGACGCTTGGTGATCAGAGAAATGCCTTCTAGCACCATGTTCATGGTGATCAAACGCTCTTCGGTGCGCCGCTCTAGTTTGACCGCAATGGGCTTGAACACGAGATTGGCCAACAAAATGCCGTAGAACGTGGTCAATAGCGCCACCGCCATACGCGGGCCGATGACCTGCAGATCACCCGCATCCATCACTTCGAGCATGTTGACCAACCCCACCAGCGTACCAATCATCCCGAAGGCGGGTGCGTAGGTCGCCATGGTGCGAAAAATCTGCGCTTCGGCGTGTTCGCGGGCTTTCAAGCGGGCGATACGCCAGCGCAACATGTCGAAAATCTCATCCTCTTTGGTGTTGGCGATCACCAGTTGGATGCCGGTGCGCAGAAACGGGTTACGGGTGTGCTCGAGCTCCCGCTCTACGGCACGCACATCGCCTTTGAACCATAGCCGCGACATGGCGACCAGTTCGTTGATATCGTCGCGCACGTACGTATTTTCACGGCGAAATACCAAGCCCACCAGGCGAACCACCCGCAATACTTCCTTCAACGGATAGCTGATGAAGGTCGCCGCCAGCGTACCGGTGATCACGATGGCCAAACCCGGCAAATTGATAAAACTTTCGGGCGACTCTGCGGTAAAGAACAGCACGCTCACCAGCAGCAACATGCTGGCAAAGATACCGATCAGCGTAGATGGGTTCATCAACGGCTCCTCGCCGGTTAGGGTTAGTGAGTTCCAGGGTTAATCGTGTTCGTGCAGGCGCGCCCGCAGGCGGCTCACCGCCTGGCTGTGCAACTGGGACACCCGCGACTCGGTGACGCCCAGCACGGCACCGACCTCTTTAAGATTCATCTCTTCTTGGTAGTAGAGCGCCATCAAGAGCTTTTCACGCTCGGGCAGTGCTTCGATAGCCTCGATCAGCGTTTGCCGCTGCTGCTCGTCGAGCAGCTGGTCGAACGGCCGGTGCTGGGCATCGTCCCCGGCGGGCTCGCCGCCATCGGCGACCAGCTCTTCGAACGGCAGCAGTTGGCCGCTATTAGTGTCGTTCAACAGCTGTTGGTATTCGCTCAGCGGCATCCCCAGCTCGCGGGCAATTTCGCCCTCTTCAGGAGGACGCCCCAACCGCTGCTCTAGACGACGCACTGCGTCATCCACCGCCCGCGCCGAACGGCGCACGCTGCGCGGCAGCCAATCGCGGGTGCGCAGCTCATCCATCATGGCACCGCGAATCCGCTGGCTGGCAAACGTTGCAAACGTTGCGCCCTGGGCAGCGTCGAAGCGTCCCAGCGCTTCCAACAGCCCGACCATGCCCGCCTGGATCAGATCATCTAGCTCAATACTCGCGGGCAACCTTACCTGCAGCGTTAAGGCCTGACGTCGCACCAGTGGCATGTATTGGGTTAACAGCTCACTCTGTTTGATCCTGCCTTGTGCTGTATACATCCTCGTGCCTCGCGGCTAAACGACCTTTACTGATAGTTCACTATCACCTGTAAACCCTGCACGCGTACCGGCCGCTGGCCGGGGGACAGGGCAAATCGGAAGTGCAGCGGCGCATTCGCCAGCGCACCTTCCAGCGCGGTGGTGCTGCCACGCATGCCCGACAGTGCTACACAGCGCTCTGGGTGACACAGCCACGCGTTGATAGGCTGGCTGGGAGGCGCCTCGAACCGCCACTGAACACGGGACAGGGTCGCCGCCCCCAACGGGATGCCTGCCGGTGGCGCAATCGCCTGACTGTTGCTGGTGCGGTCATTCATAGCCACCAGTACGCCCGGTACGTCGCGACTCCAGCTGCCGGGGGTCGCCGCCTGTACGTCAAGCGACAGCAGGGCAGCACTCAGCATTGCGGCGAGCGCTAACCGCCCAATGCACGACTGTACAACGTTTTTCCACACCGGTAAGGCCATCGGTCTCATACGTTGGTCCCCATGCTGCATCATTTTCACCTCGGCGGACAGCCGTTCAGCGCGCCAGCAGTAGCAGCTCGATGTCCAAGTAGTGCGCGGCGGCATCACGCAAATTCTCCAGCAGCCCTTGGCGCGGTAGGTGCGGCTCGTGGAGCGCTAGCAGACGTCGCGGGCCGCCGTGCTCCCGCACTTGGCGAAGCACCCGATACATACTGGCGAAGGCATCGGCATCGCTGCTGACCCATAGCGCCCAGCGGGCATGCGCCTTCGCCAGCGTGGCCAGCGACGGCGTGTCGGCCATGACCACCTGAATCTTCCAATCCTGGGGGTCGCCTGCCCATTGGCGGCCCAACGCAGACCACTGCCCCAAGCGGCCGCGCACTTTATCCACCTGCGCGGCCCCCGTGTTCGGGAGCCCTACCACGACCAGCGGTTTTTGAGGGCGCGGTGGCGTCACCGTCGCGGGCTCGGCGGCCGAGGCGACCGTGGGTGCCAAGGCGTCCTGGGTATGCACCGCGGCCTCTTCGGCAGTGACGGGCGCGGCAGGAGCCGCTGTTGCGTCCTGGGCATCTTGCGGTTCGTCCTCTGCGGCCCGCTGCTGGCGCTGCAGATCGGCCCATTTACGCAGGCCCGCCGCTTGATCTTGACCGCTCATACCAAGCCCTCACGACTGACGCTACCTAGCTGACGAATGGCATCACGGGCCATCAATACATGCACCAAGGCGTCCAGCAGCGCGGTGTCGCGGCGTTTTCGCTGGGTACCTAGCAGACGCAGCAGATCGGCCCGTAAGGCTTGGGCCGCTTCGTCATCGGCCAGGTCCAAATGGCCCGCCACTGTGGCGGCACCGCTGGCCATGAGTAGCCGCAGCTCACTGCTCACTTCGCCACCATCCGCTTCTTTCAACTGCTGCCAAGCCCGCTTGGTGAGCGCCGACAACCCGTCACTCTGTAACTGGGTGACCAGCAGCGATAGCACATCGCTTCCCAGTCGGGCAGGCGTCAGCCAGTAGCGGCGCACCACGCGCTTGCTGCTCTCTGGATCGCGAACCTCGCCGACCCAGGCCAGCACGGCGTTGCCAGCGGCATCTGTCGCCTCCACGTAGGCGGTCAGCAGCTGCATGCCTTGCCCGCGAAACCGAATGTTCACGGCGTGAGTGAGCGTACTCTCTTGAAACAGCGTGCGCAGGGTGTAGCGCTCGCCCTGACAGTGTACGCGTTGACTCGCGGACACGGCGCTGACCCAGGTCAAGTGTTGGTCGGCGAGCCATGCCAGCGTGTCTGGCTCCGGTAGAGCGGGCAGCAAGTGGACGGCAATGTCTGTCGGGCAGTGCGCCAAGCGTGGCTGCCATCCCGCCGGTTGGCGGTGCTGTAAACGCGTTAGCGCCAGCCAAGCGCCTTGTTCGTTCAGCGCCACGTCCGGCATCGACCAGTCGCAGCCACGCTCGTTGCGTCTTGGCGACCACACGATGCCCATCGCGTCATGGGTGGCCTGCGCGCCGGTCAGCAGCGCCTCCAGGCGCTGGTCCTGCACTACGCTGGGCAACGCCGCGATGTCCCAGGCGGCCTCTAACCGATGAAAATCGACGACCCGCTGACGCAACCGCGTCAGGACCGACGACAGCCTGCGTCCTTGGCCCAGCACGTCCCGGGACCAGCGCGGCAAGCTCACCGGCGCGGACCGGTTCGCCGAAACGTTGGAAGCACGGGTAGATAGCGCTTGATCGATCAACCCAGAGGGCGTTGCCACGGCCATGTCCTCGGGCACCTGCTGGCCGTATGAGCCAAACAGCACGCGCATACCGTGGCGCATCACGATATCCAGCACGGGTGCCAGCCGCCCGGCTTCGTCTTGCTTGGTGATGATGCAGTCGTCGAGTTCGGCTCCAGCGGCACGTGCCGCCTGACGATAGCGCAACACCACTTCTTCGAGGGTCTCCGGCTGACTGGCGGCATTGAGCAGCAGCACCAGCCTGACGGTCGACTGCCCGCCCTGTAAATGCGCAATTTGCTCGATGACCCGCTGATCCCGCTGGCTCATGCCGACGGTGTCGATGATCACCCACTGCTTGCCTTGCAGCCGCCCTACCAGCTCGTCGATGGGCTGCTCGACGTCGAGGGCATACATGGGCGTATCCAGCAGCCGGGCGTAGATACGCAGCTGCTCGTGGGCACCGATCCGGAAACTGTCGGTGGTCACCAGGGCCACGGGCCGGGTACCGTGGCGCATCACAAAGCGCGCCGCCAGTTTGGCCGTGGTGGTGGTTTTACCGACACCGGTAGGCCCTACCAGCGCCACGATACCGGTTTGATCGAAAAAGCGCTCTTCGTGCGTGAGCACCTTCAAGCGCGCCATGAGCTGCTCGCGCAGCCAGGCGGTGGCAGCTTCCTGGCTGCCTTCCCGTGTCATCAGCTCGTTGGGCAGCGCTTCGAGCACCTCATGGCTCAGCTCGGCACTAAAGCCTACCCGCGCCAGCAGCTCTTGCAGGTGCTCGTAGGTCGTTTGTGCGCCGCGCGAGGGGTCGGCGACCGGCTGACGGCGGGAGAGCAGCTCACGCATATCCTGCATTTCCCGCAGCAGGCGCTCGCTCATCGCTTCCAGCGGGTCCGGCTGCGTCGGCAGCGAGAAAGCGGGGGCTGAGGCGGGAGCCGGTGCTTCACGGGGGGGCTCTACGGGGGTCGTCGGCGACGGGTCGAACTGATCGACGGCGTCGTCGGCCATGGCCAGAATTTCAACGCCGCCTTCGGTGCGGCGATTGGCGACGATTAGCGCATCGTCGCCCAGTACTTCGCGCACTTGGCGCATTACATCGCGACTATTTGCTCCGACAAAACGTCTCACGCTCATATGTCACCTGTTACCAATTTAGCGGCCACCCACGAGGGTGGTCACACGCAGGGTGCGGTCGTCGGGAATCTCGGCCTGGGACATGACCACCAGGTGGCGCATCCGGCGGCGCAAAAAGCGCGACAGCACCGCTCGCAGCGAGTGTTGAACGACCAGGACCGGCGCTTCACCACTGCCTTCGTGCTTCTCCAGCGCCTGCTGCGCCTGATTCATCAGCGTATCCGCCAGTCCCGGCTCCATGGCACCGTTACCGTTCATGGCCTGCATCAATACTTGTTCAAGCTGCGCATCGAGGCCCATGACGTGCAGCGTCTCTTGGCCTGCGAACCACTGCTGGGTAATCGCGCGACCCAGCGCGATACGCACCAGCGCAGTCAGCTCGTTGGGGTCTTTCTGCTGCCCAGCGTACTCGGCCAGGGTATCCAATACGGTGCGCATGTCGCGAATCGAGACGTCCTCGTCCAGCAAATTCTGCAGAATCCGCTGCAGTACGGTGAGCGAGATCGCTTTGGGCACCACTTCCTCGACCAGCGATTTTTGATCTTCGCCCAGCTTGTCCAGCAGCTTTTGCACTTCCTGGCGGCCCAACATTTCAGGAGAGTGGCGATGTAACAAGTGGTTCAGGTGCGTGGCAATCACCGTGCTGGCATCCACGACCGTGTAACCGTAGACCTGGGCATGCTCGCGCTGATTGGCGTCGATCCATACCGCGGGCAGACCAAAAGCGGGGTCTTGGGTCGGTGTGCCCTGCAGCTCCCCAGACACTTGGCCAGGGTCGATGGCGAGCCACTTACCGGGCTGCGCCTCGGCGCGACCGATTTCGGCACCCTTCATGGAAAGCACGTAGGTGTTGGGTGGCAGCTCTAAGTTATCGCGAATATGCACCACCGGCGGTAGGAAGCCCACCTCCTGGGCGAATTTCTTGCGCACGCTTTTGATACGCCCCAACAGCTCGCCTTTTTGCCGTGAATCCACCAGCGGAATCAAACGGTGGCCCACTTCCAGGCCCAGCGTATCTACCAGCTGGACGTCTTCCCAGCTGGCCTCTGGCGTTTCCTGAACCGGCGGTGGTGCCGTGGATATCTCTTCTTTGACCAGCTTATGCTCTTTGCGACGAATCAGATACCACGCCAAACCGCCCAGCAGCGCAGTGAAGACCAGGAACACGAAGTTCGGCATGCCGGGCACAAGGCCAAGTAAGCCCATGACCATGGCCGCCAGAATCATAACTTGGGGATTGACGAACAGCTGGCTGATCATCTGCTGACCCACGTCCTGCTCGGTGTTCACGCGGGAGACGGTGACGCCTGCAGCGGTCGAGATGACCAGCGCCGGAATCTGTGCGACCAAGCCGTCACCAATCGTCAGCAGCGTGTAGGTACGCGCGGCATCGGCAAAGCCCAGGTCGTGCTGCATCATACCGATCAGCAAACCGCCAATGATGTTGACCACCATGATGACCAGACCCGCCACTGCATCACCGCGGACGAATTTACTGGCACCGTCCATGGAGCCGTAGAAGTCGGCTTCCTGGGCCACTTCGGCACGGCGCTTCTTCGCTTCGTCTTCCCCGATCAGACCAGCGTTCAAGTCGGCATCGATGGCCATCTGCTTGCCGGGCATGGCATCAAGCACGAAGCGAGCGCCCACTTCGGCAATACGCCCGGCACCCTTGGTGATAACCATGAAGTTAATGATGACCAGAATGAGGAAGACCACCAACCCCACCGCGAAGTTACCGCCCACGAGGAAGGTACCAAACGCCTCGATGACCTTGCCCGCCGCGTCGCCGCCTTCGTGCCCTTCCATCAGCACCACGCGGGTAGAGGCAACGTTTAGAGAGAGTCGCAGCAGCGTCGTGAATAGCAGTACCGCCGGGAACGCCGCAAAATCCAGCGGCTTTTCGGCAAACATGCTGACCAGCAGCACCATGATCGACAGCGCAATATTGAAGGTGAACAGCAGATCCAGCGCGAACGGAGGGAGGGGCAGAATCATCATGCCCAGAATCATTAAAATCAGCAGCGGGCCAGCGAGCAGCTTCATGCTCACGTCGTTCATCCAGGGTCGCTGATTGATCAACTGGCTTAAGCCTTTCATGTTTGCGCCTCATTGCTACCGGCGCGACGGCCGGGACTGTCCATTTCCGGGGGAACCGGTAAATTATCGGGAGTGGGGGGCACCTCGCCTCCTTGCTGTGCAACGTGCTTCAGACGGTAGGCCCAGGCCATGACCTCGGCCACGGCGGTGTATAGCTCTGCGGGCACCTCGGCCTCTAAGTCAACGTGATGATACAGGGCACGCGCCAGAGGCGCTGCTTCCAATCGCGGCACGCCGGCCTCTTCGCCTATGTCACGGATGCGGGCCGCCACGGCATCCGCCCCTTTGGCCACTAGCCGCGGAGCCCCCATGCGCCCCTCTTGGTACACCAGTGCCACCGCATAATGCGTCGGGTTGGTGATGATCACATCGGCTTCGGGCACTTTGCTCATCATGCGTCCACGTGCCATGGCCTGCTGCTGTTGGCGAATGCGCCCTTTGACGTGAGGGTCGCCTTCGGAGTCCTTGTGCTCCTGCTTCACCTCTTCTTTGGTCATGCGCAGCTGCTTGGCGTTGTTCCAAAGCTGGAACGGCACGTCAATCAGGATCACCACGATCAATGACAAAACGATGAGCCCTGCCGCGAGCGCGGCCATGTTCAGCGCGCTCACCAGCGCCTGCTGAACGGGCTGATCCATCAACCCTAAGAAGCGCCCCATATTAAAATATAAAAAGCTAAACGCCACGCTCCCCACCAGCACCGACTTGGCAATCACCTTGGCCAGCTCGGCCAGCGCCTGGGTGGAGAAGAGGCGTTTGATCCCCTTGATGGGATTGAGCTTCGAAAATTTGGGCTGCAGGGATTTGGCGGAGACGAGCCAGCCGCCCAGCAGAGCGGGCGCAACCAGCGCAATGACCGTGAGCAGAAGGAAGAGCGGCAGCATCGCTATCAGCGTTCGCTGGCCCAAGTCGAGTGCGTTGACCAGCATCGGCATGCTTTCCATGGCGTGGCGGCGCTCGAACAAGAACGCCTGCTCCATCACCATACCGAGCTGGTCGTAGAGCATCTGCCCCATGCCCCACAGACCCAGCACGCCTCCGAGCAGCATCATGAAGGTCGTCAGCTCTCGGGACCGAGGCACCTGTCCCTCTTCCCGCGCTTTGTCCAAGCGTCGGGGCGTGGCCTCTTCGGTTTTTTCCTGATCGCTGTCGTTATCTGCCATGCTGTCATCCGGCTGACGAGTGGTCGGTTGACCAAAATAAGGCATACCATAAGCACAGCCGCCCTTGAGGACGGCTGAACTGAGGTCTTATTTTGCCAGATGCAGGGGGTTACAATGTGCTAATAACCCGGCATTAAAAGCCTAATTCGTCCAATAAGTCGTCTACCTGATCCTGTCCGGTGACGATATCGGGGGCGTTCTCTTTGACCTGAGGCCCATTGAGCAGGTCTTCGTTACGGCGAGCGTTCTCGTTTTTCCACTGATCTTCGGCCTTGCGCTGCATCGTTTCACGCGCTTCTGCGCCGGGCACGTTGTCGATCAGCACCTGAACCAGCTGGTGTTCGATCTCGCGGATCACGTCCATCATCTTCTTGATGACCTGACCGGTGAGATCCTGGAAGTCCTGCGCCATCATGATGTCCAGCAACTCTTTGTTGGTCGCTGCCGTCATCTGCGGTACATCGCCCAGGTAGGTACGCGTCTCTTTGACCAGCGCCTTGGCGTCATCCAACTCCTTGGGCGCTTCGAACCACTCGGCCCAGCGCTTATCCAAGGCTTCGGCGCGTTCAGAGAGCTGGTCCTGCAGCGGCTGTGCACGGTCGATGGCATTGAGCGCCTTGTCCGCAGCCTGCTCGGTCATCGTCGCCACATAGTGCAGTCGGTCACGGGCGTCGGGAATCGCTTCGGCAGCCTTCTCGATCTCTTTGTCCAAGCCCAACTCACGCATGTTGTCGCGCAGCATGCGGGTGAGCTTACCGATACGAAAGATCAGGTCTTCAGCGGCTTCTTCGGACAGTTGGGCAGAACCACCCTGCTCATTCTGACTCATTGTGTTGTCTCCTCGTTAACCGAGCACCTTGGCTCAGCCGCGTCATTTACCCATTTTCTCGAAGATTTTATTCAGCTTCTCTTCCAGGGTGGCGGCAGTGAACGGCTTGACGACGTAACCATTGGCACCTGCTTGTGCGGCAGCAATGATGTTCTCTTTTTTGGCTTCCGCCGTCACCATGAGAACCGGCAGGTCTTTCAACGCATCATCCTGACGGATCTCCTTCAGCATCTCCAGGCCGTCAAGGTTCGGCATGTTCCAATCTGACACGACGAACTCAAAGTTGCCAGCGCGCAGCTTGTTGAGCGCGTCTTGCCCATCTTCGGCTTCATCCACGTTGGTAAAGCCAAGCTCTTTGAGCAGGCTGCGGACGATCCGGCGCATGGTGGGAAAGTCGTCTACTACCAAGAAGCTCATGTTCTTATCGGCCATGGGTCATCCTCTCACTAACATCATGTATTGGGTGACTGTCAATTCAGTCAGGGTTAAAACTCTTCCCACTCATCGTGGTGTTGGGGTGTCGCTTGACGCGGCGACGGCGTAGCGGCAGACGGTGCTGCTTTCCCCAGCGCGGGTTTGCTAGGCGCGCTCGACGCCGCGACACGCTGCGGCGGTAACGCGCTGCGCGCGGACTGGGCGCTCACCACCTGAAAGACCGCGACGGCTTCCTCTAAGCGATTCGCCTGCTCTTCGAGCGACGCCGCAGCGGCAGAGGCTTGCTGCACCAGCGCAGCGTTTTGCTGCGTCACCTGATCCATCTGGCCAACGGCCTGACTCACCTGCTCGATACCATCGCTCTGCTCCTGAGACGCAGCGGAGATCTCATCCATGATATCGGTCACGCGGCGCACCGCCGTGACCACGTCGGTCATGGTTTGACCCGCCTTTTCTACCAGAGAAGAGCCCTGGTTGATTTGGCTAACAGAGGCGTCAATCAGCGTTTTAATCTCTTTTGCGGCATCGGCACTCCGGCTAGCGAGGTTGCGCACCTCGCCCGCCACGACGGCAAAGCCGCGCCCCTGCTCACCGGCCCGCGCCGCTTCGACGGAGGCGTTGAGCGCTAGAATATTGGTCTGAAAGGCAATCGAATCGATCACACTGGTAATGTCGGCCACTTTCTGCGAGCTCGTGGAGATACCCTGCATGGTCTCGACCACTTGCTGAACCACGTCGCCGCCCTGCTCGGCCGTGGTCGAGGCGTCCGCAGCCAAGGTGCTGGCCTGACGGGCATTGTCAGCGTTCTGCTTCACGGTCGCGGTCATCTGCTCCATGCTGGCCGCCGTTTGCTCGATCGAAGCAGCCTGCTGCTCGGTGCGTGACGAGAGATCCGCATTGCCGCTGGCGATTTCTCGGGTACCGTGGTGAATCTCGCGGCTGCCTTCGCGTACGCGTGTCACGGTCGCGCTGAGGTTCTGTTGCATGGTCGCCATGGCCGCGAAAAGGCGTCCAATTTCATTCTTACCGGCTTCGGGCAATGGCTGGGTCAGATCCGCCTCGGCAATACGATCCAGCCGTTGAACGGCATTGTTCAACGGCGCAATGACCGTACGGCGCAAGCCGAGGTAGATCAACAGCGTGACCAGAAGCGCCAACCCAACGGCAAGGGCGTTAATCAGCGTAAAGGTATCGCCCTGGGACTCGGCATCAGTACGGATATTGTCAACCCGATTAAATCCATATTCGACAAAGGCTGTAATACTGGCTGAAAGCGCTTCAAGCGGTTGAGCCAATTCACCGCGCAACTGATTGAAGGTATTGATATCCATGAACTCGAAGCTGGCGTGCTGCTGTTTGACCAGCTCGAGTACCGTGCGGAAATTGTCATCCACCGCCTCACCCAATACTTGCCCTTGGGGCGTACGTGGTGCGGCCGCGAACTTATTGAAGCGCTGCTCGGCCCGCTCGATGCGGTTGGCCGCCACATCGACCTGCTCGTTGGATTGCTGCGTACGCCCCACCATCAACAGATTCGACGCCGTTTCCATCGCCAGCATGGCCTGATTGAGCAGCGAATCCGCGCGGTTCAGCTCGTTGAGCTGTTCATTGCCAATCAAATTGAGCGTAGCCAGATTGGTTTGCGCGTTACGGTCGGCCATGACCCCTAGCCCGGCCACCACCAAAATGAGGGCGACGAAGCATGTAAGTGCCGTGACGACGGCGGCATGAATACTGAGATTGCGCAGCAAGCGAGTCATTGTTGTAGCTTCCCTTGTCAATATCTGTCCTGGTGATGATCGTTATCGTGTCGTCAAACGCGCTGGGCGCGACCGGAGGCGGCGATGAGCGCCATCAACCGTGACGGGATGTCGTCGAGCGCGACGACTTCGACGGCGCCACCAACGGCAATCGCTTCACGAGGCATGCCGAACACCACGCAGGACTCTTCGTTCTGGGCGATGGTGGGCGCGCCTGCCTGGCGCATCTCCAACAGCCCCGCCGCGCCGTCTTTCCCCATCCCAGTGAGAATCACGCCGATGGCGTTCTTACCGGCATGCTTCGAAGCCGAGTGAAACAGCACATCGACCGACGGACGGTGACGGTTCACCGGCGGTCCATCGTTGAGCCGGGCCACGTAGTTCGCACCGCTACGTGCCAGCTCCAGGTGCTGATCGCCGGGCGCAATGTAAGCGTGACCGGGTAGCACACGCTCGCCGTCGGTGGCCTCTTTCACGGTGATGCGGCACAAACGATCCAGACGCTCGGCGAAGGAGCGGGTAAAGCCCCCCGGCATGTGCTGAGTGATCAAAATGGCAGGCGCGTTGGCGGGCAGCGGCTCCAACACCGCGCGGATGGCTTCGGTACCTCCCGTGGAGGCGCCGATGATGATGAGCTTTTCACTGGTCGTCATCGGCGCTTTTAACTGGCTGGGCGGGGGCGTGTTCTTATGACGCGCCTGACGCGGGCGAGAGCGTGCGGCAGCGCGGAGCTTATCGGCGATCTCGTTGGCGTACTCCATCATGCCGCTACGAATGCCCAGGCTCGGCTTGGCAACAAAATCCAGCGCGCCCAGCTCCAGCGCTCGCAGGGTGATTTCAGAACCGCTTTGCGTCAGCGATGACACCATCAGCACCGGCATCGGGCGCAAACGCATTAAGCGCTCCAAAAAGTCGAGTCCGTCCATACGCGGCATCTCGACATCCAGCGTCAGCACATCAGGGTTGTGCTGCTTGATCAAATCACGGGCAGCAATGGGGTCAGGCGCAACGGCGACGACTTCCATGTCGGGCTGTGAGTTAATGATTTCCGTCAGCAAATCACGAATCAACGCCGAATCATCGACGCACAACACTTTAATCTTGGCTGCGCTCAAAGCACGCCTCCTCTTACGGTAGCCATTGCCGCGTCGCTCGTGGGGGGATAACGCCCACGGCCGAGCGAAGCGCGCATCTTTTGTTCACTTATTTCGCGAGGGTGTAAACCGTCTGCCCGCGCAACTTAAACGCATCGCTGATATACGAGAAGTTTTCGGAATGCCCCGCAAAAAGCAGACCGTCGGGCTTCATGAGCGGTGCGAACCGCTTCAAAATCTTGGCCTGTGTGTCTTTATCGAAATAAATCATGATATTACGGCAAAACACTGCATCGAACGGCCCTTTGACCGGCCACTGGGGTGCCAATAGATTGAGTGGCATGAACTCTACCAGTGCCGACACCTCCGGCCGCACACGGGCAAGCCCGATATGGTTGCCGGTCCCCTTCTGAAAGAACCGCTTAACCCGCGCTTCGTCGAGTTTGCGCACCTGCTCCTGGGGATAGATGCCCTTACGCGCTTTGGCCAACGCTTCGGTGTCGATATCCGTGGCAATGACCTTGGCCTGGGACGCTTTAGGCCCCAGGGTTTCCAACAGCGTCATGGCGATGGAGTAGGGCTCTTCTCCCGTCGATGCCGCCGAGCACCAAATGGTGACAGGATCAGGCTTGTGCTTGATGTGGTCGGCAAGCAGCGGAAAGTGGTGTGACTCACGGAAAAAAGCCGTGAGATTGGTCGTCAGCGCGTTAGTGAACGCTTCCCACTCTTTCGCGTCAGGCTGACGCTCCAGCCGCGACAGGTAGTCGGTAAAGCGCGTCATGCCGTGATGACGCAGCCGCTTGGCCAAGCGGCTGTAGACCATTTCACGCTTATGCTCGGCCAAAACGATGCCTGCGCGCTGATAAATCAACTCTCGAATACGCGCAAAATCCGCATCGGTCAGCACCAGATCACGCTCGATCTGTCCACTGGACGCCCATTGGCCGGCGTCGCTACCCCGTTCGCGTTGGTCTGTCAAAACTCTTCCCACTCCTCTACAGAGGCCATCTGCCGCTTCTTATGACTCGGCGCAGGCGTTGTGGCGCTGCTGATCTTGTCTGCCGCAGGCGGTGCCTTGGCGCTCGGTAAAGCGGCCATGCCAGATTGACCGGCTGGCGGCGTCAACGGCCCCTGGCTCGTGAGCCGGAACGCTTCCACCGATAGCGCCAACAGGCTTGCCCGCTGCTCTAATGCCATTGCCGCTTGCGCCGTTTCTTGAACGCGCAGGGCGTTTTGCTGTGTTGCTTGATCCATCTCTGCGACGGCCTGATTGACCTCCGCAATCCCGCTGCTCTGCTCTTCGGAGGCTGCCGAGATATCGTGCATGATGTGGGTCACGCTGCGGGCGGCGTCAGCAACGTCAACGATGGCTGCTTCGGCTCTCTCCACCAGACCGGCACCCGCACTGACTTGCTGGTTGGATGCGTCAATCAACGAACGAATCTCTTGCGATGCCCCAGCACTGCGTCCGGCCAACTTGCGCACTTCTTCGGCCACTACGGCGAATCCTCGGCCATGCTCACCAGCGCGAGCGGCCTCCACCGATGCATTCAAGGCCAAAATATTGGTCTGAAAGGCAATCGAATCGATGACGTTGATGATCTCGGTCATTTTCTGTGAGCTTTGGGTAATCCGCTGCATATTGGCGACCAGTTGTGTCATCAATTCGCCGGTTTGTGTAACCCTTGTTGCATTATTATCGGCCAGCCGCCGCGCTTCTTGAGCATTATCACTGTTTTGCCGTACCGTCGTGGTCATTTCCTCCATACTCGAGGCAGTTTGCTGCAGCGATGCGGCCTGCTGCTCGGTACGCGAAGAAAGCGCTTCGTTACCGCTGGCGATCTCTTTGGCGGCGGGCGTGACGACTTCGATGCCCCCTTTCACGTCACTAATGATGCTGCTCAGGCTTTTGCGCATGGTATTGAGCGAGTCCATCAACTGACCAATCTCATCGCGCCGTTTGGGCGGTACGCGGGCCGCCAGGTTGCCACCGGCAATTTGCAGCGTGAAACGCGAGGCGCGCTTGAGCGGCGTAATGATCGAGCGCAGCGTCACGACGCTGATGAGCACCAACAGCAATAGTCCTATGCCCAGCATCGCAGCCTGGGCCGTGAACATGGCTGTCTGGCCACGCTCGGCATCTGCGGCCATGGCCTCGGCGGCCGCCTGTTTTTGCGCTATCAGCTCGTTGACCATGCCCGATAGGGCACGCCCATCCTCATTCATGACGTTGATCACCCCGTCCAGGCCGGTGAAGGCTTGGTACGTCTCTTCGGCTTGTAGCACGCTTGCCGCTTGGTTCATGCCGTTCGTCAAAAAGGCTTGCAGCTGTTCGTTGAAGGCATCGGCAAGCGGGGTTGCGTTCACGTCGCGGCGGTAGAACGCCTCCCACACACTGGCCACTTCAGCGGCATTGTCAGCAACGGCCTCGCCCATCTCGAAGCGCTGGTTGATCAGTTCCATACGCTCGGGCTCGATCATCGATTGACGGGTCTGAGCGATGGTTTGGTCGATCTGCTGTAACCGAATAACGTCTCTGAGTCCGTCGTCGTTTAGCTCGCCCAACCGATCACCCGCCACGTTCAGGCCGTAAAGCCCTAATCCTCCGCTGGCCGTCAGTAGCGCTCCCGCGACCACCACCATGCCGATCAACTTGGCACGAATGGTGTCGAGCCGGGTGCGCTTGATACGCTGCCACACCCCTTTCTGGCGTACACGACCCTTATCGAGGTAGAGACGCTTTTGGCGCCCCTCACGCATGTCGGCATAGTGCCGTTCCGCTTGCGCAATCGCCTCACGGGTTGCCTGCACGCGAACCGAGGTGTAACCAATCACTTGGTCGTTTTCCACGATCGGCGTTACGCTGGCGTCGACCCAGTAGTGGTCGCCGTTCTTACAGCGGTTCTTCACCAGTCCCCGCCAGGTGTCACCGGCCTGAACGGTTTTCCAAAGATTTTCAAACGCGGGCGACGGCATATCCGGATGACGTATCAGGTTATGCGGTGCCCCGATCAGCTCGTCGTGCTGATAGCCGCTTATCTCGATGAACGCCGGATTGGCGTAGGTAATCCGCCCTTTCAAATCCGTGCGTGAGACAAGAAAATCGTCTTGTTTAAGCTCAACTTCCCGTTGAGTCACTGGCTGGTTATTACGCATCATGCTGCCTTATTGTTGATGTTGTGGCACGTCTTCGGGTCATTCTGGTGGCGGAAAAAGCCGCCCTCTTAAAAAGCTTCCCATTCGTCGGTGCTGGTGGTCGCGACGGGGTTCGCAACAGGCTGGGGGGCGCGAGGCGCGGGGGCGATAGCCGACGCGGCCGCTCGGGTGTGTGACAGCGTTTGACCGGTGCCTGCTACTTGGAAGCGTTCGACGGCTTCACGCAGACGCGCCGCCTCACTTTCGAGTTCGTTGGCACTGCGAGCGGCTTGCTGCACCAGCTGCGCGTTCTGTTGCACGACTTGGTCCATTTGGGCAACGGCCTGATTCACCTGACCAATACCATTGCTCTGCTCTTCGGAGGCGGACGCAATTTCATCCATGATATCGCTGACGCGTTGCACGGCGGCCACCAGATCCTGCATGGTCTGACCTGCCTGATTGACACGCTGGGTGCCGACATCCACTTTGCCGAGCGAGGTATCGATCAGCGTGCGGATCTCTTTGGCCGCGCTGGCGCTTCGGCTAGCAAGGCTCCGCACTTCCTGAGCCACCACGGCAAACCCTTTGCCGTGCTCGCCAGCGCGCGCCGCCTCGACCGACGCATTCAGCGCCAGGATGTTGGTTTGAAAGGCAATGTTATCGATCAGCGTGATGATGTCAGCGACCTGATGGGAACTGGCGCTGATCTCTTGCATGGTATCGACGATCTGACTGACTTCCTCGCCGCTGCGCCGTGCCGTGAGTGTCGCGTCACCCGCTAACTGGCTGGCCTGACGGGCATTGTCGGCATTGTGACTGACGGTCGAGGCGAGCTGCTCCATGCTAGACGCGGTCTCTTCCAGGGAGGAGGCCTGCTGTTCGGTACGCGAGGAGAGGTCGTTGTTACCGCTGGCAATATGCTGCGAACGCTCGAAGATGGTCGTTCCACTGCGCCGGACGACACCAACGGTCTCGGAGAGCGAGCCTTGCATGTGCGCCATCGCGCTATAGAGCTTGCCGATCTCGTTATTACCGGGCGAGCGGATCTGTTGATTGAGATCTCCCTGCGCCATGCGCTCGAAATAACCCACCAGTCGATCTAGCGGGCGCAGCACGTTGGCGCTCACGCCCCACACCACCACCGCGACCGTGAGCAAGGTCATGGCGACCACGCCGATCAACACCCAGCGAATTTGGGTGGCAAAGGCACTGAACGCCAGCTGCTGCGCCTGCGGGTCGTTGGCACTCTGGACGATGTTCGCCCCATGATGCAGCGCATAAAGCCCAATCCCACAGGCGATGAGTACCCAGACGCTGAAGGTGGCGAGCACCAGCCCCCAACTGAGTCGGACGGTCATGTTACTCATCAGTTGACGTACTAGCTGTGTCACACGCTTTTCTCCAAACACAACCGTACTGGCCAGCGCTATCCATGGCGCCAGAGCGGGTTGTTCATTGGCTCGAGACGGGCACGCTCCGTGTGCCCCGTGGCAGGTCGTTAGCGGTTACTGGTGCTGTCGACCAGTGCCATTTCTTCGCTGGTCAGCAGTTTGTCGATATCGACCAAGACGAGCATCCGGTCGTCTAGGCTACCGAGGCCGCTCAGGAAATCGGAGGAAAGCGTGACGCCAAACTCGGGCGCCGGCTTGATTTGATCCGGCGTCAGGGTCATGACGTCGGAGACGCCATCGACCACGATACCGACGATGCGATCGGCCACGTTGACGACGATCACCACGGTCTGGCCGCCGTACTCGACGTTATCCAGGTGGAACTTGATACGCAGGTCCACGATGGGCACGATCACACCGCGAAGGTTCGTCACCCCTTTGATGAAGTCGGGCGCATTGGCAATCCGGGTCACGTTTTCGTAACCGCGGATCTCCTGCACCTTCAAAATATCGATGGCGTACTCTTCATCGCCCAGCGAGAACACCAAAAATTCGCGATTTTCCGCTTCGGCGGCGGCTAGCACCGCCTCATTAGATGCTTGACTCATGACGGCTCAGCCTCCTTGTAATAAGAGAGATGGGGTGGATTAGCGACTTTCCCTGCTTCTTTTTTGGCACGGCTCAAACGGTGTAAGCCAGTGATATCGAGAATTAGCGCAACGCTGCCATCCCCCAAGATGGTAGCGGCCGATACGCCGGGCACTTTGCGATAATTGTCTTCGAGGTTCTTTACCACGACCTGCTGCTGGCCGATCAACTCGTCCACCAGCATGGCGTAACGCCGTCCTTCCCCTTGGACGATCACGGCAATGCTCTTGGTCGGGTCGGTAATGGCGTTTTCGACGTCCAGCACTTCGTGAATGGCGATGACCGGGAGGTACTCATCGCGCACCTTGAGTACCACGTCGTCTCCGGCCATGGCATACATATCGCCTTTGGCAGGCTGCAGCGACTCAAGCACGGTAGAGAGCGGCAGAATAAAGGTTTCGTTGCCGACTTTGATCGACATGCCGTCCAAGATGGCCAGCGTCAGCGGCAGCACGATACGTGTATTGGTGCCTTCGCCTTTCTTGGATTGAATTTCTACCCGGCCACCCATTCCTTGAATGTTCCGCTTGACCACGTCCATCCCCACGCCACGGCCGGAGACATCGGTCACCTCCTTCGCCGTGGAGAAGCCGGGAGCGAAGATCAATTGATAGACGTCCTCGTCCGACATGGTGTCCGAGACGTTCAAGCCGTTTTCACGGGCTTTGGCCAGCAAGCGATCACGATCCATGCCGGCACCGTCGTCGCGCACTTCAATCAGGATGTTGCCCCCCTGATGGCGGGCAGAGAGGACCAGCTTGCCGGTACGCGGCTTGCCCAGCGCTTCCCGCTCATCGGGCATTTCGATGCCGTGATCCAAGCTGTTACGCACCAAGTGCGTTAGCGGGTCGGTGATACGTTCGACCAAGCTTTTATCCAGCTCGGTGGATTTTCCTTCCGTCACCAGCTCGATCTCTTTACCGAGCTTGCCAGCGGTGTCGCGTACTACGCGAGGGAAACGGCTGAACACGAACTCCATGGGGATCATACGGATCGACATGACCGCTTCTTGCAGATCACGCGCGTTACGCTGCAGCAGGCTCATGCCATTTTGCAGTGAGCTGTTGCCCACCGACTGGTCGCCCAGGTCGCTAACCGTTTGATCGAGCATGGACTGGGTAATGATCAGCTCGCCCACCAGGTTGATGATCTGGTCGACTTTATCCACCGAAACACGAATGGAGGAGGACTCAGCAGCCGCTTTCTTGGGCGCAGCCTTCGTCGATTTGTTGGCGGGTGCTTTGGCAGGCGCTTTTTCCAGAGCCGGTGCGGCCGGTTTCTCTTCAACTGCCGGTGCTTCTGCGGTAGGGGTGACGTTGTCGGCTTGCGCGTCGGGTGCTGGTGCCGCAGCGGGGGCTGCCTCGCCCAGCGTCGTGATTTCGATTTGATCCGGCTCGATGATGAAGCACATGACCGCTTCGATATCATCGGCACTGACGCCACCCGTCAGCGTGACTTCGTAGCGTTTTTCGTCCCCCGACTGGGATTGAATATCGCCTAGCTGCTCTAGCTCTTCGACGAGCAGTCCACGATCTTTATCACCGACGTTCAGAAGCGCCACTTTGAGCCTCTGCTCACCGCCACTGCTGGCGGACGCGGTCTCTTTCTCTTCTTTGGGCGCCTCTTGTTTGGGTGCCGGGGCAGCCGCAGGAGCATCGAGCGTTTTGCCTATCTCTTCGAGGGCAATTTGCTGCAGCGTTTGGCAGATTCGCTCATACGCTTCTTGATTGGGCTCTTCCTCGTTGCGGTAGGCATCGAGCTGCTCGTGCATGATGTCTTTGGCCTCTAAAAAGGTATCCACGTGCTCCGCACGCAGGGTCAGTTCGCCTTTGCGAGCATGATCCAACAGGTTTTCGAAAATGTGCGTGGTTTTCTGTAGCACGCTAAAACCGAAGGTTCCTGCGCCACCTTTGATAGAGTGGGCTGCGCGGAAGATAGCGTTTAGCTGCTCGCTATCCGGATCATCGACATCCAGTTCCAGTAAGTGCTGCTCCATGTCGGCAAGCAGCTCTTCAGCCTCTTCAAAAAAGGTGTCAAAAAAATCCGCTATATCCATGCACCGCTCCACGTGAACGTCATATTTTTTTGTGACAAGCCGCGATTACCCTTCATCGTCGACCTGTGGCGTATTTGGTGGCACTTGTTCTGCTGGTACCGGCTCATCGAGCGCCGTGTCACTGGGCAAGGCGTCGTCGGGAAGCAGTGCCTCGGGCACCTCGCCCTCTGGCAGGGTGTCGTCCGCCGAGAGAATGCCTGGGTTGCGAATGGCTTCGGCGATCTCTGGCAGCAGCACGACGAGCTCGATACGACGATTGATCGGATCCGTGGGCGCAGTGTCAGACAACAGCACGCGATCCGCAAAGCCCGATACGCGTAAAAGCTGATCTGGATCAAGCCCACCGGCTACTAATTCACGACGCGACGCATTGGCACGGTCGTTGGAGAGCTCCCAGTTACTGTAACCGCGATAACCACCGGCATAAGGAACGCTGTCGGTGTGACCGCTGATGCTGAGATCGTTAGGTAAATCGTTCAACAACGGAGCCATGGTACGCAGCAGGCTGCGCATGTACGGCGCTACCTGATCGCTCCCTAACTCAAACATGGGGCGCTGCTCGGTATCCAGTAGCTGAATCCGTAACCCTTCCCGGGTTAAGTCGAAGCGCATCTGGTTACGCAGTTCACGCAGCTCCGGGTCACGCTCGATGGCGCGCTCGATACGCTCTTGCAAGTCATCGAAGAAGCGTCGTTCTTGAGCGCTGGGGCGAGTGTGCTGCAGCACGTCGATGCGCGCGCGCTCACCATCGCTGTGCGTAGGGTCAGGCCCACCACCGGGAATGACGCTGGTGCTTCCCGACATATCTCCCCCGGTAATGGCCGTGACGAGTGGGGTACTGAAGTACTCCGCCACGCCCCGCCGAGTCTCTTCACTGGACACACTCAGAATCCACATCACCAAGAAGAGCGCCATCAGCGCGGTCATAAAGTCCGCCAGCGCGATCTTCCATGCCCCCCCATGGTGGGCATGGACCACTTTTTTGCGCCGGATGACAATCGGACGCTTATCCCCACCCTTACTCATGCATTACCGCCCTTTTTGGCGTCGCGCACGTACTCTTCCAATTCGGTGAAGCTGGGACGCTCTGCGGTATGCAGCGCTTTACGGCCAAATTCGACGGCAAGCTGAGGCGCATAGCCATGCAGGCTCGCCAGCAGCGTGACGCGGATACACTGCAGCATTTTCTCCGCTTCTTTGGCCTGACGGTCGGCGTAGCTAGCAATCGGGCTGATGAAGCCGTAACCCAGCAGAATCCCTAGGAACGTACCGACCAGTGCCAGTGCGATCATCTCCCCCATCTGCGCAGCGGTGGCGTCCGCATAGGTCAACGCCTTGATGACCCCCATGACCGCCGCCACGATGCCGAACGCAGGCATGGCATCACCCACTTTGGCAATGGCGTCGATGGGCACGTGCGCTTCCTGTTCGAAGACTTCGATCTCATGCAGCATCAGCTCGTCGATTTCCATGGGCTCCATACCGCCACTCACCATTAGGCGAAGATAGTCGGTCAAGAAGTTCATGATATGCGGGTCTGCCAGCACCGACGGGTGCTCTTGAAACAGCGGGCTTTCCTCGGGGTTGTCGATATCGCGCTCGATGCCAAGCATCCCCTCACGGCGTACCTTGGAGAGAATTTTGTACTGCAGCGCCATTAATTCCATATAGAGCGCTTTGTTATATTTTTTGGTTCGCTTTAGCCGCGGCAGAATTTTGAACGTTGCTTTGATGGCCTTGCCGTTGTTGGCGGCAATGAACGCCCCCACGCCCGCCCCACCGATCATCAGCAGCTCCGTCGGCTGATACAGCGGCCCCAAGCTGCCACCTGCCAGTACATAGCCGCCGAATACGCACACCAGTACGACCACATAACCTAAAAGAATCAGCACAAGCAGAGTCCTTGCGATATCAGTTTTTTCAAAAAGAGCAGGGCCTCAGGCTTGACCACACAGGCACCGCTCCATCCCAAGTGCTACTTAGCCACATCATACTAAGACGAGTGCGCTGTTTAATGAAAAAGTACCACCGCCTTTTACCGCTATCTAACCGTTAAAGAGGTAGTTTATTAATTCTCGGCCTCGCCGCTAGGGGCGTGACAATTTTATACGTTCAACGCGATGCTTTACGGGTCTTGCCAGCACGCGAGGGGGGCTGACAAATACCGCACACGTAATCGTGCGTCGGACTGTGGGCGTGAGCGACAAAGTGGCCTTCACAACGCGTGCAGGTGGTCAGCTGTAGCAGATCGCTTTCAAAAAAGCGCACCAGTGTCCAAGCGCGCGTTAACCCTAATACTGGCTCCACATCCTCCAGCGAGATTTGCTCTTCGTACAAGCGATACGCCTTGACGAAA
This sequence comes from Halomonas sp. LC1, assembly GCF_030247125.1. NCBI lineage: Bacteria > Pseudomonadati > Pseudomonadota > Gammaproteobacteria > Oceanospirillales > Halomonadaceae > Halomonas > Halomonas sp. LC1. The sequence continues at coordinate 30,471 of NZ_JASSPG010000008.1, read as the reverse complement.
GCATCGATGCGCTCACAGCCCGCGCCTTTCAACAGCCCGACATAGATGTTGTAGAAAAAAGAGGAGTGCACGTTGGGCAGCCAAGTGACGAACCAATCTGCAGAGAATGGCAGCATCCCTTTGGGCGGCGACATGCCCCGCATCTCTTTATAAAGTTTGATCAGGCGCGTGCGGCTCAGCTCCGTTTCCGTTTCCAGCACCTGCAAACGTGCACCTAACTCAATCAGCTCGATTGCCAGCTGCACTTGGTGCATTTCATCAACCAAGCTCTTCTGGCTCACTTCGACTCTCCTGACGTTAGCGATGTCATCGGCTCACAGGCAGATAACAGCGACGCATGCAGGCCTGATAGCCCTTGATCCCTGGGGTTTTCGAGAATTTCGCGTAGCCGTTGACCACTCGAATGGCTGAACCGGCATACCAACTGATTGCTACGCGCAAGCTTGGTGAGCTGCCATGCATTAAGCGATACCAAAAGGTCGGCGAGCTCGCCGTCGATTTTTAGGCGAAACATGGCCGCCTCGCGATCTTCGCTTAGCAGGCGCTGCGCAAGTAGCAAATAAGCTAAGTTAATTTCTTGAATCTCATCGAGAAAGCTTGTTTGACTCATAGTGTCCCATCGAACGACACAGGCGCGACATTGTGACCATTATACTGGCGCCATTGATGACTTTTTCTTACCCAGTATCATGGTTGCATACAACGCTTGTATTGGCTACTTGAGCCTTTCACGCTGATTCAGCCCTCCGTCCGATAGCTCGAAGACCCAGACGAGCAGCTCAGCGACGACTTGGTACAAACTGGCGGGTATCTCTGCATCCAAGTCCAATTGCATCAGTAGTGCTACCAACTCAGGGGCATCGTGTACGTAAATCCCCTGGCGCTGCGCTTCTGCCATGATGCGCTCCGCGAGTTCGCCATACCCTTTCGCGACCACACGCGGGGCTTGCTCTCCCTCTTGATAGGCCAGCGCGACGGCTTGGCGGCGTCGATCACCCGAGGTCGCCATCATCGCTCTCCAATGTTACATGTCTAACCATGACCTTAACTTTACGAAAATCGAACGCGCTCAATCGTTGTTCCAGCGCGCCCACCCCCTCTTCCAGGCGCTGCCGCGTCTCGGCGTCCTCGGCCGTTAGGTCGATCGTCAAGGCTCCCTGGTAAAGTGCAAGTGCAATGTTGAAACGCCCCAGGTTAGGGACATCGAGCTGCATTTCAGAACGCCACCCCTCGTCGGCTTCGCCCTCGTCACCCGATCCCTCTTTTTGCCCGTCGCGGCCGGGCAGGTTGATGACGAGCGCCATAAAAATGCCCGCCCAAACATCACCTTCCCAACGCAGCGTCGGCGTTACCATCATCTCTAGCTGTTGACGCACCAGCCCTTGAAGACTCTCGTGCACAATCTCTCTTGGCCCACGACTCGACACGTCCCATTCGCTGCTTGCCGGCAGGGCGACAGGCAACTGGGGGAGCTCTCGACTGTTCGTCAGGGGCGATGGCACGGCATTGGGGCTGGGCGGCAACATGGCGGGCCGCTCCAGCAACGGTTGATTGCCTGTCAAAGGGGTCAGTGGGGTATTCGGCAAAATGGTGAATGGCGCGGTGCTTGTCACCAGCGCCGAGGCGGGCGCAGTGGCGGTGGCACTCAGCACTGCCGACGTGAAACTGGGTACGAAAACAGCGGCAGGGCGAGGCCCTGGCTGCATCTGCGGCTCACGCATCAACTGCTGCCGAGAGGTATCGCCTTGAAACCAGCGCTTGAGATGCGCTTCGTAAAAGAGCCCGCTATCACGAATGCTCGCCTCTAACCGATTGGCCACTACGGGTGCCGAAGGCGGCTCCTGCGTCGACATTAACGGGGCCTGGGGGCGCAGCACGGTGGGAGGCGCAGGAAAACGCAGCAACACATCGGCGATGGTGCGTGCGGCAGGGCTAAAGTGGGTTTGTGTCGAGCTGGGCGCATTACCGGGCAGCGTACCAGGAGGCGCCTGACGAAGCCCATCGGGAGAGCCTGGCAGGCGCTTTAGGTCACCGAGTAGCGGTGCCAGTGGACGCCCATCCAGCCCGGCATCTCCTTGCAGTGCTCGCGGACCGTCACCGGCATACACGGGTTGCACGGGGGCATTCAGCGCACGCTGCGTGGACACCTCGGCTTGGCGACCAAGCACTTGATGTAAAAGAGTGTCGATAAGCGGCGTAATGCCACTCACGATGCCCCCTTATCGCGAGAGGGGTCGCTCTCGTAACCGTTGTATGCTCCCTGCTGCGGCGCATACGCACGGTGCAGGTCGCGCTGACGCTGGGTCACGCCAATCAACTTACCAAGCTCATCGCGTCGGGCGACCAAACGGCGGCGAATCTCGACATCGTGCTCCAGGATTTGCTCCAACAGCTCGGACTTGCGCTGCTTGGCCTGAGCATCGAGCACCACCGTGACATCTAATTCACGCACCTCTTCGACCAGCACTACATAGTTGCTGCGCTGCTCGATCAGTTCTGCCCACTTTTCTGCGTTGGCGAGCTCGTGCATATAGTGCACGCGCACCAACAGCTTTGCATAGGCATCCAGGAGTGCCTGCTGCGAATGACGATGGGCTGTTTCGGAAGCTGCCATGCTTGCCTCATGCACTCTGCTGTTGACCGATTTCACGCCAGGCGGAAGCGATATCTTCAAGCAACCGTTCGGCTTGATTGAGGCTCTCTTCGTCGTTGCGCAGGTTAGCCGTCAACAGCAAGCGAGCAATGTAGTCGTAGAGCGATGCAAGTCGCTCGGCAATCACACCACCTTTCTCTTGGTCGAGGGCAGCTGCCAAACCGTTATTGATGATATCGAGGGCTTTGGAAATCGAGCGCCCTTTCTCTGCCCGATTACCAGCCTGCATGTGAATACGCGCCGCACGGATGGCTGCCTGAGCACCGTCAAAGAGCATCACGATCAGCTGATGCGGATCAGCAGACATAACACCACTTTCAACGCCGACACGGGCATACGCATTTGCACCACGTCCGTTAGCGGCGCCACCGCGAGTGTAAGTCATTAGCGGGCACTCCTGTTTGAGGTAAAACCACAGCCGCGCCCATCGCGGCAAACGGCTGTTTTATCTTGATGGTTGAGCGTGCTTGCTCACTTACTGAATATATCGGCGCAGGCAGCGCGGACTTTAAGCCTAATTACGTTTTAATTTTGGCCGGTTGCACTGCCCTGATGCTTTACGTTGAGACCGCCACTTCTCGAATGGGTTTACCCAAACGCTCCAAGACATCACCGCGAACAACCGCTCCCAGAGTGTCACGCATGGGCGGCTCTGACTGCTGCGTCAGCACCACCTCCGACGGCGCGCCACTCTCATCGAGGCGTAGAATCCAGGCCAACTGCTCGCTCGAGAAGAGCGCCAGCGAGCCCACCGGCAACGTTTTGAAATGCTCGATGTAACGCTTGATCCAGCGCGGGTCGAACTGGTGAGGATGCGCGAGAAGATGACGATAGATCTGCTGAGCCGTGCGCGCAGGACGATCGGCCCGATCACGCCGCATAGCTTCAACCACGTCGACGATCGCACTCGCTTTCGCCAGCTCGTTGATATCGTCTCCCGTCAACCCTTCTGGATAACCGCTGCCGTCGAGACGCTCATTGATTCCGCCAATCACCGCTTGCGCCACGGTGGCAGACAGCCACTGACAGGTATGCAAACGCGCCAATAGCAGTGATACGTGCTCGCTTAACGCGCGGCGGTGGTTCGCCTCGAAGTGGGGCGCTTTGAACACCACCTGAGGGACCAGCGCCTTGCCCAGGTCGTGCACCAGTCCGCTCGCCATGATCGCTTTGCGCACTTCTCGGGGCATGTTATCGCCCACCAAATCCAGCAAATGCACCGCGACGGCAATCCCGTGGCGCACCAGCAGTGGCTCCAAAGAGAGGCAGCGAGAGGCAAATAGCAAGCCCTCACGATCCTCTTCGTGAAGCATCAACAAACGATCTGCGTTGCGCGACAGCTGGCGCGAATCGATGTCACTCCCCTGCTGTAACAGCAGCAGCTGAGCATCCAAATACGCCGCCACTTTGACCAAGCGGCGCGCCATCGGCGTCGCGTAGCGGCGAATATCGCGTCGTCCTACATGCTCGGTATCCGGCGTCCGCCGACCGGGCTGCTCGAAGAGTGGCGACGGCTGACGCTCTTCCTGAACGTCCTTCTTATAGCGCGATGCCTCGCGTTCGATCTCGCAGACGAAGTACCAAATCTGCCGCTCTTGCTCAGACGTGCAGCCGGCAAAACGGAAGCCAACGCGAAGCAAGTGGCGCTCAGGATCGGTCTTTTGGTGACGGGCGACCGCGTGAACTTCAAAATAAGTGCCGTTTGGAAAGGTAAAAGCGAGCTTCAGCGGCGCATCGGTCTCGGCCAGGACACCGCTGGCCGTCAGCGGCAATTCGAGCTGACAGCCGTCTTGAGATAGGTCGCGCAGCTCTCCCAACGCGCTGTCGCCCCCCTCCCCAAACACGGTTGCCGCAACCACCATACCCATGCGCAGTTCGGCACGGTAAGATTCACGACGCTGCAACACGTCAACCGAGGCCGGATAATCACTACAGCATAAAAAACGACCGCCAGAACGGCGGGTTTCGGTCAACGAGAGAAGCGGCGTTCTGACCACTTTCCCCTGGGACTGACCACGTAGGAAGAACTGCTCCCCCTGCTGCAAACGGCTGAGCAGATAATCAACGGACGACAGATCCATGACGAGCGTGTCGCCCTCGTGCTGCTCCATCAACACGATAGGCTCGGGCCGCGCATCAGGAGTTGCCAAGCACAGAGAAACGCCGCCGCTCTCGATCATGGTATTTAACAGAGAGCTAATGGCCGACGGACTCGTGACGCTCTCGTACTCATCTTGCTGGACTTCCATGCGTGCCTCGCTTTCCCCGAACGCGTTATGCGTTAACACTCATCACACAGCAGCAGAGCATAACAGAAGCTTTTATGGAGCCGTATGCCCGCCATAGGGCTAATAACACTTTCTTTTCGTCTATAGTAAAAACTATAAAGTTGGCGGCAAATACGCCGATAGACTTCTGAAGAGGCTCATCACCGAACGGTAAACGGCCTCGCGCCTTTACTCGGTTACGTTACCCAGCCATGACAGGCTTAGCTTAAAGAGGAACGTTGTACATGGGCCCACTCATCATCGACTCAACCACACCCCCGCTCGTCGCTGCTCTACCCCAGGAGCGCTCACGCATCGACACTCACTCCGCCAAGATCACGGCCGTCACGGAGGCACCTTCGGACGCCGAACAGACCACGAAAGACGCCCTGGTTGAGCCCCTCCAGCGCATCAATGACGTCATGCGCCCGCGAGGGCTAGAGTTCGATATCAGCGAACACTCTTCACGCATCATCACCCGGGTCATCGATCGTGAAACGGGCGATGTCATACGTCAGATACCCGCCGAGGAGATACTGCAGATGGCTGAGCGTCTGGAGGAGTTACAAGGCAAGCTCATCTCGCTACAGGCGTAACAACAAGGCATCCGACCCTCTCATCCAGACCGAGCGCCCAAGGATGAGCGCTGCCACCAAGAGAGGACAGACCATCAACTGCCCTATGCCCATGCCGACCTCATGCCCCGTCGACCTAAGTCAGTCGCATTACACCTGCATGTTCATGACGTCGCGGTAGGCGGTCACCAAGCGGTTACGCACCTGCATCCCCATTTGGAAGGCCACGCTCGCTTTTTGCATGTCGACCATGACATCGTTGAGTTCGATGTTCGGCTCGCCAGCCTGAAAGGCCATGGCTTTTGCATTCGCCGACTGCTGCAAACGATTGATGCGCTGGATAGAGGCCTGTAGCTCGCTGCCAAAGCCAGACTGCCCAACCGCCGTCGTCAGTTGCTCGCCCTTGATCGGCTGGGCCGCTTGGGCGGCGAGCCCCTGCATCTGCTGCAGCGCAGACTGTATGGAAGGTGAACTCATACGCTTGCCTCAATATGCGGGTGTTCATTTAATGCCGCAAGCCTACCATTGGTACGAAAAGCCTCATACGAACAAATGCGTGTGAAAAGCCAAGCTTTTCGTTCATTTATGGTCGACGCACCCCCGGATAATGGCGTCCATCACAATTCCGCTTCATTCTTTCAGCGGATAACCGCGATTGACGGATATAGCCTATGCCTTCTTTGGTGATGCGCCTTGGTCGACCCCCGTTTTGCCTTCCCTTGTGGAGGGACGCATGAGCGAAACGGGTGCGACGGCAGGCCGTCAAAACAGCACGACACAAAGCCCTCCGCGTAGCGGAGCCGCAGAGAACGAACCCAGCAACCCATCGGCTTTTGAGCGCACTATGAAACAGCTGCGCGGCAATCCGCTTGTGGTGGTACTGGTGGCGGCTGCCGCATCCATCGCGGTGGTGGCGGCCCTTTTCATGTGGGCCAGCAGTCCCGACTACCGGGTGCTCTACAGCAATCTCAGCGAAGCCGACGGCGGCCGAATCATCACAGAGCTAGATACCCGCGGCGTTCCTTACCAGTTCAGCCAGGGCGGCCAAGCACTGCTAGTCCCGAGCGACCAAGTGCACACGCTGCGCCTTCAACTGGCTGAGCAGGGTCTCCCGCAAGGGGGCAATCTTGGCCTTGAACTCATGGAAACCCAGGCGTTCGGGATCAGTCAGTTTGCTGAGCAGGTCAACTTCCAACGCGGCCTGGAAGGCGAGCTTGCTCGCTCCATCGAGTCGCTTGGCCCCGTCGAAAGCGTGCGGGTTCACCTATCCATGGCGAAGCCGTCGGTGTTCATCCGCGACCGCGAGCCTGCTAAAGCGTCGGTGGTGCTGACTCTGCTGCCGGGCCGAGTGCTGGGCGAGGGACAAGTGAGCGCCATCGTTCATATGGTCTCCAGCAGCGTGCCAGAGCTTGCCATCGAAGACGTCACCGTCGTCGATCAAAACGGGCGTCTCCTCACGGCCAACAGCGCCCAGGGGGGTGACCTCGACGGCACTCAGTTGGCGTACATCACGGAAGTCGAGCGCTCTTACCAGCAGCGTATCGAAAACATCCTGTCGCCCATCATGGGCAGTGATAACGTGCGCGCCCAAGTAGCCGCGCAGATCGATTTTTCACGTCGTGAGCAGACCTCCGAGCGCTATAGCCCCAACCAGGCGCCCAACGAATCAGCCGTGCGCAGCCGTCAATTGAGCCTCTCTTATGATGGCGAAGACCCTCTTGCCACCGGCATTCCCGGCGCCCTCAGCAACACCCCGCCGGGTGTGGCGCCCTCCCCGATCAATCAGCCCGATGCCGAAGAGGGCGATGGCGAAGGAGACGGCGAGGCCGAACCGGGCGCGTTACGCAATCTGCGCCAAGAAGACGTCGTGAATTATGAAGTCGATCGTAGCATCGAACACATTCAGCATCGTCTGGGCCAAGTGCAAAGACTCTCCGCAGCGGTCGTGGTCAACTTCCGTAACGTCACGAACGAAGAGGGCGAAGTAGAGCAAGTGGCCCTCAGCGCCGAAGAGATCGCACAAATCGAGCGCTTGGTTCAGCAGGCCATGGGCTTCTCTGAGCTGCGAGGCGATCAGGTCGAAGTGGTGAATACGCCCTTTGCTGGCGACGATGACACTCGCGTCGAGCCTGTTTGGTGGCAACACCCCGACAACATCGCCATGGCAGCGACCTTGGGTCGCTACCTTCTTGTTGCTATCGCTGCCCTACTGCTCTATTGGCTGATTTTGCGTCCGCTGATCAAACGCTATACGCAACCCCCGGTCATGGCGGCTGCCATGCCTGGCGGAACGCTGAACACCAGCGTAGGCGGTGAAGAGGACGAGCAAGAAGGCAGCGAAGGCGAGGGCGACGAGGAAGACACCTACAGCAACAAGCCCAAGCGTCGTCGTAAAACGTCGCTCTACGAACACAATCTTAACGACCTGCGGGAGATGGCCCAGGAAGATCCCCGCATGGTCGCTATGATCATTCGCAGCTGGATGAACGCCAATGACTAGCATTGCTGAAATGAGCGGCGCACGTAAAAGTGCCATTCTCCTGCTGGCACTGGATGAAGACAGCGCCGCCGAGGTCTTCAAGTTCCTCAGCGCCAGCGAAGTGCAAGAGATCAGTACCGAAATGGCACGGCTTCACCAAGTTTCGCATGAAGACATGAAAGCCGTGCTGGAAGCGTTCCACCGTGAAACCGAAGAGTTCGTGGCGCTGAACCTCAACTCGAGCGAGCACATTCGCTCGGTGCTGACCAAAGCGCTCGGCAGTGAGCGGGCTACCAGCCTCATCGAAGACATTCTCGAAACCACGGGCGAAAATTCAGGTATCGATGCCCTGAACCTGATGGAAGCGTCCATGGTCTCCGAACTCATCCGCGACGAGCACCCGCAGATCATTGCCACCATTCTGGTACACCTGGACCGCCATCAGGCGGCCGATATTCTCGAGCTGTTCGAAGAGAAGCTGCGTAACGATGTCGTCCTACGGATTGCGACGTTCAGTGGCGTACAGCCAGCGGCTCTCCAAGAGCTCACCGAGGTACTCACCAGCATGCTCGACGGTCAAAACCTCAAGCGCAGCAAGATGGGCGGCGTAAGAACGGCCGCAGAGATCCTCAACCTGATGAACTCTTCTCAGGAAGAGGTGGCCATCGAAACCGTTCGCTCGCACAGCGAAGACCTTGCCCAGAAGATCATCGACGAGATGTTCCTCTTCGAGAACCTTCTGGACCTGGACAACCGCGCCATTCAGATGGTCCTACAGGAAGTCGAAACCAACTCCTTGGTGGTGGCCCTCAAGGGTGCCCAGGACGCGTTGGTGGACAAGTTCCTGCGCAACATGTCGCAGCGCGCCGCCGATTTGGTACGCGAAGACATGGAGGCCCGTGGCCCCATTCGCGTCTCTCAGGTAGAAACCGAGCAGAAAGCGATCCTGCAGATCGTCCGCCGTCTGGCCGATTCCGGAGAGATCGTCCTAGCGGGCGGAGACGACGAGTATGTCTAATACGCATACGCCAGAGTTTGATCGCCACGGCGAGTGGCGGCGCTGGCAGATGGACGAGCTGGCAGCGCCCAGCCGTGCACAGCCTGACAGCCGCGCCGCCGTGCCAAGCGAGCACCAGCGTAAAGTCGAGGCCGCCCGGCGCGCCGCAGAAGAGGCGCGTGCCCGTGAAGAGCAAGAGCGCCAAGAGATTTACGAACGTCTTCGCCAAGCTGCCGAAGAGGAGGGGTATCAGGCAGGGTTGACGCGTGGCCACGACGAGGGCTATGCCCAAGGGCTAAGCGAAGGGCGTGAGCACGCCGCGCAAGAACTCAATGAACAGATTCGCAAGAGCGTGGCCCCGCTAGCGGCTTTGGCCAAACAGTTTTCGGAGGCCCTCGAGCGTCTCGACGAAACCATCGCCCACGATCTGGCAGAGCTGGCGTTGACCACCGGTAAGCAGCTAGCAGGCGACGCACTAGACGCGCACCCCGAGCATATCCTCGCCATCGTGCGGGAACTGCTGCACACGGAGCCTCCACTGGTGGGTAAACAGCGACTGTGGCTCAACCCCACCGATCACGAGCTGGTCACCGAGCACTTAGGCAGCGAACTGGAAGCCGCCGGCTGGACGCTGCAACCAGACGACCAACTGACTCGGGGGGGGTGCCGCCTGACCAGTGCCCAGGGCGAACTGGATGCCACGTTCGAGAGCCGTTGGCACAGCGTTCAGGCTCAGCTCCGTAAACGCCATAGCGCGGCATCCTCGGGGTAATGCGATGAACCACCTCCGTTGCCCCCATCAACAACGATGGCAAAAAGCCCTTCAGCGCACGACTCAGCGCGTTGGTCGGCTGCCGTATTACCGCTCTAGCGGTCGTGTGGTGCGTGCAACGGGCATGGTGATCGAAGTGGTCGGTTTACGCGTCGCCGTTGGCAGCGCCTGCCAGATCGAACTTCCGGGCGCAGATGGCCGCTTGAACGACAGCGATAAGCATGCCGAAGCCGAAGTCGTCGGCTTCTCGGGCGATAAGCTCTACCTGATGCCCCTCGAAGAAATTTCCGGCTTGATGCCGGGCGCACGCGTCACTCCCCTGGTCGATGGCAATGGTCACAGTGCGCGCCGCTTCCCGATCGGTGACGAGCTACTCGGGCGAGTCTTGGATGGTAATGGCAATCCGCTCGATGATCGTGAAGGCGTGGAGGAAGCTCCCCGCACGACGCTCCAATCTCGGCCGCTCAATCCGCTGTCACGTGCGCCCATCGAATCACAAATCGATGTTGGCATTCGCGCCATCAATGCACTGCTCAGCGTGGGTCGTGGCCAGCGCATGGGGCTATTCGCAGGTTCCGGCGTGGGTAAATCGGTTCTGCTGGGCATGATGGCGCGCTATACCCAAGCCGATGTGATCGTGGTGGGCTTGATTGGCGAGCGTGGTCGCGAAGTACAGGACTTTATTGACAATATTTTGGGGCCAGAGGGGCGTAGACGAGCAGTGGTTGTCGCCGCCCCTGCTGACACGTCGCCGCTACAGCGCTTACAAGGGGCTGCCTATGCAACGCGCATCGCCGAAGGGTTTCGCGATGCCGGTCGCAACGTGCTGCTGATCATGGACTCCCTGACACGCTATGCGATGGCACAGCGGGAGATCGCCCTCGCCATTGGCGAACCGCCCGCCACGAAAGGCTATCCGCCGTCCGTCTTCGCCAAATTGCCTGGTTTGGTAGAGAGAGCCGGCAATGCAGAGCGAGGTGGCGGTTCGATTACGGCGTTCTATACCGTGCTCACCGAGGGGGATGACCAGCAGGATCCCATCGCCGACTCGGCCAGGGCGATCCTGGATGGCCATATCGTGCTGTCTCGCACGCTAGCCGAGGCCGGTCACTACCCTGCCATCGATATAGAAGCCTCTATCAGCCGTGCGATGACCGCCATCGTGACGCCAGCGCAGCAGCAAGAGGCGCGCACGTTCAAACAGATTTTTTCACGCTATCAGCGCAACCGCGATCTGATTAGCGTAGGTGCCTATAGCCCAGGACATGACCCTCGGCTAGACGAAGCCGTCAATCGCTTTCCTGACTTGGAGCGATTCCTTCAACAAAATATCGAGGAGTGTGCGACGCTTGAAGAGTCACGCCAAGCCCTGCACACGGTAGTGGGAGGCTAAATGAGTCATCAACAGCTCGATATGCTGACAGATCTCGCGCGCGATGCGCGCGATCAAGCCGGCAAACTGCTGGCGCAAGAGCGTCAAACGCAGCAGCAAACCGAAGCACAGTTACACTCGCTCAACCGCTATCGCGTCGAGTATGCCGAGCGTTTACAGCAGGCCATGCGTGACGGTATCGACCCCGCTACCATGTACAACTATCAACAGTTCTTGGCGTCGCTGGACGCCGCCCTGAGCCGTGCCCGGCAAGCGTTGGCGGCGCAGCAAAAACGCGTGCAACAAAGCCAACAGCACTGGCAGCAGGAGCAGCGCAAACTCTCCTCTTACGATACACTGGCCTCGCGTCGGTTATTAGAGGAGCACCGCCGCCAAGCACGCCACGAGCAAAAAGTGAGCGATGACATGGTGACTAACCGTCTGGCTCGTCAGCAGTCTGATAAACCCCTTTAGCGTCGCGTCAGGAAACCTATTCATGAATATTCAACTGTTACTTTCTGCGAATCCTAGTCAGGGAAGTGGCGCGTCGACGTCGCAGACGACGGGGGCTCAAAGCGTCTCGAACGGCCTTTTTCGTCAAGCCATGCTGCAGGCCAACGAAGGACAACCGCGACTGCCCCAAGCGCTTTCTGCCAGCTCGACACCTACTTCGCAGGCAACGACCGATCTAAAAGAGTTCGCGGCACTGCTAGACTCACTGGGCATTGAGCTTGATCAAGAAGGTTTGGCAGCGCTATTTGCGCAGCTGCAAAACACAGAGCAACCCTCTGCAGAGCAGCTGGCGATGCTGCCAGGCGTGCTCGACGGCACGACCGATGTTTCTCTGTCAGCGCTGGATGAAATCGCCAGCCGTCTCTCGTTGGTCGCAGCGTTTAGCGATTCGCCAGCTCAATCGAGCGCATCTACGACAGACACCTTGTCGATTGCCGACATTGCAGAGCAGTTAGCGATCAGCCACCAGGACGCTGCCGCCCTGGTGACCGCCTATCAACAGCTCACTGCCAACACGGACACGACGGGGTCTCGCCAGCGTGTTGACATACTCAATCAGCAAATTGCCGCGCTACTCAGTCACACGACCGCCCATTCCCCCACGGAGGGCAAGCCAGCCACCCCTGGCACGTTAACGGCACCGACGCTGCCAACACCCCCGCCTTACCCAGGGATCAGTAGCGAGGCCATCGCGAGCGCTCTGGCGGTCAGCAGTGGTGCAAGCGAGGGAACTGCGCGGTTTAGCAGTGCAGGCGAGCTAGCCTTGAACTTACCGGGCACCGGCAACGGTGCCACCCCAGCTTCGACACCTATCGCCGCGTCATCGAGCACGTCCCTGCCCTCATCCATTGGGACGCCAGTGTCGCATCCTGCGTGGCCATCACAGCTTGGCCAGCAGCTCGTGCAATTTGCCCAACGAGGCGGTGAGCAACACATTCAAATGAAGCTGCACCCAGCCGAGCTAGGACCGCTCTCCATTTCACTGAAGATGACCGAACATGGCGCTCAAGCGCATTTCCTGTCGGCTCATGCGCAGGTGCGCCAAGTCGTAGAGCAAGCGATTCCACAGCTTCGCGAAGCGCTGGCAGAACAGGGAATTTCGCTAGGAGAGACCTCTGTAGGTGAGCAAAATGCCTCCAACGAGCAAGCTTTCGCCCAACAAAGCGGTGGCGGTGCCTCGGGTGATGGCAGCAGCGTAGAGGGCGACATCGGAGCGCCTACGTCGGAAAGCACGCCCGTGACGCTGGATGGGCGAGTCGACCTGTATGCGTAAGGCAACGTATGCCTTGGTCATGACGTACGTAGTAATGATCGGATTAACTAGCTAAACCAAAAGATAGGCTCCCCAAGGAAGCCTGTTCGTTTCTTCACCATCACTCGCGTTAGGCATAATGCTTGGCTAGCGTCATGCGTGAACATCATGGGAACAACAATGGCAGAATCAAGCGGCGGATCAAAAAAACTGCTTTGGGTAATGATCGTTCTTGTCTTGCTCTCCTCTGCAGGAGCAGCAGCAGCGATCTATCTCGTACTCGACCAGCGCGATAACAGCGCCGAGGGTGACGCTCAGCAGCAAACGGTGGAGCACACCCCTCCGGTGTTTACCCAGATCGAGCCCTTTACCGTCAACTTAGCGGATGACCGCTACGGGTCACGCCTTCTCTATACAGGCATTACCCTGCGTGTTGGTAACGAGGAGAGCAAGGCGCTCATCGAAGAGCACATGCCGCAAGTGCGTAGCCGTCTCCTGATTCTTTTATCCGGCAAGCAGGCAGAACAGCTGACTTCGACCGAAGGTAAAGAGACGCTCGCCCAAGAGATCATTCGCCGATTGAGCGTTCCGCTAACGGAAAACCAGCCTCCCTTGGATCTTCGGGAAGTGCTGTTTACCGAATTTATTGTGCAATAGCCTAGGGAACGGGAGCCGTTCATGTCGCAGGACGATCTACTGTCCCAGGAAGAGATCGATGCCTTACTCAAAGGCGTCAGCGGAGATGACGAGCCGTCGGCAACGTCGTCTCCAACCCAGGATGAGTCGCGGATTCGCCCCTATGACCCGTCGACACAACACCGGGTCATTCGCGAGCGCCTGCACGCGCTCGACTTTATCAACGAACGCTTTGCTCGTTACTTCCGCAACGGGCTGTTCAACCTGATTCGCCGTAGCTCTGACATTACTGTCGAGTCAGTGCGCTACCAAAGCTTCAGTGACTTTTCACGCAACGTACCGGTGCCGACCAACCTCAACATCGTGTCGATGAAACCGCTGCGTGGCTCGGGTCTTGTCGTTTTCCCACCAAACCTGGTCTTCATGGTGGTAGACAACCTGTTTGGGGGCGACGGACGCTTCGTTACCAAGTCGGATGGGCGCGAATTTACGAATACCGAACAGCGCATTATTCAGCGTTTATTGAATCTTGCCATCGATGCGTATCAAGAAGCTTGGAAAGTGGTCTATCCGATCGATGTCCACTTTTTACGCTCCGAGGTACAGTCGAAGTTTGCCAACATTACCAATTCACCCAACGAAATCGTGGTGAATACCAAGTTCAACATCGAAGTTGGCAATCTCTCGAGCAGCTTCCAAGTCTGCATGCCCTACGCCATGATCGAGCCGCTGCGCGACTTGCTGGTCAACCCGATCAACGACAGCAACCACGATAGCGACGGTTCTTGGTCACGCCGTATGGCCAGCGAGCTACGCCAGTCGGAGGTGGAGCTGGTCGCGGAATTTGCACAAATTCCCAGCCGTATCGCTCAGGTAATGGGACTGAAAAAGGGGGATGTCTTGCCGGTGGATATTCCCAGCACGATTACTGCACGCGTTGATGGGGTCCCCGTCATGGAGTGCGAGTACGGTAGTCAGCGTCAGCAGCGCGCGTTACGGGTGCTACGTATGATCGACCATGCTGCTATGAATAACGTATCGTCCAAGGACTTTATTAAAGGTTCAACGCGACAGAAAGCCAAGGAATCCAAAGCATGACTGACCCTAACAAACCCGATCAAAAAGTCTCTGATGACGATTGGGCGGAAGCCATGTCTGAGCAAGAAGAGCCGTCCTCTGACGCGGATGCCGCCAGCGAAGACGAGGACCCCTGGGCAGCCGCCATGGCGGAACAGGAGGCAGCCGAGCAATCCGATGCAGAGGATGAGCCGGAACCCGAGCCCCCCCAGGCTAAATCCGCCAGCGACGAAGTATTCCGCCCGCTGAGCGGTGAGCAGGGTAGCGCCCCTTCTCGTGATCTCGAAATGATCATGGATATTCCGGTCAAGCTGACGGTGGAGCTGGGTCGTACGAAGCTTACGATCAAACAGCTGCTAGAGCTGGCACAGGGTTCCGTCATCGAGCTAGAAGGCCTGGCCGGGGAGCCTATGGATATCCTGATCAATGGTTATCTGATTGCCCAGGGCGAAGTGGTCGTCATCGAAGACAAATACGGTATCCGCATTACGGAAATCATTACGCCCTCCGAGCGGATTCAT
The DNA here is from genome assembly GCF_030247125.1 of Halomonas sp. LC1. Lineage (NCBI taxonomy): Bacteria > Pseudomonadati > Pseudomonadota > Gammaproteobacteria > Oceanospirillales > Halomonadaceae > Halomonas > Halomonas sp. LC1. Next base: position 15,357 of record NZ_JASSPG010000008.1, on the reverse strand, counting down.
AAACTCAACCGATGAGCGTGGCAACCTCCAGCGCCCAATCCTCGGTGGATGCACTAAGCGGCGGCGACGCTCTCATTGGTATGGCGGCACTGGGCAAAACCGCCGCTGCGCTTGCGCTGGTGATTGCGATCATTCTGCTCTGCACCTCGCTGCTCAAGCGCTGGCAACAGCATCGTTTCGACCAGGGCGCGCGATTGCGGATCGTCGGAACCACCGCAGTGGGTAACCGCGAACGCGTCGTCGTGGTCGAAGTGGAAGACACGTGGCTGGTACTGGGCGTGAGCAGCGGTCGCATCAGCAAGTTGCATGAGCGGCCGGCACCGGCAAACCGCCCCCACATACCCGAAACTCCGCCGTCTCGTTTCGCTCAGCGCTTGGCCAATGCGCTGGCCAAGAACCGTGACAAAAGCGACCGCTCCCCTTCAGACTCTCAGCACTCACCATGACACACGTTTCGTATGTTGCTCGGCTCTTTTCGCGTCGCTGGTGGCTATTTGCGCTACTGCTTGCGGGCGGTCTGATGGCCTTCCCCGCCGCAGCACAGCAGTTACCCGGCCTCGTCTCACAGCCCACCGAAGATGGCGGGCAGCAGTGGTCACTCTCGTTACAAACGCTGCTTTTTTTAAGCTCTCTGGCCTTCTTGCCAGCGATGCTGTTGATGATGACTAGCTTTACGCGCATTATCATCGTGCTTAGCCTACTGCGTACCGCCATGGGCACACAGGCAACGCCGCCCAATCAGGTGCTGCTGGGTATTGCACTGTTTCTGACGTTTTTTATCATGTCTCCCGTGTTGAATCAGGTGTACGACACCGCCTGGGTGCCTCTAACGGATGAGGTGATCAACTTCGAAGAGTTTCTACTGCGTGCTCAACTCCCATTTCGTGAGTTCATGCTGGCTCAAACACGGGAACCTGATATTGCTTTGTTCGTTCGCCTCGCCGATATCGGCCCTCTGCAAGGTCCAGAGGAGCTACCGATGCGCGTATTGCTCCCCGCCTTTGTCACCAGCGAACTCAAAACGGCGTTTCAAATTGGCTTTACCATTTTCATTCCTTTTTTGATTATCGATTTGGTGGTGGCTAGTACGCTGATGGCGCTGGGGATGATGATGGTGCCTCCTGTCACCATCTCACTGCCTTTCAAACTCATGCTCTTCGTGTTGGTCGATGGCTGGCAGCTCATCATTGGCTCGCTAGCAGAAAGTTTTTACATGATTTAACGTCGCGGGGCGCGGCAAGGAGCATCTATCCATGACACCCGAAATGGTGATGAGCGTCGCTTATCAAGGCATGCGCGTAACGCTGTTCCTGGCAGGCCCCATGCTACTCGCCGCCCTTTTTACGGGCCTCATTATCAGCTTGTTTCAGGCGGCCACTCAAATTAACGAGATGACGCTCACGTTCATTCCCAAGATTCTGGCTGTTTTTGCCGTTTTAGTGCTGGCGGGCCCCTGGCTCATTGGCTTGATTACCGATTTCACAACGCGCCTGTTCACCAATATCCCTGCAATGGTGATGTAAGCAGTGGTCGAGGTCACCTTTGCACAGTTACAAGGATGGCTGGTTGCCTTCTTTTGGCCTTTCGTACGCATTACGGCGTTTATGACGGCCACCCCGCTCTGGGGACACTCCAGCATTCCCACACCAGCAAAGGTGTCGTTAGCGGCTGTCATTGCCATCGTCATTGCGCCGGTGCTGCCTCCCATGCCCGCCGTACCGCTCATGTCGTGGGCAGGCCTTGGCATCATCATCGAACAAATGCTGATCGGCATCGCGATTGGGCTGGTCATGCATGTCGTATTTGCTGTCGTGCAGGCCGCCGGTGAGTTTATCGGTTTACAGATGGGTCTGGCCTTTGCGAGCTTTTTCGACATGTCGAGCGGCACGAACATCATGGTGCTATCACGTATTCTCTACATGATCACGCTGCTGATGTTTCTCGCGTTTAATGGGCATTTGATGGTACTAGAGACGCTGGTGATGAGCTTTCAAACGCTCCCCATCGGGGTTGGCAGTTTAAATCCGAATGCCTTCGAGCTGCTGGCAAGGTATGCAGGGACAATTTTTGCCTCCGGCATGCTGCTCGCCCTTCCGTTGGTGGCTTCGCTGCTGATTATTAGCTTATCGCTAGGTATCTTGAACCGCTCAGCGCCGCAGCTGACCGTTTTCAATATCGGCTTTCCTACGTCGTTGACCGTTGGCATCGTCCTGCTAATGGTATTGATGAGTGATATTGGCAGCTTTCTGCAACAGCTGTTTAGCCAAGGCATCAGCTTCACCCAAAGTCTTATCGAAACGATGGCGCCCTTGAACTAAAAAGCCCCGGCATGATGGCCGAGGCTTTCCATAAGACGTTACACGCTGGAAGACTACATGAAGTCGAACAGCGACATGCCTTTGATGTCTACGAACGCTTTCTGAGCCGCCTGAAGGCCTACTTGGCGCAAGCTGTACTCGGAAATAGCATCGGCATAATCGAGATCAACCAAGTCCGAAAGCGTTTGTTCGTAGTTGAGCATGCGGTTACTGCCAACTGCATCGATGACGTCTAGCTCGTTGAGCCGGGCACCGGCGGAGGCACGGACCGTCAATACGTTGTCCAACGAGTTATCCAACTCACGCATGGACGTGTTCAGCGTATTCCGCAGGGCTGCTTTCTGCGTGCCATTTTCTGCTGGCGTTTCTAGTACACGGATAGCCGCTTCCATCGTTTGAAACAGATCGGCCGAAAGCTGATCACTGCCAGGCTGAGCGACTAGGATTTCATCGCCAACTTCAGGCGCCCCTTTCAGAGTCAGGCTCACCCCTCCAAAACTCACTTGCTCGCCTGCTGACTCGTCGTAAGCTTGATCCTCAAGACCGGCGACTGGCTGCCAAGCAGCCCCATCGAACTGCTCGACAGTGTAAGTCGGGTTACCACCTCCATCTTCGTCGAAAAGAACGCGGAAGCTTTCACCATAATCTGGATCGTTGACATTGGTCACTTGTGGACCACTGAACGTCACGCTGCCCTGGTTGGCTGACTCGGCTTTGGCTATATAGCCTGCGCCGCTTGGCACTCCTTGGAAAATCGTCGCCCCATTTTCCGTCACGGGCATTAGGCGAGACGCATCGACGCGCTGAGCGCGCGCGTTCGTATCACCGTTGTATTGGACGTTGCCAGCGGCAGACTTAACGAAGGGCGGAGCGTCGTCTTTGTAACCACCAAAGATATAGCGGCCGTTACCATCGGTGGCATTTGCCTGACCGATCATCGTCTCGTAAACACCCTTCAACTCACTGGCAATGGATTCACGGTCAACATCACTCAACGTATCGCTGGACGCTTGAATCAGCAGCGTCTTGGCGCTAGTCACCGCATCGCTAATACTGTTGAGAATGCTTTCCGTTTGTGCCAATGAGTTACGCGCAGATACACGAGAGTCTTCGTACTGCTGTGTGATGGCTTTCGACTGGTCGACACCTACCGCACGGGATGCCGCTTGTGGGTCATCCGACGGATTGACGACACGCCGCCCACTGGCAACTTGTTGCCCCACTTTCAAAAAGTCATTTTGCTGACGATTGATAGAAGCCGTACTCTGTTCATACATCGTGACCGTACTGACACGCATCGCCTAAGCTCCTATTAATTACGCAGATTCAAAATGGTGTCCATGATCGTACCGGCGGTATCGATCACACGGGCATTGGCTTGATAGAACTGTTGGTAACGAATCAAGTTGGCCGCCTCTTCGTCAAGGTTCACCCCAGACTCCGACTGCTGTACGGCGCGTAGTTGATCCGTCAGGCCCTGGCGTGCATCCAGATTGACCTGGGTAATGTTGGTGCGATTACCCACGTCACTGACAAGCGCGCCATAGGCACCGCTTACGGACGCGCTGCCGCCAACAATATCCTGACCTTGCAAATCTTGGAGCAATAATGCATTGCTATTATCACCCGCGCCTGCGGCAATCCAATCTGCAGGATCGTCATTAGGGTTAATAGGTAAGCCCGCGGCAATTTTATCAGCATCAATAAGATTCACTTCCATACCGTTAGCGGCTCGACGAACGGGTTGTACCTCAAACTGATCCCCGTCGGCCGGCGTATTGCTAAACGTCATAGAGAGGCCGCCAAACGATAGCGTATTATTGGCAGCGTCCCAGCCTGTACCGATATCGACGTCTGCACCACTATCGTTACGAGTCACGGTAGGTGCGCCACCTGCAAAACTGACGGTGTAATCCGTTGCACGTAGCTGATCGATAGCATCAGCATCAAATTCGATGGCGTCGATCGTTACAGGGCTGTTGTCTTCGTAACTGTAGGCTTGTGGTGCGCGCACATTGAAGAAGTCGCCGCCCTGCTCGCCGTCCAAATCGACGCCTTTCTTGTGCTGTTCGTTAAATGCGACGGACAGCGAAACGGCAAGCTGACCAACCTGGTTCTGCGTTTTATCGAGAGTTTCTGAGCGGAATGTCATCAATCCCCCCAGCGCGCCCCCTTTGACCGTGGACTCGTCCAACTGAATCAGGTTACCGCCTCCATCGCGATATCCCACGATCGTCCGCTGAGGATCGTAGTCGGCCTGCACGGGTTCTAATTTGAACGAGCTGGTCCCCGTGACGAGCGGCTGACCGTTAGGCAAGCTAATGTTGTACGTCTTGCCATCCTGCACGTTCAGCCGTAAATCCATGCGCTCGTTGAGCTCGGAGACAAGAAAGTCGCGCTGGTTCAACAAGCTGTTGGGCGCTTCGCCCGTACGTGCGCGAGCCAATGCAATCTCTTTATTGAGACCGGCAATTTGCTCCACCGTATTGTTGACCTGAGTAATCTCATCTTTGATCTGGTTGTTGATGTTGCTCTGCATGTCCTGCAAGTAGCCATCGAACGAGCGGAACTGCGCACTCAGCGTGTTCGCCGTCCCAAGCACTCCCTGGCGTGCCGCAGGATCAGAGGGGGAGCTTGCCAGATCTTCCAGCGAAGAAAAGAACGTCTGCATGAGCGGGGAAAGACCCGCATCCCGGTCGGCTAGCAGGTTATCGATCTGCGAGACTTGGTTGTAGTACGTATCTAACGCGCTGGACTGGGTCTTGGCGTTATTGAGCTGATCGGCCACATAGGTATTGAACTGGCGCTCGATATCATCGACTCGGACACCCCCACCCACACGCCCTTCACCAAGCTGGGTCAGCTCGCGGTTGTAGCTAGGCGTATAGACGTTACTGATGTTGTTACTCGTGGTATTGAGGGCATTCTGCGCCGCGTTGAGGCCGCTTAAGCCGATCGAAAACATGCTCATGGTTCAATTCCTTAGGCCGATTTTTTACTTATCGGCAATACGCAGACAAACTTGAGGTGTCGCTAGCGAGAATCCGCTAGAAGGCTTCCTGCGGCATTTAATGGGCCCATGGTATTCATCACCGATACCAGCTTATCGGCGTAACGCGGATCGGTCGCATAACCGCCACGCTGCAGCTCACGTGCCGCCTGCTCGGCATTGGCCGCTTGCAAAACACCCGCATAGCGAGGGTTGTTGCCAATCAAGTTGGCATAATCGGTAAAGGCGTGCTCGAAAGAGTCGTACACACGGAAAGTATCGACGACTTGCGTACGGCGACCGTCCACGTACTCGTGGGTCACGATATCGGTGGTTTTGCCTTGCCACTGGCTACCCGCTTTAATGCCAAATACGTTGTAGCTGTTGCGGCCTTGCTGGGTGGCTATTTCATGCCGCCCCCAGCCTGTCTCCAGGGCTGCCTGCGCCAAAATAAGCTCGGCAGGCACACCGGTAGCGGCGCTGGCCGCCTGCGCAGGCGTGGCCAGCGTTTGCACGAACCGTTCGACATGCTCATGTGAAGACGCCGCCGGACGCGGGGCGTCTGCTAACGCGGCGGGGGCGCTGCTCACCTCTTCCGGTTGGCGAATAGCGTCCAGCTCGTCATAAAAACGGCCGCTGCCCGTACTGGCAGGCGCCTGGGCGTTGTTAGGCTGTAGCGGATTGTCTAACACGCGCGGCGTCCCACGGGGGATGCCTGCAATCAGTGCCTGAAGCTCTTGGTCCGGGTTGCTGGCTTGTCCAACCGCGCCTTGACGCTGCAACTGCTCCACTAGCGCATCGGCCAGACCAATGCCACGGGAAGCCATGACTTGGGACCACTGCTGGTCGAGCATGGATTGATAGAACGTAGTATCGCGACTCTCCAACAGTCCCGAGGTCGGCGTGGCATCACGCATGCTTTTGACCATCATTTGGATGAACAAAGCTTCGAATTGCTGTGCCGCACCTTGCACACCGGCTTCAGGGTCGACGCGGGCATTGTGCTGCAGCCGCTGGAACCCGTTCATATCCAGCGCAAACTGGCTGGTCATATCCCCCATGCTCATCAGATGATCTCCAGCTCAGCACGTAAAGAGCCTGACGCTCTCAACGCTTCCAAAATCGACATCAAATCTTGAGGAGTGGCCCCCAACGCGTTCAATGCGTTCACCACGTCTGCCAAATCCGCGCCTTCGACGATTTGTAGATAGGCTTCTTGTTGTTCGATATCGATATCCGCGTCCGGCACGACCACGGTCTCGCCCTCCCCTAAGGGGTTAGGCTGGCTGACGCCAAACTGGGTATCGATCATGATGGAGAGGTTGCCATGCGCGACGGCAGCACGACGAAGCGTCACTGCACTATTCATCACGACGGAGCCAGTGCGTGCATTCAGCACGACTTTGGCGGGCGCCTCGGTCGGTGTCACCTGGACGTTCTCGACGCGCGCCATGAAGTTGACCCGCTCATTGGCATCCATAGGGCCGTCCAAAGCGATAACACGGCCATTGCGTGCATAGGCGACGGATTGCCCAAACTCGCTATTAATCGCGGAAACCATACGCTGCACGGTCCCAAAGTCGGCATCGTTGAGCTGCAACTCCAATACTCCCCCGTTGCCTCCCAGGTTCAACGGCACTTCTCGCTCGACGAGGGCACCGTTGGGAATACGGCCCGATGCCTGCTGGTTGATCTGCACACTGCTGCCGCCCGCTTGTGCCCCCGCACCGCCTACCAGCATATTGCCCTGGGCAATCGCATACGTATCACCATCGGCACCTTTGAGGGGCGTCATGAGCAGCGTGCCACCGCGCAAACTGCTCGCGTTGGCAATGGAGGACACGACGATGTCCAAACGTTGGCCTGGACGAGAAAAGGGGGGCAGATCTGCTGTGACCATGACGGCGGCCACGTTACGCAGCTGCAGGTTGGTACCCGGCGGCACCGTCACACCCAACTGCGACAGCATGTTGGTCAAACTCTGACTGGTGAAGGGCGCTTGGGTCGTTTGGTCGCCGCTTCCGTCGAGACCCACGACCAAACCGTAACCGACTAATTGGTTATCACGAACGCCTGCAAAGCTTGCCAGCTCACGCACGCGCTCAGCGTGGGCCGGCAACATCACCAAACAGAGTGCCACGAACGCTGCGACACGCACGGTGGCTGTTAGACGTTGATACGCTTTCCACTGCATAGCCATTTCACCAGGTCTCTGTTGTCGAGCTCGTTAACACGCCTAGAACGGCGACACATTCAGGAAAAAGCGCTGCAGCCACCCCATATGCTGCGCTTCGTTGATATAGCCATCGCCCACGTACTCGATCCGTGCATCGGCCACTTGAGTCGACGGCACGGTATTTTGCGCGGTGATCGTACGAGGATTCACGACGCCCGAGAAGCGAATGAATTCGGTGCCCTGGTTGATCGCGATCTGTTTCTCGCCGCGTACCCGCAGGTTGCCGTTATTCATCACTTCTAATACGGAGACGGTGATCGTACCGGTAAACGTATTGTTCGCCTGAGAGCCGCCGCCGCCCGCAAAATCGCTGGCGCCCTCGATATCGAAACCGTACTCGGCCAACGTATCCAGCACATCCGGAAGCTGGGCTAAGTCCAGACTCGCACTGCCAGAGCGGTTGGCGTTGGATTGGGCATTCTTACTCGCGCTTACCTCTTCATCGAGCACGATGGTGAGAATATCGCCTATGGTACGGGGGCGACGATCTTCGAATAGCGGCTGATAGCCCCGGCGCGCCTGATAGATGGAACCGTTAGGCACCGGCGGTGGCCGATCGACAATGGTGATCTGCTCTTGCTCGCCCACGACGGACGCGCGGGGTATCTGCGCGCACCCTGCGGCCAGCAGCACCAGCAGCGCTAAGCTAGCCAGCACGACGCGGCGTAACATAAGGTTTGATTTCAACATAGCGCGATCCGTTAAGAAGCTCTGACGAACAGTGGCATTAGAGCTGGCTTAAGCGCGCTAGCATTTCGTCACTGGTCGAGACAGCTTTACTGTTGATCTCGTAAGCTCGCTGCGTTTGGATCATGTTGACCATTTCCTCGACGACATTGACGTTCGAGGTCTCGACGTACCCTTGGAACAGTCGCCCGGCACCGTTATTACCCGGCGCGTTTTGGTTCGGCGCACCCGAGGCACCGGTTTCCAGGTAAAGGTTGCCACCGATGCTTTCCAAACCCGCTGGATTGATAAAGGAAGCCACGTTAATTTGGCCAATATCGGCATCTTGAGCGATTCCCGGCTGACGCACGCTCACCGTGCCATCTTCACCGATCGACACCGATAGCGCATTGGCCGGCACGAAGATCGCTGGCTCGAGCGGATAGCCGTTCGCCGTGACCATCTGGCCATTTTCGTTCAGCTGGAAACTGCCGTCACGGGTATAACCAATCGTGCCGTCTGGCAAAAGCACTTGGAAAAAGCCTTCACCATTGATCGCGAGATCGCGGGAGTTGCCCGTTTCTTCCAAGCCGCCTTGCGTGTGCAAGCGCTCCGTAGCCACGGCACGCACCCCGGTACCGATCTGCATACCGGAAGGCAGACGGTCCTGAATGTTATTCTGCGCGCCCGGCTGGCGCATGTTTTGATAAAGCAGGTCTTCGAAAACAGGCCGCGAACGCTTGAAGCCATTGGTACTGACGTTCGCGAGGTTGTTGGAAATGACATCCAGCTTGGTTTGCTGAGACTCTAGTCCGGTTTTGGCAGTCCACAAAGACTTGATCATACGTAGGTTCCCTTGGCTGAGTGGCTGCGATTAGCCCTGAATAGCGAGAATACTGTTGGCTCGCTGGGCATTCTCGTCCGCCGAGCTGAGCATTTTCATTTGCATGTCGTAACGGCGCGCCACGTCGATCATCGATACCATGGCATCGACGGCACTCACGTTACTGCCTTCCAGCGCACCACTGACCAAACGAGCATCCTCATCCGCTTGCAGCACGCCAGGCGCACCATCCTCACCGGGTGGCGCTCTAAAAAGTCCGTCGTCGCCGCGTTCTAATCCCTGCTCATCCGGCGTGACGAGTTTGATACGGCCAACGTCCACGATTGCTTCAGGCCCTTCCCCCTGAGGAATGGCACTGATCGTACCGTCGGCCCCAAATGAAATTTGCGCGCCCTGCGGCACCGCAATGGGACCGGCATCTCCCATGACAGGCCGACCTACGCTCAACAGCACCCCATCGCTGTCGAGCTGCAAGTCGCCTCGGCGGGTATACGTCTCGGTCCCGTCGTCTGCTAACACCGCCATCCAAGCATTTCCCTGCATGGCCACGTCCAACGTACGTCCAGTACGCTCGATAGGGCCTTGTGAGAAATCGGTTCCCGGCGTCGTGGCTACTGCCGAGACCCGGGTGGGTAGTGCGCCATCGCCCTGCACGGGCACCGAGCGCACGGCCTGAAGCTGAGCGCGGAACCCAGCGGTCGACACGTTCGATAGGTTGTTGCTCACTACCGACTGTTGGTCCATCGTGTGTTTTGCGCCGCTCATGGCGGTGTATAGCATGCGATCCAAGACGTTTACTCCTTACCCGTTGGCCCACTCATTAAATATTAATGATGGTTTGCAGGAGCTCGTCCTGAGTACTGATGGTCTGTGAGTTTGCCTGGTAGGCACGCTGAGCCACGATCATATCGACCAGCTCACGGGCCATATCCACGTTGGATGTTTCAATCGCACTTGGCTGGATTAAACCGCGCAAGCCAGCGCCCGGCGCACCCAGCAGCTCTTGACCAGAGGTTCCAGTGGCTGCCCACAAGTTTTCACCCTCAGGGCGCAGACCTTCTGGATTACGGAAAGTCACCAATGTCACCTGGCCAGCAGCGCGCGACTCTTCGTTCGAGTAGTTGCGCATGATGGTGCCATCTTCCTCGATGGTGATACCAACGAGCGCACCTGACGTATAGCCGTCCTGTACGGTGTCATTGACCGTGGATTCGCTGGCAAACTGGGTAGACCCTTCAAAGCTCAGCTCGATATCCAGGGCTGCCAGCGGGTTACCGGCACCAAATTCGTTGTTGTTGAACAAAGCATTGGTGGAATTGTCTGCCTGTAACGTGCCGTTTTGGGTAAACGTCAGGTTACCCAGGGCCACATCATAGGTGCCGCCATCCGCGGGGCCACCTGACAAACGCCCATTAACTTCCCACTCGTTAGCGGCAGTTTTAGTAAAGTAGACGGAAAGGTTACGCGCGTTACCCTGGGAGTCGAAGACCGTCGCGTTGGTAGAGTAGTTATAAGTGTTCGCATTATCCGCGTCGAACGCGGCAGCAATCACTGGCTGGCCAGAGTTCAGGTTTAACGAGATATCCAGCCCAGTCGTGGCGTTTGCAGGCAAATCGCCAGGTGGAATTTCCATGGGCACCACGTTACCGCCCTCTTGCACGTTGCCCTCGGCATCGGCGGGGTAGCCCATGATCTGAGCCCCTTGGGCATTCACGAGCCGACCATCCGACGTCATGGTCAGCTGACCATTGCGCGAATAGCCAATTTCACCATTAGGCTGTTGGTAACGGAAGAAGCCTTCACCGGCAATTGCCAGATCCATGTTACGGCTGGTGGACTCGATGTTGCCCTGACTGAAGTTCTGCAACACGGCGGAGGTCCGAACCCCCAAGCCCACGCGCGAGTTTGCGAAGACATCGGCAAACTGCACGTTGGAGCTTTTGAAACCAACGGTCTGAGAGTTGGCAATGTTGTTGCCAACGACGCCGAGTTTTTCCTGCTGAGCGTTTAAGCCACTAAGTGCCTGTGTAAAACTCATGATGTTCCCCTGAAGAAAGTATCGATTAGCGAGTAATCAAAGAATTTGCTTGATTTGGTCGAGTGTCACTTGGCCATATATCGCACCGAGGTCAAGACGTACGTCACTGCCACCTGCTCCAGGCGAAACGCCTTGTACCAAGGCATAATTCAATGCGCGCGACTCCAGCAGTTCACCCTCGGCATTCGTAGCTTTGAAATTAACTCGATAAGCGCCCTCAGGAACGGCATCGCCCCCGTTGGTCGTGCCACCCCAGCTAAATGACTCTACCCCCGCCGCTACACTGCCCAGTTGATTGGTATAAACCACTTCACCGGACTGACTGGTCACCGTGACTTCTACCTGCTCAGCAGGGGAATCGAGCTCAATGCCAAACGGAGTAGCGTACGAACCATTGTCAGGATCGACGCTGACCATCACGTTATTGCCTGGCACCAGTACGGCTTTATCGATTAACCCAGCCGCCTGCAGCGTTTGCGCCGCATCCATCTGCTGGGTAATGCCGTTCAAGGTATCGTTCAGCTCTTCGATGCCGCTCACCGTATTGATTTGCGCGAGCTGAGACGTCATCTCCGCATTTTCCATCGGGTTGAGCGGGTCTTGGTTCTGCAACTGTGTGATCAGTAGCGTCATGAAGCTATCGCGCAGTTCGGCAGACTGACGCGTGGAGAGGCCAGAAGTAGAACCATTGCTGTTAATGCTATTAACGACACTCGTGTCAATATTCATCGTTAGCCCTCACCGAGCGATAGCGTTTGAACCATCATTTGCTTGGTTGTGTTGAAAACTTCCACGTTGGCTTGATAAGAGCGTGACGCAGAAATCATATTGACCATCTCGTGCACCGGCTCGACGTTGGGCTTGGCAACGTAGCCTTCTTCGTCCGCTGCGGGGTGGTTCGGCATGTACTCCATCCGTAGCGGAGAGTCGTCTTCCAGTACTTCCGTGACCCGTACGCCCCCCACCCCATAACGGTTATTCTGGGCCTGAGCTTCGAACATGACCTGTTTGGCGCGGTAGGTTTCTCCATCGGGCCCTGCCACACTATCGGCATTCGCCATATTGCTCGCCGTGACGTTCATCCGCTGGGCTTGGGCGCTCATGGCCGAACCGGCAATATCAAACGCTGAAAACATCGACATCGCTTATTCTTCTCCTATCACTAGGTTATTCAGGCTGCATCGCATTTTTCAGGCCTTGAATACGACGGTTCATGATGGTGAGCGCAGCCTGATAGCGCACCGCATTGTCGGCAAACTGTGTTCGCTCGCGATCCATGTCGACGGTGTTGCCATCGAGACTTGGCTGGTCAGGAATTCGATACAGCAAATCTGCACTTCCTGCGCCTTGCCAGGCAGGCCCCTCACCCGCCAAATGGCGATCGGAGGTACGCGCCAATGCCAAGCCACCGTTCTGCTGCTGTGCCTGGCTGCCGTCCACGGCTTTCTTCAGCTCGCTGGCAAAGTCGATGTCCCGCGCCTTATAGTTAGGCGTGTCGGCATTGGCAATGTTAGCGGCTAGCACTTGGTGCCGTTGCTGCCGCAACCCCAGTGCCTGCTGATGGAAGTTAAAGGCAGATTCAAGCTGATCAATCATGCCGACCCTCGCTCGCTGAGAGGCAAAAATAAATCGGAAATTGTTGATGATGAATGATAGGCGTGCGGCTTTCACCTTAAAGCATGGAACAGCTACCGTTTACACCAGCATTTCCCATGATGCGGGAGGTACTTTTGCATTACACTCCCGGGCTGATGCTAGCCGTCTGTTCCTCTAACCTGAGCGACTTTCCCATGCGCCACTTGCTGCATTTTGCTGCACGCTGCTCAGCAATTTTTAATGGTTTCTTATTACTTTTGTATGTCGGCGCGCCTCAGCCCGCCTGGGCACAAACGACAGACCAAGCACTGGTCGATGCCGTGCAGCAGTTCTTGTACCAAGAAGCTCAAGCGCTGGGCGAGGAAGTGGTCATCGATATCGCACCGCCGTCACCGCACCTACCCGCCTGTTTGCAGCCCACCCCATTTTTACCCAATGCGGATCAGGCTCCTATTGGTCGTGTATCTGTGGGCGTTCGCTGCGGTGAAGCAGGCCGCCAGACCCGCTATCTGCAGGCGCAGGTGGACGTGATTGGTCGTTATATCGTAGCGAGCCAAGATATCGAGCGCGGAGCCTTGATTACAGCAGCCATGCTAACTCAGCGTGAAGGCAACTTGAGCGATCTCTCCTCTCAAGCACTCACGAGTGAAGATGAGGTCGTGGGCAAGGTCGCGCAGCGGCCTATCCGCAGCGGCAGCACCTTCCAAGCACATTTTTTACAAGCCCCTAGCCTCGTGGAACGTGGCCAGCGTGTCACGGTCATAGCGGAAGGTACCGGCTTTCGCGTGTCCCGGGAGGGGGAGGCACTTGCGGATGGTGCCCAAGGTGAAACCATCCGTGTACGTTTTGGTCCTCGTGAAATCATGAACGCGCGAGTGATTGGCCAAGGGACTTTAATGGTGGATTTTTAGTCGATCATCTAAAGTTTCTCTATAGAAAGCCGATAAAAGTAATATAGCGCGCGGCGCCCCAACGTTGACGATGAGGCCAACAACGTGAAAATCGATAATCTCAATCCGCTGCTTCGCAACACCCCCGCGCAGCAGCGTGATGATGCTCAAAAAATTGGTGGCACTAAGCCACCGGAAACGGGTAATTCGACCCGTGAAACGACTCAGCTTAGCCCATCTAGTATCGATGACAGCCAAGACATCGACATGGCTAAGGTCCAAGAGATTCGTGATGCCATCCGTGAAGGTCGACTCGAAGTGCGTGCTGATCGTATCGCAGATGGCCTTATCGCCAATTTGAACGACCTGTAACGTTTATCCTATGAGCCTTTCACGCCTTCTTTCCAGCCAGTTGCAGCGCCTTGAAGATCTCATTGCGCTACTTTCCAATGAGCAGGAGCAGCTGACCAAAGGCAGTATCGACGGTGACGTATTAACGCAGATCGCTGCTAAAAAGCAGGCACTACTGGACGAGTTGGAGCGCATGGAAGTGTTGCGCCGTGGCGTCCAAGCCAAGCTTGGCTATCCGGAAGGTGCCCTGGGAGCCAACCAAGCCGCTACTGACGCAGCGTGCCTACCGACATGGGAAAGCCTGCTCGAAAAGAGTGAACGCGTCTCACGAATGAATGCATTGACCGGCCAAATGCTGTCGTTACGCATGAAGCATAACCAAGAGATGCTCGACTACATTCGACAAATTGCCGAAAAAACACTGTATAAGCCAAATGGTCGTAACAGCGCCCAGCCAGGTCGTATCAATGCATCGGCTTGAACGGCTATCCTAGACAAAATCTATACAAAGCGCTTCAATGAGAACAAGAGTGTTCATTATTGGAGCGTGTCATGTTTCCTCATCTCCCCGAAGGCTTTAACGCAGTCATTACAGGCGCCAATGGCGGCATTGGTCATGCAATGCTGCAATGCCTTTTATCATCTCCTCAAACGGGGCGTGTCATCGCAGTTAGCCGCTCAGCGATAGCTGCACATCACCCCAAACTCGATGCGCTGGCTGCAGACATCACTACTCCATCAGGCCGAGAGGCGCTATGTAGCGCCTTAGACGGCCAACCGGTTCACTTACTCTTCAATGCGGTGGGCCTACTCCATGATGATTCCCGAGGTATACAGCCTGAAAAGCGCCTAGAGCAACTGGATGACGAGGCATTCGCCCACGTCATGCACATCAATGCGGCAACGCCTGCGCTGCTAATTGCCGCCCTCAAGCCCTCGCTGCAAGGGAAGCACCCCACGATCATCGCTAGCCTCTCAGCCCGTGTCGGCTCCATCACTGACAATGGGTATGGCGGTTGGTATAGCTACCGTGCCAGCAAAGCCGCGCACAATATGTTGATGAAGACCGCCTCAATCGAGCTAACACGGTTGAATAAGCAGTCGATCGTTCTCTGCCTGCACCCAGGCACGACAGATACGTCTCTCTCGAAGCCGTTCCAAGCCCGGATTCCAAGCGGTAAGCTGTTTACCGCTGACTTCGTGGCGAAACAGCTGATCGACGTGATGGCCAAACGGTCGCCGGAAGAGACTGGCAGTTTCTGGGACTGGGCAGGCGAGTCGATCGAGTGGTAACGACGTCTTTCATCAACGTCTGACGCCACCCACACACCAAAAAGCCCCGAGCACAGGGTGCCCGGGGCTGGTCATGGCGCGCTTTCGAGCGCGCAACAAAAAACCCAGCCGTTTGGCTGGGTTCTTTGCGGTATAG